>NZ_JAVAYL010000104.1:0-525 GCF_054185225.1 Bradyrhizobium sp. 18BD | reverse complement strand
TATTGAGACGGTATTGTTGGACCATGACGAAATTGTAAAAGCGAGTGAATTAACAAAATCGGCTGGTGCGGACTTCGTTAAAACTTCAACAGGTTTTGCAGGTGGCGGTGCGACTGCAGAAGACGTTAAATTAATGATAGATACAGTAGGTGCTGATGTAGAAGTAAAAGCATCATGTGGCGTACGTAATTTAGAAGATTTCAATAAAATGGTTGAAGCAGGTGCGACACGTATTGGTGCGAGCGCAGGTGTTCAAATTATGCAAGGTTTAGAAGCAGATTCAGATTACTAATATATATAAAGTTTGGGAGTGATAGCTATGACAAGACCATTTAATCGTGTACATTTAATCGTAATGGATTCAGTAGGTATTGGTGAAGCGCCAGACGCAGCTGATTTTAAAGATGAAGGTTCACATACTTTAAGACATAACTTAGAAGGTTTCGATCAAACTTTACCAAACCTTGAAAAGTTAGGTCTAGGGAACATCGATAAATTACCAGTAGTAAATGCAGTTGAACAACC
>NZ_JAVAYL010000103.1:0-525 GCF_054185225.1 Bradyrhizobium sp. 18BD | reverse complement strand
GCCATCGCCTTTACGATTCATCCATGAACTATCCATACCTAAACGTAAATCTTTACTATGCTTTGCTAAATCTGAAACTGTCTCTAAATGATATTTTTTAGCGGTTTCCTTCGTTACCATGAATGCATACGTATTCGCAAAACCATACGAATCAAAAAACGTTTGATCAAATTTCTTTTTAAATCCTTGTTGTGTTGCTATCATTGCTTTCTTAGGATTTTTAATTGGTGCTTCCTTCAAAGCTCCCGTTAAATCTGTTCCATTATATCTAACACCTGATATATTAGCATCCCCATTAATTAAGGCATTATGTTGAATCGTACTTGACCCTAAATTATTTACTAATGTTGGCTTTATCTTACCGTGTGTATCATGCTCTATTAACAACCGTAACATATGTGAAATAATTTGCGATTCGCTTGTTGATAATGCTGTAATTTTGACATCATTTTTCGTGCTCTTACTACCTAGTCCGGGCAAACTACATCCAGATAATACGGTAAGCGATAAGACAAACACGACAAG
>NZ_JAVAYL010000102.1:0-527 GCF_054185225.1 Bradyrhizobium sp. 18BD | reverse complement strand
TGACATTGGCAATAACAGAGATAACCCCTTGACCGCCACGTTGATAGTATTCGACGACGTTGTCATCATTGCCACTATATAATGCAAATGAATTTGTATCAATTCGCTTTTTCACTTCTTCTAAATACTCAAAATCATTCGTAGCATCTTTTAAAGCAACTATATAATGATGTTGACTTAATATTTCTACAGTTTCTGGTTCAATTGTCATGTTCGTTCTTGAAGTAACATGGTACAGCACGACTGGTAATTTCACAGCATCTGCAATCGCTTCAAAGTGTTTGACTAAACCACGTTGATTCGTTTTGTTGTAGTAGGGCGTAATTAACATAATTGCATCAGTCCCTAAGGCTTTAGCTTGGAATGAAGCTTGGATTGACTTTTCAGTATCATTAGTTCCAGTTCCAGCTATGACAGGAACACGTTTATCTACAAGATCAATAACTGTTTTTAGAATAAGTTCTTTTTCATCTGTTGTTAAAGTAGGGCTCTCAGCAGTAGTTCCATTAACGATGATTGCTTGGGCA
>NZ_JAVAYL010000101.1:0-527 GCF_054185225.1 Bradyrhizobium sp. 18BD | reverse complement strand
GCTCAAAATTCCTCTTTTACACTGAAGACATAGTCATATACTCAGGAGGATGTCTTATGTTATCAGTTAAAAAAGCCACAAAATTTGCAGTTGCTAACCTTATTATCGTGTCAACAGTTTTCAGTTCTGTCACACCTGCAATTGCGCAATCCGATAAAAGTTCTAAAGATGAAAGTTTCGCGGTTGGTAATACTAAAAATCCAAAAAATGTTATCTTTTTAGTTGGCGATGGTATGGGTCCATCATTTAACACAGCTTATCGTTATTATAAAAATGATCCGCATGCCAAAGAAATGACCCCTACTGCTTTTGATTCATATTTAAAAGGCACAAATCGTACATATTCAAATGACCCAAAACAGAATATTACTGATTCTGCAGCTGGCGGAACAGCCTTTAGTTCTGGCCATAAGACATATAATGGTGCCATCGGTGTTGACAGTAACAAGCAAAAAGTAAAGACGGTGCTTGAACGTGCAAAAGAAAAAGGTAAGTCGACTGGTCTTGTTTCAACAGCTGAATTAACA
>NZ_JAVAYL010000100.1:0-527 GCF_054185225.1 Bradyrhizobium sp. 18BD | reverse complement strand
TATCTGAATTTTTCGAATCAAGAACGCAAATTATAAGCAACCACGTCATATATAGTTTCTACTTATAAATAAATTGTTTATTTATATTAGACGCTTATGTAAAGAGGGCGTAACCTTAAATGTAATTACTTATAAGGGGTGAAGATAGTATGAATTATTCGCCGAAGCAAGGTGTAAGAAGTCATGGTTTACCGCACGACCCATTTAAAAGTAGTACAGTACCACGTCCAATAGGGTGGATCTCTACTGTATCGAAAGATGGGAAAGATAATTTAGCGCCTTATAGTCAGTATCAAAAATTAACTTGGGATCCGCCTATGGTTATGTTCGCAGCAAATCAATCCGTTCTTGGTGATCACGAACGTAAAGATACAGTGAAAAATGCTGAAGAGACAGGTTGGTTTGTGTGGAATATGGCAACGTATGATTTAAGAGAAGCAGTTAATTTATCATCGAAAGCATTGCCACCAGAAGAGGATGAATTTAATTTTGCAGGTGTAACAAAGGAAAAATGTATAGAAGCTCCA
>NZ_JAVAYL010000099.1:0-528 GCF_054185225.1 Bradyrhizobium sp. 18BD | reverse complement strand
CCGTGCGATGCTAAAACATTACCTACTTTATTAGACTGTTCAATGAGCTGTTGGTAAGTGACTGATATATCTTCACCTTCAGTATTATGATATAAAATTGCCTTTTTATCTGGTATGTGGCTATATTTTTCGATTTCCGAAATAATGTTATATTTTTCAGGCGCGAATAGAGCTGACTTTTGCATAACTAACTTCCTTTCATACATCCACTTTTCCTGTGATGAACATTGTAATTTTATAAATGAATTATATATATCATACGCCTATCTTTACAGAATTTTCAATTAAATAGGGTTAAATACCAAAGTCCTCGACACTACACTTTGACATGACGTAGCATTCAAGGACTTTCAAATGATTGAGGGTTGATATCTCGGGCTAGACCATATCAGCTAATTCAATACGAATATTGTATGATAATTCACGATTAATTATTTTTACATCTGCACCTTTCGAAGTGCCACGTTGCTTGTGTGTATGCTTGTACTCAGCTGAATTTTGCCAATGATAAAATGCTTGCCTATTTTC
>NZ_JAVAYL010000098.1:0-528 GCF_054185225.1 Bradyrhizobium sp. 18BD | reverse complement strand
ATCGGTCGTGTAACTAATATATTTGAAACAGGTGCGAATGATGTGTGGGTGATTAAAGGATCTAAAGAATATTTGATTCCTTATATTGCTGATGTTGTAAAAGAAGTGGATGTTGAAAATAAAAAAATTATCATCACGCCAATGGAAGGATTGTTGGATTAATGAAAATTGATTATTTAACTTTATTTCCTGAAATGTTTGATGGTGTTTTAAATCATTCAATTATGAAACGTGCCCAAGAAAACAATAAATTACAAATCAATACGGTTAATTTTAGAGATTATGCAATTAACAAGCACAACCAAGTAGATGATTATCCGTATGGTGGCGGACAAGGTATGGTGTTAAAGCCTGAACCTGTTTTTAATGCGATGGAAGACTTAGATGTCACAGAACAAACACGCGTTATTTTAATGTGTCCACAAGGCGAGCCATTTTCACATCAGAAAGCTGTTGAATTAAGCAAGGCTGACCACATCGTTTTCATATGCGGACATTATGAAGGTTACGATGAACGTATCCGAACAC
>NZ_JAVAYL010000010.1:0-280143 GCF_054185225.1 Bradyrhizobium sp. 18BD | reverse complement strand
GGTACTATGGCTTAAGCCCTGGGAGAGTAGGTCGCTGCCAGGCCTGCCAAGGACAAGAAATCCTCCTCTTACGATGTTCGAATACAAAACGCCGCTTCCGGAAACGGAGGCGGCGTTTTTGCTTGTGTGATTGTCTTCAAAGGTCCGCTGCTAGCCGGGCTCGCGCGGCCCGGTCCACTGGCGCCTCGTGTTGGAAGCGACCACCGACATGCCGAGCGAAATTCTTCAATGATTTGTACTGTGCATGGGGTTGTTTTCGCGTTTTTTGTTTCCGCCCCTTCGGGTGCGAAAAAAATCAGCCCCGCACGCGCCTCAGCATCTGCTCGACATGGGCGATCGGCGTCTCCGGCTGGATGCCGTGGCCGAGATTGAAGATGAAGCGCCCCTGCGCGAAATTCGCCAGCACGTTGTCCACCGCGCGGTCGAGCGCCGCACCACCGGTGATCAGCACCAGCGGATCGAGATTGCCCTGCACGGCCACGCGTGACTGCACGCGCTCGCGGATGAAGGCCGGCTCGGCGGTCCAGTCGATGCTGACGGCATTGACGCTGGTCGCCTCGACATAGCCGGGCAATTGCGCGCCGGCGCCGCGCGGAAAGCCGATGATCTTCGCGTCCGGCACCTTTGCGCGCACGCCCTCGACAATGCGGCGCGTCGGTTCGGTTGACCAGCGCGCGAACTCAGTGGGCGGCAGCACGCCGGCCCAGGTGTCGAAGATCTGCAGGGCATTGGCGCCGGCCTCTAACTGCGCCAGCAGGTATTGAATCGAGTTCTCAACCAGCACGTCAATGATTTTTGCGAACGCTTCCGGATGGCGGTAGGCCATCATCCGCGCCGGTGCCTGGTCGGGCGTGCCATGACCCGCAACCATGTAGGTCGCAACCGTCCATGGCGCGCCGCAGAAGCCGATCAGTGCGACCTTCGGATCGAGCGCGCCGCGCACCAGCTTGAGCGCCTCGAACACCGGATTGAGCTTGCCGAAGTCGGCCTGCGCGGCGAGCGTTGCGACCTTGGCCGGATCGTCCAGCGGCTCCAGCCGCGGACCCTCGCCGACCTCGAAGCGCACCGAGCGGCCGAGCGCGTATGGGATCACCAGGATGTCGGAGAAGATGATCGCCGCATCGAAGCCGAAGCGGCGGATCGGCTGCAGCGTGACTTCGGCGGCAAGCTCCGGATTGAAGCAGAGATCGAGGAAGCCGCCGGCTTTGGCGCGCACCTCGCGATACTCCGGCAGATAACGGCCGGCCTGGCGCATCATCCACAGGGGCGGGACGGCTTGCCGCTGGCCGGAGAGCACGTCGATGAAGGGCTTTGTCGCAGACTGGGGCACGAATGATCCTGATGCAGATTTGAGGTTCCTGATACACCGCCGGGGGCGGAAGCGGAACAGGGGAACCAGCGCAAATGCGCCGCGTTGGACCAGCCAATGGAGGAGGAATTCCATGGCTCAGACATTCAATCCCGCGCCGCATGACAAGCACGCCGACGATCTGCGCGAAGCACGCGCCGCCGACCGTCACGCCAAGCTCGATACAGGGTTGGAAGATACCTTCCCGGCCTCCGATCCCGTCAGCGCTGCGCAGCCGACGCCGACGAAGGCCGATGCGGACGCCGACAATCCCTCGCTCTGGGACAAGGTTAAGGCGATCTTCAGCTAGCGGGGGAGGCGTCGCCGGATTCCGACAGGTTCGCTAATCTCTTGTTAGCGATGCGCTGATCCCCCCGTCCGTACGACTACGGGAAACGGGGGATATCGCGGCGTATTCCGCCAATCATTTCAGAGTTCACTAACAGAAGCGGCAGAGGTTCCCGACGATCGGAGAACCCTGCTGCATGAACGTCGTTGCCCAAAGAGCCGGATGGAGCCGCTTGCCGCTGCGCGCGGCGGCGTTCGTCGTGCTGACCTGCGCAACCATCCTTGGCGTCAGCGGCTGGCGTGAATGGACCACGCGCGATGCGGTGCTCAAGGGTGCCGAGACCGAGATGGCGAACGTCGCGCGCTCGCTGACCCAGCATGCCGAAGACAGCCTCGACCTGCTCGATTCCGGCGTCGTCGGCGTCGTCAGCCGGCTGGAGATGGACGGCACCGATCCTGTCACGATCGCCAAGCTCACGACCCTCATGGAGGTGCGCAAGAAGGCGATGGAGCGCGTGCACAGCTTTGCCATCATCGACGACCGCGGCAACTGGCTGACCGCGCCCGGCACAATCAGCTCGACGCTCAGCGACGACGCCTTCTTCCGCTATCACCAGCTTTCCCCGAAGCGCGAGGCCCATGCCGGCAGTCCGGTGAAGAGCCTGCTCGACGGCGAATGGGTCGTCACCCTGTCGCGCCGCTTCAACAAGCTGGACGGCAGCTTTGGCGGTGTCGTGCTCGCGACCATCAGCTCGAAATATCTTTCGCATTTCTACGAGCAGTTCGAGATCGGCCGCAACAGCTCGGTCACGTTGATGTATGGCGACGGCCTGATCATCGCGCGCAACCCCAGCAACGACAAGTTCGTCGGCCGCAGCGTCGCCGACACCGCGTTGTTCCGCGATGCCAGCCTGCAACGGCCGAGCGGCGCCTATCATTTCAAGTCGCCGCTGGACGGTGCCGAACGCGTCAGCTTCTTCAAGCGCTCTGGCCGCTATCCGCTCGTCCTGCTCGCCACCGTGGATAAGGACGAGCTGCTGGCGCCCTGGCGCGCCGCCGCGATCTCCCGCATGCTCTACGTGGCCGCCCTCGTGCTGCTGATCGCGATCATCGGCGCGGTGCTGGTGCGGCAATTGCAGCGCGGGCAACGTATGGCCGCCGCGCTGGTCGAGAAGGAGGCGCATTTCCGCCTGCTCGCCGAAGGCTCCAGTGACATGGTGACCCGGATCGGGCTCGACGAGCGGCTGCGCTATGTCTCGCCCTCGTCGGTCCGCGTCGTCGGCTGGCGCGCCAATCAGCTGATCGGAACGCCCGCGCTCGCCGGCATTCATGAGGAAGACCGGCCGCAGGTCCAGGCCATCGTCGATGCCATGAAGCGCGGCGAGAAGGAGGAAGCGCGCGTCACCTACCGCAACACGCACCGGCAGAATGGCGAGGTCTGGCTCGAATCGACCATGCGGGCGACGCGCAAGGACAACGGCAGTGTCGACGGCGTTGTCGCGATCTCGCGCGACATCACCGAGCAGAAGCAGCTCGAAACCAAGCTCGAGACGCTTGCGATCGAGGACGGTCTCACCGGGCTTGCCAACCGCCGTCGCTTCGACGAGCGCCTGAACGAGGAATGGGCGCGCGCCTATCGCGACCGTTCCAGCCTCGCTCTGCTCATGATCGACGTCGACCATTTCAAGGCTTACAACGACGAGTACGGCCATCCCGCGGGCGACGCCTGCCTGCGTGTCGTGGCTCAGGTCATCGCGGCCGAGGTGCAGCGTCCCGGCGATCTCGCGGCGCGCTACGGCGGCGAGGAATTCGCCATGCTGCTGCCGAACACCGATGCTGCCGGCTGCGCGCGGATCGGCGAGCGGATCCGCAAGGCCATCCGCGAGGCGGGCCTCGTCCACACCAGCAATCATGCGTCAGGCTACGTTACCGCTTCGCTCGGCGGCGCGGCCTGCCGGCCGGCGCTGGAGCGCACCGCCGGCGTCGGCACGCTGGTCGAGGCTGCCGATCAGGCGCTCTACGCGGCCAAGGAGGGCGGCCGCGACCGCCTGATGATGTCGGTCCAGGTCGCGAACGTGCTGCCCAGGGCGGTCGGCGAGTAATACCGCTCAGTAATGCGGCGGGGGCTCGTTGGCGGGGCCCGGCGCATTCGCCTCGGCTTCCTGAAGCCGCTCGCCGAGTTCTGCGATCTTCCGCGTCAGCACATCGATCTGCTTCCACTGCGCGGTGATGGTCTGGTTCAGCGTCTCGATGGTGTCGTCCTGATAGGCGATGCGCATCTCCAGCGCGTCGATGCGCTCTCCAAGAATCTCGCCAAGCCTCTTGATCTCATTCGTCACTGTCGTGCCCCCGTTCGCGCAGACCATGGCCGAGCGCGACGCGTTCGTCGAACACAAAACATTCGCCACGCCAGCGACTCTGTGCCTCCGGCACCTCTTCCAGATATTTCAAGATACCGCCCTTGAGGTGATAGACTTCGGCAAAGCCGCGCGCGAGCAGATGCGCGCTCGCCTTCTCGCAGCGGATGCCGCCGGTGCAGAACATCGCGATCCTGCGATGCTTCGCTGGATCGAGCTTCTCGGCAGCAAAATCCTTAAACTGGCCAAAGCTCCTGATCTCGGGATCGACCGCCCCCTCGAACGTCCCCATCGCGACTTCGAAGGCGTTGCGGGTGTCGAGCACCAGCGTGTCGGGCGCCGCGATCAGCGCGTTCCACTCGCTTGCATCGACATAGGTGCCGACCTGCCGGGTCGGATCGGCGGCGGCGTCGCCGAGCGTGACGATCTCCTTCTTCAGCCGCACCTTGAGCCGGCCGAACGGCATGGCTTCCGCGGTCGAGAACTTCAACTCGAGATTGTCCAGCCGGCCGCCGAACAGGGCGCCGTGGGCGAGCTCATGGGCGAAGGCGTCGATCGCCTCGGAGGCGCCCGCGATGGTGCCGTTGATGCCCTCCTGGGCCAAAAGCACGCTGCCCTTCAGCGCGAGGCCAGCGCAGAACGCGCGCAGCGGCTCGCGCAGCTCGCGGTAATCGGGCAGGGCGGCGAATTGGTAAAAGGCGGCGACCTTGAAGATCATGTTCTCTTGAATCCTGGCGGCTCGTTTAGCAGGCGGCCGCCGCCCAGAAAACCCGCATCGCCCCGGACGGCAAAAGGTCTATACGCCCAGCGGATGGCAGCCATTTCCCTGGTATGCCAGCATTGCCCGGACGGGCCGGAATGTGTCATGTAGGCCCGGTTTTTCCGAGACGGCGACCAGCGCCAGCGGCCCAAGCGGCCTAACGAGAGCAAGAATTCGATGAGAAGCTTCCACTTCCCCGGCAGGTCCACCGTCCATGCCACCAACGCGATGGTGGCGACCTCGCATCCGCAGGCATCGCTCGCCGCGATCGAGGTGCTGCGCGAGGGCGGCACGGCGGTGGACGCGGCCGTGGCGGGCTCGGCCGTGCTCGGCGTGATCGAGCCGCAATCGACCGGCATCGGCGGCGACTGCTTCGCGCTGATCCAGCCGCGCGGCGAGGGCAAGATCTTCGCCTATAACGGTTCCGGCCGCGCCCCGAAGGCGGCCAACGCCGACTGGTATCTCGAGCGCAAGATCAATTCCGTGCCGCTGACCTCGGCCCATGCGGTCTCGATCCCCGGCGTGATCGACGCCTTCGCGACCGTGCTGCGTAACCACGGCAAGTTCGGCTTCGACCGCCTGCTGCAGCCCGCGATCAAGGCGGCAGAGGAGGGCTACGTCGTCGCGCCCCGTATCGCCTTCGACTGGAAGAACCAGTTCGAGAAACTCAAGAACGGCACCAACACCGTGCGTTACCTGTTGCCGGGCGGCAAGCCGCCGGTGGCCGGCGACGTGATCCACCAGGCCGAGCTCGGCAAGACGCTGCGCGCGATCGCCAAGGACGGCCGCGATGCCTTCTACAAGGGCCCGATCGCCGAAGACATGGTCGAGACCCTGCGCTCGATCGGCGGCCTGCACACGCTCGACGATTTCGCCGCGCACACCACCGAGACGACGACGCCGATCGGCACCGCGTACAAGGCCTATGACGTCTGGCAGTGCCCGCCGAACGGCCCGGGCGTCACCGCGCTCTTGATGCTCAACATCCTGTCGCGCTTCGACCTGACGAAGTATGCGCCCGTCAGCGTTGAGCGCTTCCATCTCGAGGCGGAAGCCGCGCGCATCGCCTACATGAACCGCGAGATGCACGTCGCCTCGCCCGAGCACATGAAGATCAATGTCGCCGAGATGCTCGAGAAGGGCTTTGCCGACGAGTATATCAGCAAGATCCGCCTGGACGGCATGCTCGACCTGCCGAACGTGGCGCCGCCGATGAATCCCTCGACCATCTACATCACCGTGGTGGACAAGGATCGCAACGTCTGCTCGTTCATCAACTCGGTCGCGCATTCCTTCGGCTCGGCCATCGTCTCCAACAAGACCGGCGTGCTGTTCCAGAACCGCGCCGGCGGCTTCCGCATCCAGCCCGGTCACCCTAACTGCATCGAAGGCGGCAAGCGTCCGCTGCACACGATCATGCCGGGACTGCTCACCAAGGGCGGCCGTTCCACGATGTCGTTCGCGGTGATGGGCGGCCAGTACCAGCCGACCGGCCAGACCCGTCTCCTGACCAACATCCTCGATTATGGCTGCGATGTGCAGGAAGCCATCGATATGCCGCGCGGCCTGCACTACGAGGGCCAGTACCAGCTCGAGGACGGCGTGCCCGCTGATATCGTCGAGGGCCTCAAGAAGCTCGGCCACAAGACCACCAGCGTGGTCGGCCCGCTTGGCGGCGCCCAGGCGATCTGGATCGACTGGGACAAGGGCACGCTCACCGGCGGTTCCGATCCGCGCAAGGACGGCTGCGCGCTCGGCTATTGATCGCCGCGCGAGGTTCCTCGCAGCAAGATCAGGAAAATTTGACGAAGGGCGGCGCGGCATTGGCTGCGCTGCCCTTTCTCGTTCGGAACGGAGCTCATGGCCCCAAGTTGGTGGGCCGTGAGCGGTGCAGGCGTGCGCCGCCTTGTTTTGAAGCGGCGGAGGCCGTCCATGTCCGACAATTCAAGTTCCCGACCATCCGGATTCGATCGACGCGCCTTCATCGCGGGCGCCGCCGGCAGCACGCTTGTTCCGTTGACCGCGCGCGCGGCTGCGCTGGATGCGCGAGCCCCGGTCGCACAGGATCCCGCGCTTCCCGTCGACGTCACGCTGCGCGTGAACGGGAAGGATAAGCGCCTGCAACTCGACGCGCGCACCACGGTGCTCGATGCGCTGCGCGAGCATATGGGCCTCACCGGCAGCAAGAAGGGTTGCGACCACGGCCAATGCGGCGCCTGCACGGTTCTGATCGGCGACCGCCGTGTCGTCTCCTGCCTGACCCTCGCACTCGCCGCCGAAGGCGAGGAGATCACGACCATCGAAGGGCTCGCCACGAATGAACGCCTGCATCCGATGCAGCAGGCCTTCGTCGACAACGATGCCTTCCAGTGCGGCTATTGCACGCCCGGCCAGATCATGTCGGCGATCGCCTGCGTGAAGGAGGGGCATGCCGGCACTGATGCCGACATCCGCGAATATATGAGCGGCAACATCTGCCGCTGCGCCGCCTATCCCAACATCGTTGCGGCCGTGAAGCAGGCTGCGCCCGAGATCATGAAAGGCTAGGCCATGCGACCCTTTTCGTATCAGAGGGCGACCGACCCTGATATGGCCGTGCAGGCGCTCAGCGCCGCCGCAGCCGCCAACGATCCGCTGACCCAGGCGACGGCTCAGCCGCTTGCCGGCGGCACCACGCTGATCGATCTGATGAAGCTCGACGTGATGCGGCCCGCCGCGATCGTCGACATCAATCCGCTGGGCTGGTCGGCGATCGAGCCAGATGGCGAGAACCTGCGTCTCGGCGCGCTCGCAAGAATGTCCGATGTCGCCGCGCATGACGGGATCCAGCGCAATTATCCGGTCATCGCCAATTCGCTGAAGCTCGCCGCCAGCGCCCAGCTGCGCAACATGGCGACGCTCGGCGGCAACGTGATGCAGCGGACGCGCTGCAGCTATTTTCGCGATGTCTCGTATGAGAGCTGCAACAAGCGCAATCCCGGCTCGGGCTGCGCCGCCATGGACGGCGTCAACCGCATGCACGCGGTGCTCGGCACCTCCGACCACTGCATCGCGACCTATCCCGGCGATTTCGCGCAGGCCCTGATCGCGCTGGATGCTATCGTCGAAATCACCGGCAGGTCCGGCACGCGCAACATGCCGTTCGCAGAGCTGCACAAGGCTCCGGGCAACACGCCCGACATCGAGACCACGCTTCAGCCGGGCGAGTTGATCTCTGCTTTTGCTGTCTCCGGTCGCTGGCCGCGCTCGGTCTATCTCAAGGCTCGCGACCGGCAATCCTATGAGTTCGCGCTGTCGTCTGCCGCGGTTGCACTCGACGTGCAGGGCGGCACGATCAAGGACGCGCGCGTTGCGCTCGGCGGCGTCGCCACCGTGCCCTGGCGGGCCCGTGAGGCGGAGGCATTGCTGAAGGGGCAAAAGTTCGACGACGGCCTGGCGGAGCGTGTCGCTGATGCGGCCTTCGCTGATGCCCGAGGCCGCCAGCACAACAGCTTCAAGATTGCGCTCGGCAAGCGCGTGGTGACGCGCGCGCTCCAGCAGGCCGTAACGATGGAGATATGACCATGACCGCTGCTGCTCCCGAGCCGAAGGCCAATATGGGCAAGCCCGTGCCGCGCTATGATGCTGTCTCGAAGGTCACGGGGAAGGCGACCTATGCATCCGACATGCCGCTGGTCAATCCGGCCTATGCATTCCTCGTCACCAGCGCCATCGCCAAGGGCCGCGTCGACGGCTTTGATCTCGACGACGCCAGGCGCGTCCGAGGCGTGATCGACATCGTCACGCACGAGAATGCGCCGAAGCTGATGGAGTCAAAACTGTTCAGCAATGGCGGCTATGCCGGCACCACGATCCAGCCGCTGAAATCGGCCGAGATCGCGCATGACGGCCAGATCATCGCCGTGGTCATCGCCGAGAGTTACGAGGCGGCGCGCGAGGCCGCCAACCGGGTCAAGGTCAGCTACACGGCCACTGCACCGAGTGCTACCTTCGACTCGCCGGGAACGACCACGGCTGCCGCGAAGGGGCAAAACTCCCAGTTCAAGGAGGACCCGAAGGTCGGCGACTTCGCCAAGGCGTTCGACGCGGCCGAAGTCAAGCTCACCGCCTCCTACGACACGCCGACGCAGCACCACAATCCGATGGAGCTGTTCACGACGAGCTGCGCCTGGATGGGCGACGAACTCGTCATCTACGAGCCCAGCCAGTACGTCTATGGGCTGAAGAACGGCGTCGCCGAGCAGCTCGGCATCGACGCGGACAAGGTCCGCGTGGTCAATCCCTATGTCGGCGGCGGCTTTGGCTCGCGCGGCTCGATGACGCCGCGCACCGCCATCATCGCCGGTATCGCAAGACGTCTGAACCGGCCGGTCAAGCTGGTCCCGCCCCGCGACCAGGGCTTTACCATCGCAACCTATCGCGCCGAGACGCGGCATGAGATCAAGCTCGGGGTCGGCCGAGATGGCAAGCTCACTGCGCTCCGGCACGAGGGCGCCGAGGTCTCCTCGCGCCCGGACGCCTATTGTGTCGGTGGGACCAAGACCACGGCGCGGCTCTATGCCTGCCCGAATGTCGACAGCCTCGTGTCGATCGTGCGCGCCGACCGCAACACGCCGGGCTTCATGCGCTCGCCGCCGGAGGTGCCATATCTGTTCGCGCTGGAAAGCGCGATGGACGAACTCGCGGTGAAGCTCAACATGGACCCGGTCGAGCTCCGCCGCATCAACGACACCACCAACGAGCCGATCGACGGCAAGCCCTATACGTCGCGATCACTGATGGCGTGCTTCGACGAAGCCGCCAAGGCGTTCGGCTGGGCGCAGCGCTCGCCCGAGCCGAAATCGATGGCGGAAGGCGACTGGCTGATCGGCTATGGCTGTGCGGCCACCTGCTACCCGACGCAGATGGCCCCGTCGGCGGCGCGCGTGCGTCTCCAACGCGACGGCCGCACCCGCGTCGAGATCGCCGGCCACGAAATCGGCACCGGCGCTTACACCATCATTGCCCAGACCGCCTCCGAACGGCTCGGCGTGCCACTGGAGAAGGTCTCGGTATTCATGGGCGACAGCGAATTGCCGCCGGCTCCGGTCGCCGGCGGTTCGAATTCGACGGCCAGCACCTGTTCGGCCGTGATGATGGTATGCGACCAGATCCGGCAGCGGTTGTTCAAGGCCGTGATGCCGAATGACAGCCTTACGGACAGAGCCAAGGAAACGGTCGGCATGGGGCAGACACCGACAGCACAGGCAGCCAGGAGTGATCGCCCACTCGACGTCGAGAAAGCGTTCGACGCGCTTGGCGTCGGCGTGGTCGAGGAATATGGCGAGTGGAAGCCCGAGGGCGCGCCGCCGGATTCCTTCAAGGCCATGCACAGTGGCCATGCTCGCCTCGTCGGCGGCCATCAAATGAAGGACAAGATCGCGTACGCCTTCGGCGCCGAGTTCGTCGAGGTCAGGGTCAACCGCTTTACCCACGAGATCCGTGCGCCGCGCCTCGTCGGCGCCTTTGCGGCCGGTCGCATCATGAATCCGTGCACGGCGCGCAGTCAGCTGATGGGTGGCCTGATCTGGGGCATGTCCTCGGCGTTGCTCGAGGCCACCGAGATCGACGAGCGGACGGCACGCTACGTCAACGACAATCTTGCCGACTATCTCGTGCCCGTGAATGCGGACGTCCCAGGCGTCGAGGTGATCCTGCTCTCCGAGCAGGACGATCACATCAATCCTGCCGGCGCAAAGGGGCTCGGCGAGCTCGCCAATGTCGGCACCAATGCTGCGATCTGCAATGCGATCTATCACGCCACCGGCCAGCGCATCCGCAAGCTGCCGGTGCGGCTGGAAAATATCGAGGTCTGAGGGGTGGTAACGGCGACGGCGTTGCGCTAGACACCTCCCGCTTCGAACGGAAGGTGTCTTATGCAGCGTTTCCAGCGCGCGCTTCTCGCCCTGATGTCGGCCCTCGCGATCACCGTGATCGCCAGCGTGTCGCATTTCGTTTCCACCACGGCCTCGGCCCAGACCGCAGGAAAGACCATGACCACAGCTTCAGGCTTGCAGACTATCGACAGTGTCGTCGGCACCGGCGCTTCGCCGAAGCCCGGCCAGATCTGCGTGATGCACTACACCGGCTGGCTCTATGAGAACGGCCAGAAGGGCAAGAAATTCGACTCGTCGGTCGATCGCAACGAGCCGTTCGAATTTCCGATCGGCAAGGGTCGCGTCATCGCCGGCTGGGACGAGGGCGTTGCGACCATGAAGGTCGGCGGCAAGCGCACGCTGATCATTCCGCCGCAGCTCGGCTACGGCGCCCGCGGCGCCGGCGGCGTGATCCCGCCGAACGCGACGCTGATGTTCGACGTGGAATTGCTCGCGGTGAAATAACCGCCCAAACAAAAAGACCGGCCGAAAGGCCGGTCTTTTCGCTTTCGGATGGATGCGCGTCACTCGGCGGCGCGACGTGCGGCCGCAGCGGCGCGATCCACCGCTTCCTTAGCGGCGTCCTTGGCATCGCCCATGGCCTTCTGGCCCTTGCCCTTCACCTCCTGAACCGCGCCTTCGCCCTTCATGCGGTCGGAACCGGTGGCTTCACCGATGCCCTGCTTGGCCTTGCCGATCGCCTCATTGGCGTTGCCTTTGATCTTGTCGGTCGTGCTACCCATGAAACTCTCCTTCCAGATTGCTTACAAAGGCAACGTTTGGCGGCTATGAGAGTTCCGATTTTGGTATGGCTTGCCGCCGCAGCTTTGGTTAGTTTCGCCGGCACGGAAGCAACAGAAAGCAAGACCCATGACCGGCCATGACCATTCGCATTCCCACCATGACCACGATCATCATCATGATGATCGCTGGAAACATGACGGCGTGCGCGTCATTCCCGGCAACCAGCTTGATACCAACGTGCCGTCGACGGCGGGCATGGACCGCGCGGCCGCGATCAATTTCGCGCGCGTCGGCGCGCAGAAATTGTGGGCGGGCACCGTCAGCATCAAGCCGGACGCGAAGACCGGCGCGCATCACCACGGCCATCTCGAAAGCGTCATCTACGTGGTGAAGGGCAAGGCGCGGATGCGCTGGGGCGAGAGCCTGCAGTTCACCGCGGAGGCCGGCCCCGGCGATTTCATTTTCGTGCCGCCCTACGTGCCGCATCAGGAGATCAACGCCAGCCCGGACGAGGTGCTGGAATGCGTGCTGGTGCGCAGCGACGGCGAGGCGGTGGCAATCAACCTCGACATCGAGCCGGTCGAGAAGCCCGAGACCGTGCTGTGGGTCGATCCGATCCATCGGGATCCCAGCGAAAAGAAGTAAGGGCCTGAACGCCTGCTGGTTCTGTGCGACAGAACAACGCAGGCCAAGTCCTGAAAATGAGACCTTAAAAATATCCGGAAGCGGTGTCGGATGGCCGTCGGCCCGTCCGTCCTTGGAGCAGAACCATGCCCAAGGAGCTTCCGATGCCCAGGATGATTTTCGTCAATCTGCCGGTGACCGACCTCAAGCGTGCCACCGCCTTTTACGAGGCGGTCGGCGCGGTCAGGAACCCACAATTTTCCGACGAAACGGCGAGCTGCATGGTCTTCTCCGAGACCATTTTCGCCATGCTCCTGACCCACGACAAATTCCGCCAGTTTACGCCGAAGCCGATCTCGGATGCCAAAACCTCGAACCAGGCGTTGTTCTGCCTGTCTGCCGACAGCCGCAACGAGGTCGACGACATCGTCGGCAGAGCCGAGGCCGCGGGCGGCGTAGCCGATCCCGGCCCCAAGGACGAATACAGCTTCATGTATGGCCGCAGCTTCGAGGATCCGGATGGACATATGTGGGGCATCAACTGGATGGATCTCGCGGCCTTCGCCGAGCAGTCCGAAAAGGCGCATGCCTGATCAAATCCGCCCGCATTAAAAACCTGAAGAGGAGCGTTCTCGATGACCAAGCTGGTGCCCTGCATGTGGTTCAACGGCGATGCCGAGGAAGCCGCGAAATTCTACACCTCGCTGGTGCCGAATTCGGAGATCACGCATGTTCAACAGAACGTTTCGGACGGCCCCTCCGGCAAGACCGGCTCCGTGCTCGTCGTCGAGTTCACGGTGGCCGGCCAGCCCCTGGTCGCCCTCAACGGCGGCATGACGATGGAATACACCCACGCGATCTCGCTGATGATCCATTGCGACGACCAGGCCCAGGTCGACAGCGTCTGGAATGCGTTCCTCGCCCATGGCGGCAAGGCAGAGCAGTGCGGCTGGCTCAGGGATCGCTGGGGCGTGGCCTGGCAGGTCGTGCCGAAGGTGATGTTCGAGTTCCTCACGAGCCCCGACAAGGCCGCCGCCGCGCGCGCGATGCAGGCCATGATGAAGATGGTGAAGCTGGACGTTGCGGCTTTGCGGCGGGCGTTCGAGGGCAAGTCGGCGGCGTGAGGGGCAGTACGGTCGCTACACGACAGGTGTCATTGCCCGCGAAGGCGGGCGATCCAGTATTCCAGAGGCCCTTGTTAGAAAGCTCGCTCTCACAACGACCGCTGCGGCGTACTGGATGCGCCGCCTTCGCGGGGCATGACAGCGGAATTTGCGGCTACGCGCGAACACCACGCTAATAATTAATCCTCAGGCCCACGCCGCCGTGGATCGTGTTCCCCACCGGCTGCGGGCCCAGCGTGCCGTTGGCGAACAGGTCCACGATCCAGCCCTTCTCCACGCGGAAGCCGAGGCGGCCGCCATATTCGAACCAGCCCTGGTTGCCCATGGTCGGCACCACCGTGCCGTCACCGGTAACGGTGGCGACGATGCCGCTGTGGCTGGCGAACGACTGCACCCATCCGCCATTGATGTTGGTCTCGATGTTGCTGCCGAACAGATGCGTCCACTGGCCGCCGATCTTGACGAGGCTGGTGCGGTCGGTGCCGGTCGCAACGGTGGCGTCGAACGGATTGAACGCCACCGCGCTGTCGGAATAGCCCGAGACGCGCTGCCAGAGCTGCCAGACCTCGATGGAAGCTGCGACCTCGTCCCGCGGCGAGACGCGGCTCATCCAGCCGGCACGGCCGTAGACGGCGTAGTTCGAGGCATTCGTCGAGCCAGTGACCGTGACCGGGCCGAGACTGGTGTTGTAGCTGCGCGTGTAGCGCGCTTTCTCCCACGGCGTCAGGATCGTGCCGATATCGAAGAACGGACGCGACGAGCCCCAGTCGGTGAAGTCGTAGCGCAGCGCGAAGGCGCCGATCGGCGCGCTGGTGATGTGGTAGCCGCCCTCGTTGTATTGCGTGTAGGCGATGCCGGCGAGCAGCGACAGACTATTGGTCAGCTCCTTGCGGCCGTGGATGCCGGCCGAGAACGAGCCGGCCGAGCCGAACGCGCTGATGCAGTCGCTGCAATTGACCTGCTCGTTGACGCCGAGCAGCACCGTGCCGAGCACCCGGTTGGTGATCATCTGGTTGAAGCGTTGGTTGGCGAGGCCGCCGATCGAATTGCCGCTGGAATCCGCACCGGTCGGGTTGGGCGGTAGAGCCGGGCTAGGCGAGGCCGACGGATAGGGGTTCGGTGAAGGCGAGGGAGAAGGCGTCGGTGTGGGCGTCGGTGTCGGCGTAGGCGTGGGTGTGGGCGTCGGTGTCGGAGATGGCGAGTAGGTCGGCGACGGGTAGGGATTCGGCTCGCCGCATTCGGACTCGCACTCCGTCACTCGGGCCGCCGCCGCCGGATGTGCATTGAACGCAACGAGCGAGAACGCAGCGGTGGCGGTCAGTGCAGCGGCGAGGATGAGGCGCCTGACGTTGAACCTCACCATCGTCACCGCCCGCACAGCATGCCGTCATCATGGACGGCGGGTGCGATGGTCGGCGAGGCGTCGGCATATTGGTTGACCGAGCAGAGCCCGGCGCTTGCGGCGCAGTTGGCGGCGAAGGTCCAGGGCGGCGTGTTGGTCTTGCTGATCGAGACCTTGCCGCCGCTCGATATGATGATCGCGGTGTCGCCGGGCTGGGTGAGCTGGACGCATTGGAGGTTCGTCGTGCAGACGCCGGCGGCGCCCTCCTGCAGCACGACGACCGAGCGGCCGCGCTGGGACAGGATGTCGAGCGTGGTGCCGCGCACGCCGATGGTCGCCAACGGCGTCGTGATCTTGTAGGCGGTCTTTTCCGAATGTCCGGTGACGAAGCGGAACGCGCCTGTGGTCATGTGGATCGCGACGTCGCGATAGCTGTGTTCGTCGTTGAAGACGGTGCGGTCGAGCTTGAGCGTCGCGTTCGGCCCGAGCGAGAGATTGGTGCTGTCGGCCATGACGAAGCGTGCTGCGCCGTCGGCGCCGGTGCGCACGGTCTCGTCGCGCAGCATGCTGTCGCCGACACTGATCGGCGTCGTGGTCGCTGCGACGCGCACGACCTCGTTCTGAATCACGACGGCTTCGCCGACGCGGGTCTGCGCCTGTGTGCCGGATGCAGCGCACATGGCGACCGATAGCAGTGTGGGGAAAAGCCAGAAACGCAAATTCATTTCGCAACCGATCGACGTGTCCCTGATCGTACCGGACCGCGCGCGCTTCTGATGTAGCGAAATTATCACAAGCGGCGTGGACGTGCGTTATGCTTAGTGACACTTGCGGTAGATTGCGTTCAATGAGAAGAGTGGTTTTCGTTTTTGCACGCGGTGACGCAAATTTGCCACGCAAAATCTCCCCAGAAGTGCCGATCAATCTGGCTGCGGTTCCGAAGGTGTCGCAGAGTGCAGTGATTGCTGTCGCGATTTTCCTGATCGCGCATCTGGCGCTGCTGATCGGCCTGACCACGCCGGACAAGTTCGTCTTCGACGAGGTGCATTACGTGCCGGCGGCGCGGCAGATGCTGGCGCCCGTGATGTCGCAACCAATGCTCAATCCGATGCATCCGCCACTGGGCAAGGAGCTGATCGCGACATCGATCGCGGCATTCGGCGACAATTCGCTGGGCTGGCGCTATCCGGGGACATTGTTCGGCGCGCTCGCGATCGTCGCGATCTATCTGTGCGGCCTCGCGCTGTTCGCTGCGCAAGGGCCCGCAATCGCAGCCGCACTGATCGCCGGCTTCAACCAGATGATCTACGTGCAGGCACGCATCGCGATGCTCGACATCTTTGCGCTCGGCTTCGGTCTGCTCGCGATTGCCGGCTTCATGCATGGTTTTCGCCGCGAGCGGCCGCATGCGCTGTTCGCGCTCGCGGGCAGCCTGTTCGGTCTTGCGGCGGC
Organism: Bradyrhizobium sp. 18BD; assembly: GCF_054185225.1. Taxonomy (NCBI): domain Bacteria; kingdom Pseudomonadati; phylum Pseudomonadota; class Alphaproteobacteria; order Hyphomicrobiales; family Nitrobacteraceae; genus Bradyrhizobium; species Bradyrhizobium sp. 18BD. The sequence goes on along the minus strand of NZ_JAVAYL010000010.1, from coordinate 264,189 downwards.
CTGCAAATGGAGCGGCCTGTTTCCGCTCGGTGCCTGCATCGTCGTGTTCGCGCTGATCCGTCTGCTTCAGGGATGGCGCACGCTGTTCGCGGACGCGAGGCCAGACGATTGGTATCGGCCGGATCTCTGGCCCGACTTCAAAGCAGTGCACGTCGCGTTGTGCTTTGCCGTGTTGCCGGCGCTGACATATCTCGCCGCGTTCGTTCCGCTCTACGGCTTCTCGCTGTCGGACTTGCTCGAGGCGCAGCGCCGGATCTTTGCCGACAACACCACGACGGCGATCGCCGGCCATACCTATATGAGCTCGTGGCCGTCATGGCCGCTGCTGGCGCGCCCGGTGTGGTTCCTGTTCGACAAGATTGCTGAGGACAGGATCTCCGCGATCGTCTTCCTCGGCAACCCGCTGGTCGCCTGGCCTGCGCTGCTCGCGCTCGTCGTCGTGCTGCGCGATGTCGTCGTCGCGCGCCGCTGGGATGCGTTCCTGATCGCTGCGTTCTATTTCGGCAGCTGGCTCGCCTGGGCGCTGCTGCCGCGCACGCTCGGCTTCATCTACTATTATCTTCCGGCCGCGACGATTGCATCGCTGGCGTTGGCCTATGTGCTGCGTCGGGAGCGACTGCCGCGCTGGCTGCTGTGGGCCTATGTCGGCCTCGCCGCGATCGGCTTTGCGGCGATGCTGCCGATCTCCGCGGCCTTCATCGGCACGTCGATGCAGAATTTCAACCGGCTGATGCTGTTCCAGAGCTGGATATGACATCGCCGCCTGCCGGGGAGCGGCAGGCGGCGTGTTTCGTCGTCTGGCGACGGCGCGAAGATTACTTCGACGCCGTCGTCTTGGCTTCCATGTTCACGACCTGGACGCGGCGGTTGATCGGATCGGCACCGTTGGCGGTGTCCTTCAGCTTGGTCTTGCCATAGCCGACGGTGACCAGATCGGTGCCGTTGAGGCCGTAGTTCTGCACCAGGTACTTCTTGATGGTGTCGGCACGCCGTTCGGAGAGGCCCTGATTGTACTCCTCACCGCCGACCGCATCGGTGTGGCCGGCGACCACGAAGGTCGAGCCCTTGAGTGCGGGATCGGACAGCGCCTTGCCGAGCGCCTGCACCGACGGCACCGAAGTCTTGGCGATGTCGGCCGAGTTGTAGTCGAACTGGATCTCCAGATCGATCTTCGGCTTGGTCGCGGCGAGCTCGGCGATCTGCTCGCGCTCGCCGGTCGAGAGCGATCGGGTCGAGCGGTTGCGCACCGTGTTCAGGAAGGTCGCTTCCTTGGCCTGCGCGGTCGGGTCGGCCTGCGGTCCAACGGACAGGCCGCGGGTCGCCGGCTTCGGCTTCAGCGCATCCAGAATCTTGTCGGACGAGACGTTGTTGTCACCGGCGAGCGCCAGGCCCGCCGTCATCGACAGCGCGGCCGTGAGGGTAATCGCCTTCAGTGCAAAGAACTTATCAAAACGGCTCATTATCGTATCCTCGCTGTTACGCCTGATGGCGATTTGATGCTGCGAGCATAGGGCAGGTTCAAAGGCACCTGATGTGATCTTGGTCACGTTGGTCAGGATGCGTCCGGGCACAATCCAGCGGATTTCCCCGCGTTTTGCGACGCGATCGGGCGGTTGCGCTTCTGCCGGGGAGGTATCCTGAGCGGGCGAATAGGTATCGTCGCGTCTTTTTTATGGCTGGTTCAATCTATGGCGCCCAAACGTGATCTAGATCACATTCGGCCTTCGTGGCGAAGATCACACTGGACGTATCGGTGGTTCTTGATCTCGGGGAGAAAGACCATGCGTTCTCTGCTCGCGGCATTGTCTCTCGCAGCCTTCGTCTTCAGCAGCAGTGCGGCGCTCGCCGACAAGCGCGTCGCCTTCGTGGTCGGCAACGCCGCCTACAAGAATGTGCCGCAGCTCCCGAACCCCGCGATCGACGCGAAGTCGATGGCGCGGGTGCTGCGCAATGTCGGCTTCGACGTGGTCGAGGGTGCCAATCTCACCCGCGATGCCATGACGGCGAAGCTGCTCGAGTTCGGCAAGAAGAGCGAAGGCGCCGATGTGGCGCTGTTCTTCTATGCCGGCCACGGCATCGCGGTGAACGGCACCAACTATCTGTTGCCCGTCGATGCCGACCTCAAGTCCGAGATGGACGTCAAGCTCGGCGCGGCGATCAATGTCGATCTGACGCTGGAGCAGACCATGGCGGATGCCAAGGTGAAGCTCGTGTTCCTCGATGCCTGCGGCGACAATCCGTTCGCTGCAAAAATCCGCGCCGCCAAGGCGACGCGGTCCGTCAACGTTGCAAATGGTCTTGCCGAGATGAAGTCGGGCGAGGGCACGCTGATCGCGTTCGCCACCGGTCCCGGCCAGACCGCGCTCGACGGCGAAGCCGGCACCAACAGCCCGTTCACCCGCGCGCTTCTCGCCAACATCGTGGCTCCCGGCCTCGAGATCCAGCAGGCGATGACCAAGGTGCGTGCGCAGGTCAATGACGAGACCAACAAGGCGCAGCTGCCTTGGGGCCACACCAATCTCACCGGCACGGTCTATCTCAATCCGGCCGCCGCGCCTGCGAAGGATGCCGCGGCGCCCGCGAGCGTCGCCCAGGCCGGCGAAGTCGAGCTCGAGTTCTGGCGTTCGATCAAGGACACCAACAAGGTCGAGGAGCTCAATGCCTACCTGACCAACTATCCGAACGGCACCTTCAGGCCGCTGGCGCTCGCCCGCATCGCTGCGCTCCAGGACGGTCCGTCGACGACGACGCGCAACCTCACCGCCGGCGTCGATCCCGCCACCTTCACTGATACGGCCGACCAGGTCTCGGAGGACCAGATTGGCCTCGATAAGAACCAGCGCCGCGACGTGCAGCGCCGTCTCACCGGGCTCGGCTTCGACGTCAAGGCGACCGGCAAGTTCGACGAGGAAACCCGGTCGGTGATGAAGCGCTGGCAGGCGGCGCGCGGCTATCCCACCACCGGCTATCTCAACAAGCTCCAGCACAAGGCGATGCAGTCCGAAATCGTCTCCAGTCGCGTTGCCTCCGATGAGTCCGAGGACGAACCCACGCGCCGTCGCTCCTCCGGCGGTGCTCGCCGCTCTCACGGCGGTGGTGGTGGCGGTGGCATGGGCGGGCCGGGCGGTCTGTTCGGCCACATGATGGGCGGGCTGTTTCGGCACTAACTCGGGAACCACGATGCGGCAAGCGGCCCGATCCGGGCCGCTTCTGCTTTGGAAACACCGAACGTCGCAAAGCCGTCGCGGCATCGCCTGCCTGCGAACAAGAAATCGGCCAGATGCGCTCCTAGCAAAATTCGTCCACCAATCTTCAACGAGGGGAGCCGGGTTCCGTCCAGTGCCAAGGCCGAGTGACTATCAGTTCTATCGCAGTGGCCCGCCGGATCGGACCGTCTTTCTCAACTCCATGCCCATCTACATCGGCGCGGCGATGATCGCGGTGGCGATCCTGCTGTCGACGCTGATCACGGGGCTGACCTCCCGCTATGTCGGCCTCGACGGGCCGACCGACGAGAACATGTGGCTGGTGGATCGCCTCACCGGCAGCGTCTATCGCTGCCAGGCGGAGGGGCGCGGCAAGGCCTCATGCGAGCCTGACATCGCCACGGGAAGCGTCGGTGATCGGTCCAGGGCTCCCAAGGACGGGCGCTGATCGCTCCACCTGCATCACATGAAGTCGCAGAAGGCCATGTCGACGAAGTAGGCATCGGCCGCATCGATCCGCCGCGTTGTCAGCAGATGGCAGCGCGGCTTTTTCTTTGGCCGCCGCTTTGCCCCGTTCTTTTTCTTGGCGCGAATCCCGCTACATTGCGTGGTGCAATGTCACGCGCGCCCAAACCGCTCTCCCTCACGACGACACAGGCCCGGCAGATCTGGCTGCATGCCCAGCGGCTGGACGACCGCACACCCTTCGGGGAGGGCGCGCAGGCGGTGGCGGACGTCGTCTCCCATCTCGGCTATGTGCAGATCGACACCATCAACGTGATCGAACGCTGCCACCACCACATCCTGTTCAGCCGCATCCCGTCCTATCGGCGAGCCGATCTGCGCCAGGCCCAGAGCGTCGACAGGAGCGTGTTCGAGTACTGGACCCACGCGCTCTCTTACGTGCCGGCCGGGGACTTCCGCTTCTTCCTGCCGGCGATGCGCGAGCACAAGCGCGAGGGCCACAAATGGTACGCCTCGGTGAAGCCGGCCGACACGCGCAAGGTGATGCGGCTCTTGCGCGCCGGCCCGCTGACGATCCGCGACATCGAGGACGACGTGCTCACCGAGAAGGAGCATCTGTGGCAGAGCCGCAAGCCCTCGAAGCGGGCCTTGCAGCTTGCCTTCTACACCGGCGTTGCGACCATCAGCGAGCGCCAGGGCATGCTCAAGACCTATGAGCTGATGACGCGGCACTTCGGCTGGGAGAAGCTGCCGAAGCCGGCATCGGCCAGGGACATCACGACCTATCTGCTCGACCGCGCGCTGCGCTCGCAGGGTGTGGTGAGCCTGGATTCGATCTGCCATTTGGATGCGCCCAGCAAGAAGGCGGTGGCAAACCTGATCGGCTCCCGCGTCCGCCGCGGCGAGCTCGTGCCCGTCGCGATCGAGGGCGCCGGCAAGCAGGAGCATTGGGCAAAGCCCGCGGCGCTCGAAGCGAGCGGCGAGGTGGCGCCCGATCTCGTCCACATCCTCTCGCCGTTCGATCCGCTGATCATCCAGCGCAAGCGCACGAATCTGTTCTTCGGCTACAACCATCTGTTCGAGGCCTATGTGCCGAAGGCCAAGCGCAAGCTCGGCTATTTCGCACTGCCGGTGCTGGTCGGCGACGAGATCGTCGCCGCCCTCGATCTCAAGACCGACCGGCAGGCCAAGAAGCTCCTGATGCAGAAATGGACCTGGATCGGGCAGGGGAAGAAGACCGCGGGACGCAAGGAGCTCAAGCGCGTGATCGAGGACGAGCTCGATCGGTTCGAGCGGTTTCAATTGGCGGAGTGAACGTCATTGCCGCCCTTTCAACGGCCTTTCCTTCTCGCGTGAGCCTCGTAGCTCGCCTCAAGGACCGGATAGCGCATGAGCATATCGGTCCAGCACCTCGTCGGCCGAATAGCCGGCGCGTTGCGCAAACTCTTGCCGTAACCCCAGTTGCGCGGAGACTTTTAATCGCTCCGCCGTGGCGGCCGTCATCAGGGGATCGAAGCCCAATTCCCGCAGGCCCGCCGCCACCCCCTCCATCTCCACGGCGCGGCGCTCGGCATGCAGCACGTCGGAGCGGACGCACATATCCAGGAACTTGCTGAACGTGGTGCCATCCATCGACGTGCAGAGCCCGCGCATGGTTTCATCGCGCACGCCGGCAAGCGTTGCGGCGGTCAGAGCTTCGACCAGCAGTGCCTCCATGCCTTTCGTCACCACGCTCCGCAGCATCTTCACGGCCGCTGCCGTTCCGGCTTCGGGGCCGGCCACCTCGATGCGGAAGCCGAGCGGTCCGAAGATCTCCGCGAAGCGCTCGGCACCGCTGCCGGAGGTGTAGAGCGTGACCGCGGCACCATAGAGGTCGACCGACCCCATCAGGTTCGCGTCCGCGAACACGCCGCCGCGCGCCTCCACGGCTTCGGCAACACGCTTTTTCCTTCGCGGGGTCGCAGCGTTGATGTCCACCACGAGGCAGCCGGGACGGATGATCCTGGATATAGCCTCGCCCATTTCGGCCGCGACTGCGACGACGACGGCGGAAAAGATCACGTTCGCCTTCGACAGCTCCTCGAGCCTGTCGACAAGTGTGACCCCGCATCTGGCCGCCAGTGCACGAAAGGCTTGCGAGTAGGGCGGTGCATTCGTCTTGCCATGGCAGAATGCGACGACCGGTGCGCCGGTCTGAGCCGCGAGGTGCGACGCAAAGCACTGTGCGGCCTCGCCAAATCCCACAAAGGCAACTCGGGGCTGCGGCATGGTTGGTGTCTCCTAACCCGTTCCGCGGATGAGCGCGCCACATGCGGCTTTCACCCGCGGGCCATTGTGTGCCGAGTTCAGAGCGGGAGTCAATGAACCGGTTCACCGAATACGATGAGCTTTTCAACCAAATCCACCGGGATCCCCAACTTTTAGGCAATCTTTGCGTCCGCTACCTTGCTCTAGGAGATGAACCGGTTCATATAGCGGCATGTCGCTACAGCTGGGTCGCCAACAAACCGTAAAAGTCAGGGACGTGGCCCGAGAGGCCGGCGTCGCGGTCGGCACGGTATCCCGTGTGCTCAACGACCATCCAGCGGTGAGCAGAGAGCTGCGCGAGCGCGTCGAGAGGGCCATGGCCGATCTCGGCTACGAGGTCGACGTTACGGCGCAGAGCATGCGTGCGGGCCGGTCGCACCTCGTGGCCTGCGCCATTCGCGATTTCGACATTCCGCGCTTCGCACTGTTCATCAAGGAGGCCGAGGCGGTGCTGCGCGAGGCCGGATATACCCTGCTTCTGGCGAGCACGACCAACCGCCCCGAGATCGAGATCGCCTTGCTGCGCGCCTTTCGCAGGCGCCGCGTGGACGGCGTGATGATGACGCTGAGCGACGAGGCGCACGGGGAGGTGCGGCAAGCGCTGTCGGAGGCTCCGATGCCGATCCTGCTGATCGACAGAGACAGCATCGAGGCCCTCGATCGCGTTACCGCCGATCATCGCCAGGGTGCGCGTGTCGCGACCAGCCATCTGCTTGGTCTCGGGCATCGGCGGATCGCCATGCTCGTCGGCGATCTCAAGGCCTTTCCGTCGCGAAGCCGCCTGGAAGGATTTCGTGAGGCGCATACGGTGGCGAATGTCATGCCGGATTCGAGACTGCTGCGAGGCAATGTGCTCTCGAACGAGGACGCCTATCGGGCGACTGCATCGCTCATGAGCCTCGCCGATCCCCCGACGGCGCTCTTCGTCGCGGCGATGGACATGCTCGGCGGCTGCCTGAGAGCGTTACGGACGATGAACATCGCCGTCGGCGACGGGATTTCGGTGGTGGCGGGGAGCGATTCCGACCTGGCCGAATTGCATACGCCGCCCGTCACGGCGATCGCGTGGGATCTGGCGGCGATGGGCCGGCATGCCGCGACCCTGCTGCTGGAGCGGATGCGCGGTGACGAGATCGAACGTGCCCGTGGTCTCACCGTGCCGACGGAGCTGATCATTCGCGGGTCGAGCCGGCTTGCTGCGAGTTGAGCTAGCTCCGCCGAGGTGGAATCCGGTTTCGGATGACGATGCTGTCGAGCCAGATGCCGGTCACGATACCGATGAAGTAGGCGATCAAATTCCACAGCGAGAACATGCGCCCCAGTAGCAGCGCGCCGGCGGTGGTGAGCCGGAACGCATCGAGCCAGGGCGTATGCACCAGCCGCGAAAACTCGACGACGATTGCGATCACCAACGCGATGGCTGCGATCTGCGTCCGCGTCAGCCGCGGCAGCAACACCCCGACCAGCAGAAACACCATCGTCGCCCAGAGCAGGGAGCCGCCATACTTCACCACGAAGGCGGGGAGGCCGAGCGGAAAGCCGTACCAGCGTAAGGACAGCCCGCAGGCGATCACGGCCAGCGCCAGGGCAGCGCGGGCCAGTGACCGCTGCCGCAGTGCAATGGTGTTGACCGGCTGCGCTCCTTGCATGGCTTCCATTGACTCTTTGCCCACGATGCTGAAAACCGCTTCCTAGAGCGTTTTCGAGCGAAGTGGACACCGGTTCGCGTGAAGAAAACGCGTCAAAACTAGAATCTAGAGCCCCGTTCCGATGCCATCGGAACGGAAATGGCTCTAGCCCATAAAAGCAACAACCCCGGGGGGAAGCCATGAGCCAGACCACGATCTATGCCGGTTCCACCGGCACAGCCAAGAGCGAAGTCGAGACCTCGACGATCCGTGCCATCTCCTGGCGCCTGATCCCGTTCCTGGTGCTGGCCTACTTCTTTTCCTATCTCGATCGCGTCAATCTCGGCTTCGCCGCGCTGACCATGAACGCCGAGCTGAAGTTCACGCCGCTGATCTTCTCCTGGGGCGCCGGCATCTTCTTCATTGGTTATTTCATCTTTGAGGTGCCGAGCAATCTGGCGCTGGAGAAGTTCGGCGCCAGCCGCTGGATCGCCCGCATCATGGTGACCTGGGGCATCATCTCGGCGCTGATGGCGATGGTGAGCGGCGTGACCAGTTTCTACGTCCTGCGCTTCCTGCTCGGCGTTGCCGAGGCCGGCTTCTTCCCCGGCATCATCCTCTATCTCACCTATTGGTACCCGGCCGAGTATCGCGCCCGCTTCCTCGCGGCCTTCGCCATCGCCGTGCCGGTCTCGACCGTGATCGGCGCGCCGATCTCGGGCCTGCTGCTCGGGCTCGATGGCGTCATGGGCCTGAAGGGCTGGCAGTGGCTGTTCATCATCGAGGGCATCCCCTCGGTGCTGCTCGGCATCGTCACCTGGTTCTACCTCACCGACAAGCCGGAGAAGGCGGACTGGCTCTCGGCCGAGCAGAAGGCCTGGCTCAAGGCCAGGCTTGATTCGGAAGTCGCGGCCAAGCAGGCGGTGAAGCATCTGTCGCTGGGCGAAGCACTGTCCTCGCCGAAGGTGATCGCGCTCAGCCTGATCTATTTCGGCTTCGTCGGCGCGCTCTACGGCATGCAGTTCTGGCTGCCGCAGATCGTCAAGGCGTTCGGCCTCACCAATGCCCAGACCGGCTTCGTCACCGCGATCCCCTATTTGTTCGGCACCATCGCCATGATCCTGTGGGCGCGGCATTCGGATGCGACGCGCGAGCGTGTGTTCCATGTCGGCGCGCCGCTGCTGCTGACCGCCGTCGCGCTCGCCGTCTCCTCCTATCTCACCGATCCCACCATGACGATGGTGGTGCTGACGGTCGCGGCGATCGGCGTGTTCTGCTGCTTCGGCGTGTTCTGGACGCTGCCGACCGCCTGGCTCTCCGGCACGGCGGCGGCCGGCGCGATCGCCCTGATCAACTCGATCGGCAACCTCGCCGGCTTCGGCGGGCCGTATCTGATCGGCTGGGTCAAGGAGGCGACGGGCCAGACCTCGACCGGCCTGCTCGTGCTCGCCGTCCTGCCGCTGCTCGCCGGCATTCTGGTCTTCGTTGGTGGCCACGACACCAAGCACGAGTTTGTCGAGCAGAAGCGATAGAGCCGGGCAAACGGTCCCGTAGGGTAGGCAAAGCGCAGCGTGCCCACCACCTCTCTCCAATCGAGATAGATCGTGGGCACGGCGCTAGCGCGCCTTTGCCCACCCTACGGCGTCTGCAGCCGCGGATTGCGCCGCGCTCCATCTGGCTAGGGCCTCTGCCGACCCTACAATCGCACCTCCCTAACCGCGCTCTCCCAATCCTTACCACCTCTTAACGATCACGCTTTCCTGATAACTGACGATTATTGACTTTTATCAGTGATTAGTCGACATTCCTCTCATTGCAGCGGCAGGAGTGTCCTTCGATGTTCGTCCGGTCAGTTTTATCGAGCTATTCCAAGCTCTTGGCGGGTGTCTCGCTGGCCCTGATGGCAGCGACCCTGGCCGGGTGCAATGACACCGTCGCTGAGAAGGCCGAGCCGCCGCGGCCGGTTCTGGTCGCAACCGCCCATTATGATGCCGAGACGCCGGAGCGCAGCTTCGTCGGCACCGTCAGGCCCCGGATCGAGAGCGATCTTGGTTTCCGCGTGGCCGGCAAGGTCGCCAAGCGCCTTGTGGAGGTCGGCCAGACCGTCGAAATCGGCCAGCCGCTCGCCACCCTCGATGAGGTCGATCTGAAGCTCCAGGCCGAGCAGGCCGTAGCCGAGCAGACGGCGGCGACCGGTGTGCTGGCCCAGGCCGCCGCCGCCGAGCAGCGCGCCAAGGATTTGAAGGCCAAGGGCTGGACCACCGATGCGCAACTGGATTCGAGCCGAGCCTCCGCCGATGAGGCGCGCGCGCGTCTCGACCGCGCCGTCCGCTCGGTCGAGCTGACCAAGAATTCTCTTTCCTACGCGACGCTCAACGCCGACGCCCGTGGCGTCGTCACCGCAACGCTGATCGAGCCCGGCCAGGTGGTCGCCGCGGGCCAGGCCTCGATCCGTGTCGCCCGCTTTGCCGAAAAGGAAGCGGTCGTCGCGATCCCTGAGACGCTGGTTGGACGCGCCAAATCGGGCGTCGCCAGCGTCACTCTTTGGTCGGAACCGGACAAGAAGTACGCGGCGAAGCTGCGCGAGATCGCGCCGGCGGCGGACCCCGCCACGCGCACCTATCTCGCCAAGTTCTCGCTGCCCGAGGCCGACGACAAGGTCGCGCTCGGCATGACCGCGACGCTGACGCTGTCGGATGCCGCCACCGAGCGCGTCGCGCGGCTGCCGCTGTCGGCGCTGTTCAACGAGGGCGGCAAGCCATCCTTCTACGTCGTCGACGATAATGGCGGGGTCACGCTGAAGCCTGTCGCGGTGAAGTCCTACGAGAGCAGCGACGTCGTCATCACCAGCGGCGTGGAAGAGGGCGCCAAGATCGTGGCCCTCGGCGTGCAGAAGCTCGATCCCGGCCAGAAGGTGCGGGTCGTGTCTTCATTGTCTTTCTAAAGCTTACGAGTTCCGTCGTGTGAGGTGAGTTTCGGCCTTTGTCCCTAAGCAAAGGCTGAAGCGGCGAAGCGATCCAGAACCTGCCCAGCCCCCTGGATTGCTTCGCTGCCTCGCGACGACGGTTTGAACAGAGCGGCTGTGGTTTTTTGCAACTGGATCGTCTTTCGGAGAGTGCGATGAAGCGCTTCAACCTTTCGGCCTGGGCCGTCAGCCATCCGACGCTGGTGCTCTTCCTGATGATCATCCTCGGCGTCGCCGGCTTCTTCTCCTATGAGAAGCTCGGCCGCGCCGAAGATCCGTTCTTCACGGTGAAGGTGGTCAACGTCTCCGTGATCTGGCCCGGCGCGACTGCGCAGGAGATGCAGACCCAGGTCGCAGACCCCATCGAGAAGAAGATCCAGGAGCTGCCCTATTTCGAGAAGGTGCAGACCTATTCCAAGCCCGCCTTCACCGCGTTGCAGGTGACCTTTCGCGATTCCACGCCGCCGAAGGACGTGCCTTATCTCTTCTACCTGCTGCGCAAGAAGCTGGCCGACGTGCAGGGCCAGCTGCCCTCAGGCATCCTGGGACCCGTCGTCAACGACGAATTCTCCGACGTCGATTCCATCCTCTACATGATGACCGGCGACGGCGCCGACTACGCCCAGCTCAAGAAGGTTTCCGAAGGTTTCCGCCAGCGCCTCTTGAAGGTGCCCGGCGTCACCAAGGTCGACGTCTACGGCAACCAGGATGAGCGCATCTTCGTCGAATTCAGCCACGCCAAGCTCGCCACCCTCGGCATCACGCCGCAGGCGCTGTTCGATTCGCTCGCCAAGCAGAACAACGTGACGCCGGCCGGCACGGTCGAGACCTCGTCGCAGCGCGTGCCGCTGCGCGTCACCGGCGCGCTCGATGGCGCCAAGGCCGTCGCTGAAACTCCCGTCGAGAGCAACGGCCGCGTGTTCCGCCTGGGCGATATCGCCACCGTCACCCATGGCTATGTCGATCCGCCGAGCTTCGTCGTTCGTCAGGAAGGCAAGGCCGCGATCGGCATCGGTGTCGTCACCGCCAAGGGCGCCAACATCCTCGACCTCGGCAAGGAGGTCGAGAAGGCGACGGCCGAGTTCATGAAGGCCGTGCCGCAGGGCATCGACGTCAAGCTGATCGCCGACCAGCCCAAGGTGGTCGAGCACGCCGTCGGCGAGTTCGTGCACTCCTTCATGGAAGCGCTCGTCATCGTGCTGTTCGTCTCGTTCCTGGCGCTCGGCTGGCGCACCGGCATCGTGGTTGCGCTGTCGGTGCCGCTGGTGCTCGGCATCGTCTTCATCGTCATGAACACGATGTCGCTCGACCTGCATCGCATCACGCTCGGCGCGCTGATCATCGCGCTCGGCCTGCTCGTCGACGACGCCATCATCGCGGTCGAGATGATGGTGGTGAAGATGGAACAGGGCTGGGATCGCATGCGCGCGGCATCCTTTGCCTGGGAATCTACTGCGTTTCCGATGCTCACGGGAACGCTGGTCACGGCCGCTGGCTTCCTCCCCATCGGCTTTGCCAATTCGGCGGTCGGCGAATATGCCGGCAGCATCTTCTGGATCGTGGCGATCGCGCTCGTCGCCTCCTGGTTCGTGGCGGTGATCTTCACGCCCTATATCGGCGTCAAGCTGCTGCCGGAGATGAAGGCGCATCACAACCACGACCCGCACGCGGTCTATGAGACCCGCATGTACCGCGGGCTGCGCGCCATCGTGCAGTGGTGCGTCAATCACCGCATCACCGTGGTGGTCGCGACCGTCGGTATCTTCATCGCCTCGATCGTCGGCTTCGGCCATGTCCAGCAGCAGTTCTTCCCGCTGTCGGAGCGGCCCGAGCTGTTCCTCCAGTTGCGCCTGCCCGAGGGCACCGCCTTCAGCGTCACCGAGACGTCGGTGAAGAAGGCCGAGACGCTGCTCAAGGACGACAAGGACATCGAGACCTACACGTCCTATGTCGGTCAGGGCTCGCCGCGCTTCTGGCTCGGCCTCAATCCGCAGCTCCCGAACGAAGCCTTTGCCGAGATCGTCATCGTCGCCAAGGGCGTCGAGGCGCGCGAGCGCATCAAGGCCAAGATCGAGGGCGCGGCTGCCGATGGCTTCCTGTCCGAGGCGCGCGTCCGCGTCGACCGCTTCAACTTCGGTCCGCCGGTCGGCTTCCCCGTCCAGTTCCGCGTGATCGGCCCCGACGCCAACAAGGTGCGCGAGATCGCCTACCAGGTCCGCGACGTCATGCGCCAGAACAAGAGCGTCAAGGACGTCCAGCTCGACTGGAACGAGCAGTCGCCTTACCTGAAGCTGGTCGTCGACCAGGATCGCGCCCGCGCCATGGGCCTGACCCCGCAGGAGGTCTCGCAGGCGCTCGCGATGCTGATCTCCGGCTCGCAGGTCACGACCGTGCGTGACGGCATCGAGAAGGTCGGCGTGGTCGCCCGTGCGATCCCGTCCGAGCGCCTCGACCTCGGCGGTGTCGGCGATCTCACCATCACCTCGCGCAACGGCGTTGCCGTGCCGCTGCAGCAGATCGCCAAGATCGAATATTCCCACGAGGAGCCGATCATGTGGCGGCGCAACCGCGACATGGCGATCACCGTGCGCTCCGACGTCGTCGACGGCGTGCAGGCGCCCGACATCACCAACCAGATCACGCCGAAGCTGAAGGCGATCAAGGATCATCTCGAGCCGGCCTACCGCATCGAGGCGGGCGGCGCGTTCGAGGAATCCGCCAAGGGCAATGCCTCGATCTTCATCCTCTTCCCGCTGATGGTGATGGTGATGCTGACGCTGCTGATGATCCAGCTGCAGAGCTTCTCGCGCCTGACCCTGGTGTTCCTGACCGCGCCGCTCGGCATCGTCGGTGCCTCCTTGGGCCTCAACGTCGCCAACGCCCCGTTCGGCTTCGTGGCGCTGCTCGGCCTGATCGCGCTCGCCGGCATGATCATGCGCAACACGGTCATCCTGGTCGACCAGATCGAGACCGACGTCTCGCATGGCCTGACCCGCCGCGAGGCGATCGTGGAGGCGACCGTCCGCCGCGCCCGTCCGGTGGTGCTGACGGCGCTCGCCGCCATCCTCGCCATGATCCCGCTGTCGCGCTCGGCCTTCTGGGGCCCGATGGCGATCACGATCATGGGAGGCCTGTTCGTCGCGACCTTCCTGACGCTGCTGTACCTGCCGGGCCTCTATGCCCTGTGGTTCAGGAAGAGCCTGGACGAGGCCGGCACGCCCGAGCAGCCTGCCGCGCCGCAGCATGGGAGCGATGATCAGCACGCAATTCCGCTTGCTGAAGCGGCTGAATAAATGAGAAAACTACCGACGGACGAGTCCTGACACATGACACTGGTTGCGGAACATATCGAAGGCGACACCCGGGATCGTATCCTCGAGGTGGCCGAGCGGCTGTTCCGCCAGATCGGCTACCAGAAGACCACGGTCGGGGACATCGCCAAGGAGCTCAGGATGAGCCCCGCCAACGTGTATCGCTTCTTCGAATCGAAGAAGGCGATCCACCAGTCGGTGGCCCGTTCGCTGATGGGCGAGGTCGAGCTCGAGGCGCAGCGGATCGTGGCCCGGCCGGGTCCGGTGCTGGAGCGTTTCCGCGAGCTGCTCACCACCATCCATCGCATGAACACCGAGCGCTACGTCGGCGACAACAAGCTGCACGAGATGGTCGAGATCGCGATGCAGGAAGACTGGGACGTCTGCGTCGCCCATATGGAATGCATTGCCGGCTTCATGGGCCAGATGATCGCGCAGGGCGTTGCTTCCGGTGAATTCGAAGCGCCTGACCTGCAGCTGGCTTCGCTGTGCGCCTGCACCGCGATGATGCGCTTCTTCCACCCCCAGATGATCGCCCAGTGCGCCACCAAGCCGGGCCCGACCATCGACCAGATGATCGATTTCGTCATCGCGGGTCTGTCCCCGCGCCACTGACGGGGCGGGACGTTTCCCCCTATAAGCTGCTTCGCATTGCCCGGAATGGCGGATAGCGGAGAAGCAGCGCGTGACCGAGAAAGACCTCTACTTCTACGAGCCCTCCAAGGGCCACGGCCTCAAGCACGACCCCTTCAACGCCATCATCGCGCCGCGGCCGATCGGCTGGATCTCCTCCCGAGATACCAAGGGCCACGTCAACCTCGCGCCCTACAGCTTCTTCAACGCCTTCTGCTACGTGCCGCCGATCATCGGCTTCTCCTCCACCAACTGGAAGGACTCGGTCGCGAACATCAAGCAGACCGGCGAGTTCGTCTGGAATCTCGCCACCATGGACCTCGCCAAGCACATGAATGCGACCGCCGCGCATGTCGCCCCTGAGGTCGACGAGTTCGAGATCGCAGGGCTGACCGCCGTGCCCGGCAAGCTCGTCAACGTGCCGCGCGTCGGCGAGAGCCCGGTCGCCTTCGAGTGCAAGGTGTCCGACATCGTCCGCCTCAAGGGCGCCGACGGCAAGGAGGCCGACGCTTGGCTGACCTTGGGCGAGGTCGTCGCCGTCCATATCGACAAGGCCATGATCAAGGACGGCGTCTACCAGACCGCGGCCGCCCGCCCGATCGTCCGCGCCGGCCGCCGCGGCGACTACTTTGAGATCAAGCCGGAAAACATGTTCGAGATGGTCCGGCCGGATTAGGTCCGGCCAAGCCGTAGCCCTGCAGCCCGGATGGAGCGAAGCGAAATCCGGGGTCTCTCCCCGCGCGTATAGTATCTGCGGCGACAGATGTCCCGGATTACGCTTCGCTCCATCCGGGCTACGATCTTCACATCATCCCCCTCCCGGAACTGCCCCCACGCCCCGGCCGTTATGGTCCCCGGGGCGGCCGCCCGGCCGCGTCAATTCGCGTCTTTTTGCCGCCGAAGTGTTCACTTCCGCCGGCCACTTTCCGCTAAAATGCCCGACACCCGCGCCGATGCATGAGGTCCGCCATGAGCTTCCGCCGCGACAAAATCACAAAGCCGATTTTCTCCTGGGCGCGCGGCGTGCTGCCGGCGATGTCCGACACCGAGCGCGAGGCGCTGGAGGCCGGTGACGTCTGGTGGGACGCCGACCTCTTCACCGGCAATCCCGACTGGTCGAAGCTGCTGAAGGTGCCGCAGGCGACGTTGACCGCCGAGGAGCAGGCCTTCCTCAACGGCCCCGTCGACGAGCTCTGCGCCATGCTCGACGAGTGGAAGATCTTTTGGGAGTGGCGCGACCTGCCACAGGACGCGTGGGCCTTCATCAAGCGCGAAAGATTCTTCGGCATGATCATTCCGAAGGAATTTGGCGGCCTCGGCTTTTCGCCCTATGCGCATTCGGAAGTGGTGCGGAAAATCTCGACCCGCTCGATCGCGGCCGCCGTCACGGTGATGGTGCCGAACTCGCTCGGGCCCGGCGAGCTCCTGATGCGCTTCGGCACCAGGGAGCAGCAGGAGCGCTGGCTCCCGCGGCTTGCGGACGGCCACGACATTCCCTGCTTCGGCCTCACCAGCCCGGAAGCCGGCTCCGATGCCGCCTCGATGGTCGACACCGGCATCATCTGCAAGGGCAATTTCGAGGGGCGCGAGGTCGTCGGCCTCCGCCTCAACTGGCACAAGCGCTATATCACGCTCGGCCCGGTCGCGACGCTGCTGGGTCTCGCCTTCAAGGCCTACGATCCCGATCATCTCGTAGGCAGCCAGGACGAGCTCGGCATCACCGTCGCGCTGATCCCGACCAGTCTCCCCGGCGTCGAGATCGGCCATCGCCATCTCCCGTCGATGCAGGTGTTCCAGAACGGTCCGAATTGGGGCCGCGACGTCTTCATTCCGCTCGACTATGTGATCGGCGGCGAGGCGCGCCTCGGGCAGGGCTGGAAGATGCTGATGACGGCGCTCGCCGCCGGCCGTGGCATCTCGCTGCCGTCGCTCTCTGCGGCCGGTGCCGCCTATGCCGCGCGCACCACCGGCGCCTATGCCCGCATCCGCGAGCAGTTCGGCATCTCCATCTCCAAATTCGAGGGTGTCGAAGAGCCGCTCGCGCGCATCGTCGCGACCGCCTATCAGCTCGACGCGGCACGCCGTCTGACTTGTGCTGCTTTGAATGCCGGCGTTCATCCCGCCGTCATCTCCGGCATCATGAAGCTGCACGCGACCGAGCGGATGCGCACCGCGGTCGACGACGCCATGGACATCCATGGCGGCAAGGCTGTAATCGACGGCCCGCAAAACTACATCGGCAATCTCCATCGCGCGGTGCCTGTCGGCATCACGGTCGAGGGCGCCAATATCCTTACCCGCAATCTCATCGTGTTCGGGCAGGGCGCGATCCGCGCGCATCCCTATCTGCTCGACGAGATGAATGCGCTCGCCGACACCGATCGTGAGCGCGGCCTCACCGCGTTCGACAAGGCATTCTGGAAACACGTCGGCCATAGTTTCGAGACGCTGCTCCGTGCCTTCGGCCGGAGCTGGACGTTTGGCGCCTTTGCGCTGGCACCCGATGCGGGCGATGCGACGCCCTTCTATCGCCAGCTCTCGCGCTACTCCGCGGCGTTTGCGCTCTGCGCGGACATGGCGCTCTTGACGCTCGGCGGTGCGCTCAAGCGCAAGGAGATGTTATCGGCGCGGTTCGGCGACATCCTCTCCGAGCTCTACCTGCTCTCGGCCGCGCTGAAGCGTTGGCAGGACGAGGGAAGGCAGAAGGAGGATTTTGCCGCGCTCGAATGGTGCATGGCGACCGGCTTCAAGACGATCGAGAACCGCTTGGCTGAAATCCTCGCCAACCTGCCGAACCGCTTCGTCGCTATCATCCTCAAGCTCGTGGTCCAGCCCTTTGGCGCGCGCGTGCTCGGCCCGTCCGACCGCGTTGTGCACCAATGCGCAAGCCTGGTGCTGGAGCCGTCGGCCGCGCGTGAACGGCTGACGCCGGATCTGGCCCATGTCGACGACGACAGCGGCTTCGCCCGGCTTGAGCGCGCGTTCAAGCTGGTGGCGGCCACTGACGCGATCGCCAAGCGCATGCGCGCCGCGCACATCCGCGACTGGAAGGACGCCGTCGCCAAGGGCGTGATCACGCAGGCCGAGGGTGAGCAGCTTGCAGCCGCTCATGCAGCCGTCACTGAAGTCATCGAGGTCGACGATTTTGCGCCGGAGACGCTGTCGCCGATTTACAAGAAAACCGGCGACGTGCATCAGTTCTTCCAGGAACTCGGTGAGCAGAGGGCGGCGAGCTGATGGCACGACCGGTATTCATTGTCGACGGCAGCCGGACGCCGTTTCTGAAAGCTCGATCCGGGCCGGGGCCGTTCACGCCGGTCGATCTTGCCGTGCAGTGCGGCCGGCCACTGCTGGCGCGCCAGCCGTTTGCGCCTGATGATTTCGACCAGATCATCCTCGGCTGCGTCAACGTCGTCGCCGACGAGATGAACCCAGCCCGCGTCGCCGCGCTCCGGCTCGGCATGGGCGAGGACATGGTCGCCTTTACCGTGCAGATCAATTGCGGCTCCGGCATGCAGTCGATCGACACCGCCTATCGCTACATCCGCGAAGGTCATGCCGACATGATCCTGGCCGGCGGCACCGAGGCGCTGAGCCACGCGCCGCTGGTCTGGCCCAATTCCGGCGTGCGCTGGTTCGCAGGTCTCGCCACCGCCAAGGGCATGGCGGCAAAGCTCGCCGCGGCGTTCAAGCTGCGGCCTCGCTATCTCAAGCCGATCATCGGCCTCGAGCGCGGGCTGACCGATCCCATCACCGAATTGAACATGGGCCAGACCGCCGAGGTCGTCGGCCATCTCTTCGGCATTACCCGGGCGCAATCCGACGCCTATGCCGCAGAGAGCCATCGCCGGCTCGCGCATGCGCAGGCCGAAGGCTATCTGAAGGGCGAGGTCGAGACCGCGTTCTCCCGCGACGGAAAGTTCTTCGATCACGATGACGGCGTGCGTCCGGACTCGACGGCCGAGACACTGGCAAAACTCCGGCCGGTGTTCGAGCGTCCCTGGGGCCAGGTCACCGCCGGCAATTCCTCGCAGATCACCGACGGCGCATCCTGGGTGATCCTTGCCTCTGACGCGGCCGTCGCAAAGCACGGGCTGACGCCGAAGGCCGCGATCGTCGACAGCCACTGGGCCGCGCTCGATCCCAGCATCATGGGGCTTGGCCCCGTGATGTCGGCGACGCCTCTGCTTCAGCGCAACGACCTCACCATCAAGGACGTCGACACCTGGGAGCTCAACGAGGCCTTTGCCACGCAGGTGCTCGGCTGCCTCGCCGCCTGGAACGATGACCAATTCTGCCGCGAGATTCTTGGCCTCGACGGCGCGGCCGGCGAGATCGATCGTGAGAAACTGAACGTCGACGGCGGCGCGATCTCGCTCGGCCATCCCGTCGGCACCTCCGGCAACCGCATCGTGCTGCATCTCGTCAACGCCATGAAACGGCTCGGCACACGGCGCGGCGTTGCCACCGAATGCATCGGCGGCGGACTCGGCGGTGCCATGCTGATCGAGGCGGTGTGATCATGGATTCCAAAATCATGACCGCGCTCGCCGACCGTGTTCTGGAGCTCGGACCCCAGACTGCAGCCGATGGTCCCTACAAGCACTTCAAGCTAACGCGCGATGCCGACGGCGTCGCCTGGCTGCTGTTCGACCGCGCCGATACCAGCGCCAATACGCTCTCCTCCGACGTGATGGAGGAGTTCGATGCCGTGCTCGCGGCGATCGAGACCGAGCGCCCGGCCGGTCTCGTCATTCGCTCGGCAAAACCGTCCGGTTTCATTGCCGGTGCCGACGTCAACGAATTCCGCGGCGCCAGCGATCCCGAGATGGTCGAGACTCGGATCCGCGCCGCGCATGCGGTGGTCGATCATCTGGAAGCGCTGAAACTGCCGACGGTCGCGGTCATTCACGGCTTCTGCCTCGGCGGCGGACTCGAGGTCGCGCTCGCCTGCCAGTCGCGCATCGCGATCGACGGCGCGCGCTTCGGCTTCCCGGAGGTGATGCTGGGCCTGCATCCCGGCCTTGGCGGCACCGCGCGCTTCACCGCGCTGGTCAACCCGACCCAGTCGATGGCGCTGATGCTGACCGGCCGCACCATCGATGCGCGCCGCGCCAGATCGCTCGGCCTCGTCGACACCGTGACGCAGGAGCGTCACATCAGGGGCGCCGTGAAGGATGCGCTGTTCGGCCGCCTGAAGCGGGCGCGCGCGGGGCTCCTGACTCACGCGGCCAATTTCGGCTTCGTGCGCGGGCTGCTTGCGAAGCGCATGCGTTCGGAGGCGGCGAAGGCTGCTTCGCGCGAGCACTATCCCGCGCCTTACGCGCTGATCGATCTCTGGGAGACCCATGGCGGCAGCAAGGCGGCGATGCTGAAGTCGGAGCAGGCGTCCTTTGCCAGATTGATGGTGACGCCGACCGCGCAGAACCTGATCCGCGTGTTCTTCCTGCGCGAGCAGATGAAGAAGGCGGCAGGCCCCGGCAACACGATCAAGCATGTCCACGTCATCGGTGCCGGCGCCATGGGCGGCGACATCGCGGCTTGGGTAGCCGGGCAGGGGCTGCGCGTCTCGCTCGCCGACATGAAGGCCGAGCCGATCGCGGGCGCGGTGAAGCGCGCCGCCGAGCTCTACGGCAAGATCATCCGCAAGCCGACCGACGTGCGCGATGCACTGGACCGCCTGATCCCGGATATGGACGGCGAGGGCGTCCGCAACGCCGATCTCATCATCGAGGCGGTGCCGGAAAAGCTCGAGTTGAAACAGAAGGTCTATGCCGGTCTCGAGCCGCGGATGAAGCAGGGCGCGATCCTTGCGACCAACACGTCGAGCATTCCGCTGCAGGACCTCCGCACCACGCTGGCGCGGCCGGAGCAGCTGGTCGGCCTGCATTTCTTCAATCCGGTGTCGCGGCTGCAGCTTGTCGAGGTGGTCAGCCACGACGGCAACGACGCGCAGGTGCTGAAACAGGCGCTCGCCTTCGTCGGCGCGATCGATCGCCTGCCGCTGCCGGTGAAGAGCTCGCCCGGCTTCCTCGTCAACCGCGCGCTGACGCCCTACATGCTGGAAGCGATGGTGATGCTGGACGAGAAGATCGACCAGCGCCTGATCGATGCGGCCGCCGAGCAGTTCGGCATGCCGATGGGGCCGATCGAGCTCGCCGATCAGGTCGGGCTCGATATCTGTCTCGACGTCGGCGACATGCTGCGCACCAAGTTCGGCGACCTGCTGCCGCCGACGCCGGCCTGGCTTCGCGAGAAGGTCGTCAAGGGCGAACTCGGCCGCAAGACCGGCAAGGGCTTTTATACCTGGAAGGACGGTAAGGCCGAGAAGGCGCCGCTGCCGGAGACCGGCCCGCGCGTCACTGACCAGATGATCGACCGCCTGGTGCTGCCGATGTCCAATGTCTGCGTCGCCGCGCTTCGCGAAGGCATCGTGGAGGATCCCGATGCGGTCGACGGCGCCATGATCTTCGGCACGGGTTATGCACCGTTCCGCGGTGGTCCGCTGAACTATGCGCGCACACGCGGCGTGGAGAATGTCGTATCCACCTTGCGGGCGCTGACCGAACGATTCGGCGGACGCTTCGCGCCCGACCCGGGCTGGGACAATTTCAAATGAGAACCACATGACCGAGAAGTC
Organism: Bradyrhizobium sp. 18BD; assembly: GCF_054185225.1. NCBI lineage: Bacteria > Pseudomonadati > Pseudomonadota > Alphaproteobacteria > Hyphomicrobiales > Nitrobacteraceae > Bradyrhizobium > Bradyrhizobium sp. 18BD. The sequence goes on along the minus strand of NZ_JAVAYL010000010.1, from coordinate 243,034 downwards.
CGACACCGCGCCGCGCGGCGATCTCTGCATCCGCACGCTGGCGATGCCGGCCGACACCAACGCCAATGGCGACATCTTCGGCGGCTGGCTGCTCAGCCAGATGGACGTCGGCGGCGGCGTGTTCGCATCGAAGGTCGCGAAGTCGCGCACCGTGACCGTCGCGATCGAGGCGATGAATTTTCGTAAAGCAGTCTATGTCGGCGATCTCGTCTCGGTGTATGCCAATCTTGTCCGCGTCGGCCGCACCTCGATGACCGTGCATCTGGAAGCCTGGGCGTTGCGGCGCGGTGAGGAGCATCCGTTCCTCGTCACTGACGGCAATTTCACCTACGTCTCGATCGACGAGCACGGCCGTCCGCAGGAAGTTCGTTCGACCGAAACACCGATCGCGACGTAATCGCGCGCGGCGCCCTGTCCCGTCTCACAAAGAGTTGCAGGGCGCCAAACGCGGCGCGACTGAGTCAACGCGTCGCGCCTTCGCCAACAACCAGTCACAAAACGGATGCGGTCCCCGCGTACCCATTACGCGTCGATTCGGGGTGGAAACCGGTTGATTTGCCCTAGGAACCAAAGGGCAGAGATGCCGTTATCTGCCCGCATTGAGGAATCTACGGGCATGTCGGATAGCTACATCATCGAAGTGAACTCGGAAGCCGCGGGCATCGTCGTTCGCGGCCAAGGCGGCTACTGCTTCTTCGCCTCGTCTCACCAATTCAATCGCCTCGAAGGCCAACTCTTCCGCAACGCCCGCGAAGCGGAACGCGCCGCGCGCAAGCTGGTTAACGGCGATGTGGAGGAAGCGGCGTAAGCGCCTTCCGCTGGCGAATTCTGACGCGCGAAGCGTGGCCGGAATTTTTTGCAGCCCTTGATGCTGCTGCCGTCTCGCCGCTGCGCGGCGAGCCACCCTCTCCACAAGGGGAGAGGGGAAGCGGGAGCATCACAACTTCGTCGCGGCGCGCGACAGGAGTTTCCACTCGTCGCCCTGCTTCTGCCAGTTCATCAGGATGTGAAGGTTGGTCGGCACTTTCTTCCCATCGGCCGCCATCTCCTGTTCCGCGACCCAGTGGAAGCGCACGATCGCGGCGGGGCCGACGACCTTGATGGTCGGGTCCTGATACGCGATCGACAGGAATTTCGATTTGCCGTCGGTGGCGTTGGTGATGAAGGTTGCCTTGTCCTCGACCTTGCCGCTGGAATGGCTGTAGCTGAGATCATCCCAGCACAGCGCGCCGAGGGCCTTCGGGTCGGCCGCGATCTGGGCGAGACGGAAGGCCTCGACCTTCTTCGCCACGGCTTCCTCGTCCGCCGAAGCGGCGAGCGCCGGTGATGTGAGCGCAAGCGCGGAGACGGCGAGAGTTGAGAGAGCCAGATCGCGTCGGTTGATCGTCATCGTTTCCTCCTTTTTGAACTTGCACGGAGTGTTGCAGCCGCGCGCGGCTTTGTCGAGTGTCGCGTGGTGGTTATGCAAGTGCGTCATTGCGCGATTGGAGCTGTATTGATACGCCTTCCGCATTGATGCGCCGCGCATTTGGGAAAGTACGGAAATGATCGAAGCTCTCGGCAAGTCGCTGCTGTTCGACATCGACGGCACGCTCGCCAACACCGACCCGCTGCACCTCAAGGCCTTCAATCAGGTGCTTGGGCCGCGCGGCCACGTTTTCGATCACGCGCGCTTCTCTAGGGAGCTGCAAGGCTTCGCCAATGTGTCGATCGGCGAACGCTTTCTGCCCGGCGAAACGGTGGAGCGGCGCGCGGTGATCCTCAGCGAAAAGGAAGAAATCTTCCGCGAGCTCGTCGCCGGCCAGATCGAGCCACTGCCGGGCCTGATGGCGCTGCTCGACCGGGCAGATGGCGCCGGCATTCCCATGGTCGCCGTGACCAACGCGCCGCGCCTCAATGCCGAGCTGCTGCTCTCCGGCCTCGGCATCACGCACCGCTTCAAGGCACTCGTGATCGGCGACGAGCTGCCGCACGGCAAGCCGCATCCGCTGCCCTATCAGGAAGGACTTCGCTTTGTCGGCGCCAGCGCGGCGGCCTCGATTGCATTCGAGGATTCCCGCACCGGCGTGCAATCGGCCACCGCGGCCGGCATTCCGACCATCGGGATCCGCACCAGCCTCAGCCACGCTGACCTTGTCGGCGCCGGCGCAGTCGCCTCCGCTGGGGCCTTCGACGATCCCGAGCTGCTTAAGCGTCTTGCCACCGCGATGGCATGGTGAGCGGCTTGGTCCATTAACCGTGATCGGCGTCCGCATTGACCGAGAGCGCGAACCGCCGCACCATGCGGTTTCCTGATTTGAGGCCATCGCCGTGACCGGACTGACCCATCGCCAAGCCGAAATCCTCAACATCGCGCGCGCCTCCGGCCGCGTCATGGTCGAAGAGCTCGCGCGCAGGTTCGAGGTCTCGGCGCAGACCATCCGCAAGGATCTCAACGATCTCTGCGAGCGCCGTTCGCTGACCCGCATCCATGGCGGCGCGATCATCGCGTCCGGTGTCGAGAATCTCGCCTACGAGGCGCGCCGCTTCGTCGCCGCCGACGAGAAGAAGGCGATTGGCGCCGCCGCGGCGTCGCTGATCCCGAACGGCTGCTCGCTCTTCATCAATATCGGCACCACGACCGAGGAGGTCGCGAGCGCGCTGACCTCGCACGAGGACCTCCTCGTCATCACCAACAACCTCAATGTCGCGATGCTGCTCTATCGCCATCCCCGCATCGAGGTGGTGGTCGCCGGCGGCACGGTGCGGCGCGCCGACGGTGCCGTGGTCGGCTCGACGGCGACGCAGCTGATCGGCCAGTTCAAGGTCGACTACGCCATCATCGGCGCGTCCGCGATCGACGAGGAGGGCGCGCTGCTCGACTTCGACTATCGCGAGGTGCAGGTGGCGCAGGCCATCATCGCCAATGCCCGCAGCGTCATGCTGGTCGCCGATTCCACAAAGCTCCGCCGCAGCGCGCCGGTGCGCATCGCCCATATCACCCAGATCCAGACGTTCGTGACCGACCAGGAACTTCCCGAGCGCCTCGCCACCATCTGCCACAGCAAAGGCATCGAGGTGATGGCGGCGATGCCGAAGGACGCGGCCGATATCGACGACGCGCAAGCCGAGCCGCAGGACGCCGCGCCCGAGGCGGCGCCGGTGGTGCGGCTGCGATAGCGGCTTTAAGCGGCGTCCCACGGGTTGAGCAGCGGAACGCCTGTTGGTTCGAAATCGCCCACATTGCGCGTGACAACAGTCAAGCCGTGAACAAGCGCGGTTGCTGCAATGAGCGCGTCGCGTTCAGCCCGCGGATTGGGTACGTGGAGTTGGGCACAGCGCTGCGCTACGGCCGTGTCGATCGCCAGGATCCGCCCTCCGAAGCGGGCCAGAATGTGATCGTTGATCCAGGCACGCAGCACGGCACCTTGCGCGGCGTCTTTGCGCTCGATCAGGCGTGCGCCAAGCTCAATTTCAAGAATCGAGATGGCGGACATGAAAAAGCTCGCCGCAGGCACGGCATTGGCCCAGGCGCGCACATTGCGATCAGCCTTGTCCGGCCGCCGCAGTTCGGAAATGACATTGGTGTCCAGCAGAAACATCAGTCGAGATCGGCGGGCCTGGAGATGCCGCCGGCAATTCGGGGCGGATCGAAATCAAAGTCCGCGTTGGCCTGCGCCAGAGCTTCGGCAAGGCTCATGTGCCCACCGCTCAGGCGCAGATAATCCTCGATCGTCAGCAGGACGTGGGCCGGGCGGCCACGATCCGTAATGAAGACTGGACCCTGCGAGGCCGCCTTCTTGGCGCCGCTCGTATTCTGGTTGAACTCTCGGCTGGTCAGGGTGGTCACCATCGTCAGCGCGTCCTCGCCGCAACAATCTCGTACTGACAAGTACAATATGTAGATATGTTGCTACATTCAAGATGTTCCACGATGGGCGCGAGTCCTGCCAATCAATAAGGCTGTCTGCTTTCAAACTGGCTCGTTCTCCTGCCGATTTTCCCGCCGAATTGGCGTTGAAGAAGTTCCTGTTTCACTTCCCTCCGTCTCTCTTTCATCTTGCTTTCGTTTTTCGGTGTGATCTAATCAAAAACGAAAGTAGCCGCTCGAAGGAACGAGCGGTCGCCGGGGGATGCGTCTGTTGGAGCGTATTTTCGATCTCGCCATCATTGGAGGCGGTGTTAACGGCTGCGGCATCGCGCGCGATGCGGTGGGCCGCGGCAACACGGTTTTCCTGTGCGAAATGAACGATTTGGCGAGCGGGACCTCGTCCTGGTCGACCAAGCTGGTGCATGGCGGCCTGCGCTATCTCGAATATTACGAGTTTCGGCTGGTCCGCGAGGCGCTGATCGAGCGCGAGATTCTCTGGGGCATCGCACCCCACATCATCCGCCCCCTGCGTTTTGTTTTGCCGCATCACGCCGGCCTGCGCCCGGCCTGGCTGCTGCGCCTCGGCCTCTTTCTCTATGACCATATCGGCGGTCGCCATCTGCTGCCGGCGACCCGCTCGGTCGATCTCAGGCGCGACGAGGTCGGCAAGCCGCTGATCCCGAACCGTTACAGCCGCGCGTTCGAATATTCCGACTGTTTCGTCGATGACGCTCGTCTCGTCGTGCTCAACGCGCGCGATGCCGCCGACAAGGGCGCCGAGATCCGCACCCGCACCCGCGCGACGGATATCAAGCAGTCCGGCGGCATCTGGACCGTCAGCATGGTCAACACGCTGACCGGCGAGCGTTCGTCGATCCAGGCGAAGGCTCTGGTCAATGCCGGCGGTCCCTGGGTCGAGGACGTGCTCGGCCGCGGCGCCGGGGTGAATGCAAAAGCCAAGGTGCGCCTGGTGCAGGGCTCGCACATCGTGGTCAAGAAGCTCTACGACCACGACCGCGCCTACATGTTCCAGAACGCCGACGGCCGCATCATCTTCGTGATCCCGTACCAGGACGATTTTACGCTGATCGGCACGACGGACCGCGACTATGACGGCGACCCCGCCAAGGTGAAGGCGACGCCCGAGGAGATCCAGTATCTCTGCGCCGCTGCCAGCGAATATCTGGCCAAGGCTGTGGCGCCCGAGGACGTGGTCTGGACCTATTCCGGCGTGCGTCCGCTTTATGACGACGGCGCCAGCGAGGCCAAGGCCGCGACCCGCGATTACGTGTTCGAGCTGGACACGCCCGGCGGCGTGCCACTGCTGTCAATCTATGGCGGCAAGATCACCACCTACCGCCGGCTCGCCGAAGAGGCGCTGGAACGGCTCGCGCCCTATCTTCGCAGTGCGAAAGCACGGGAAGGCTGGACCGGCAAATGGCCGCTGCCCGGCGGTGACATGGGTGTGTCCGACGTCGAAGGCCTCATTGCCGAACTCCAGCGCGGCTATCCTTTCCTCAGCCATGAGCATGCCCGCCGTCTCGCCCGCGCCTATGGCACCCGCGCCATCAAGCTGCTCGGCGATGCGAAATCAGCCGCTGATATGGGCCAGTCTTTCGGCGCCACACTGACCGAACGCGAGGTCCGCTACCTCATGGCCAATGAATGGGCCGTCACCGCCGAGGATATCGTCTGGCGCCGCTCAAAACTCGGTCTGCGACTATCTGCCGATGAGATCGCGGCGCTCAACGACTGGATTGCAACCCACGGTGTGTCGCAAAGTCCCCTGCTGGAAGCAGGAGGCCGCTCATGAGCGTGACACTCGATCACGTCACCCGGACCGTCGACGGTGTCGAGCACATCCGCGACGTCGTGCTGACGCTCGAAAGCGGCACGCTCAACGTGCTGCTCGGGCCGACGCTGTCGGGCAAGACCTCGATCATGCGGCTGCTCGCCGGCCTCGACAAGCCGACGTCAGGCAAGGTGCTGGTCAACGGCAAGGACGTCACCGGCGCCGACGTGCGCCAGCGTTCGGTCGCGATGGTCTATCAGCAGTTCATCAACTATCCCTCGCTGAGCGTCTACGAGAACATCGCCTCGCCCTTGCGCGTGCAGGGCAAGCCGCGCGAGGAGATCGAGACGCGCGTGGCGGAGGCCGCAAGATTGCTGCGGCTCGAGCCGTTCCTGAAGCGCACGCCGCTCCAGCTTTCCGGCGGCCAGCAGCAGCGCACCGCGATCGCGCGCGCGCTGGTCAAAGGCGCCGATCTCGTGCTGCTCGACGAGCCGCTCGCCAATCTCGACTACAAGCTCCGCGAGGAGCTGCGCGCCGAGCTGCCGCGCATCTTCGAGGCGTCGGGTGCGATCTTCGTCTACGCCACCACGGAACCGACCGAGGCGCTGCTGCTCGGCGGCAACACGGTGTGCATGTGGGAAGGCCGGGCGCTGCAGATGGGCGAGACCGCCAACGTCTACCGCCGTCCGCAGACCCTGCGCGTCGCGCAGGTGTTTTCCGATCCGCCGCTCAACCTCGTCGGCATCGAGAAGAAGAACGGGCACGTCGCATATGCCGGCGGCACGGCTTCGCCCGCCTCGGGTCTCTATTCCTCACTGGCGGATGGCGCCTATCGCGTCGGCTTCCGCGCGCACCAGCTTGCGCTTGCCAATGGCGAGGCCGACCGCCATGCCTTTCATGCCACTGTCACGGTGACCGAGATCACCGGTTCGGAGAGTTTTGTGCATTTGACCCGCGACGGATCGAACTGGGTTGCGGTGCTGCACGGCGTGCACGAGTTCGAGCCCGGCCAAACCATCGATGCCGTGCTCGATCCAAACGACGTTTTTGTCTTTGATGCAGCCGACCGTCTGGTCGCTGCGCCGATCTCTTAGGGGGAGATGCGCCATGGCTCGCATTGACCTCGTCGATCTCGCCCATTCCTACGGCGGCAATGATGCGCCGCAGGAGAGCTTTGCGCTGAAGCCGGTGACGATGACCTGGCGGCAGGGCGGCGCCTATGCGCTGCTCGGCCCGTCCGGTTGCGGCAAGACCACGCTGCTCAACGTCATCTCCGGCATCATCACGCCGTCCCGTGGAAAGATCCTGTTCGACGACGTGGACATCACACCGCTGTCAACCCAGAAGCGCAACATCGCCCAGGTGTTCCAGTTTCCGGTGATCTACGACACCATGACGGTGGGGCAGAACCTGGCGTTTCCGCTAAAGAACCGCGGCGTACCGAAGGCCGAGATCGACAAGCGGGTCGCCGAGATCGGCCGCCTGCTTGACCTCGAACCCTATCTCAATCGCAAGGCAACGCGCCTCACGGCGGATGCCAAGCAGAAGATCTCGCTTGGCCGCGGCCTCGTCCGCTCCGATGTCGCCGCTGTGCTGTTCGACGAGCCGCTGACGGTGATCGATCCCGAGCTGAAGTGGCAGCTCCGCTCCAAGCTGAAGGCGTTGCATCGCGAGCTCGACCTCACGATGATCTACGTCACCCACGACCAGACCGAGGCGCTGACCTTCGCCGACACCGTCGTCGTCATGCATGACGGCCGCGTGGTGCAGAGCGGCACACCCGCCGAGCTGTTCGACAAGCCGGCGCACACTTTTGTGGGCTACTTCATCGGCTCGCCCGGCATGAACATCCTGCCGGCGGAGGTGAGGGGACGCGAGGCCAGGGTCGACGGCCACGTCATCGCGCTCAACCGCGCTTACGACAATCTGCCCGCCGGCGCCAAGATCGAGATCGGCGTGCGTCCGGAATTCGTCGAGGCCGTTGCGCCCGCGCCCGGCCTGCTTACCGCGAAGATCGAGCGCATCGACGATCTCGGCCGCATCCGCTTCGCGCGCGTGCGCGTCGGCGAGGCCAAGCTCGCGGCGCGCGCACCGGTGGGATTCACGAGCTCGGACGGCAACGCCGGACTGAAATTCGATCCGTCGCACGTCCACGTCTATGCCGACAGCCTTCTGGTGGAGGGGGCCGCCTGATGGACAAGACCGTCAACCAAAAAGCCTGGTTCCTGGTGCTGCCGGTGTTCCTGGTCGTCGCCTTCTCCGCGGTGCTGCCGCTGATGACGGTGGTGAACTATTCGATGCAGGACACGTTCGGCAACAACCAGTTCTTCTGGAACGGCGTCGGCTGGTTCAAGGAGTTGCTCGATCCCTCGACCGATCTCGGCGGCCGCTTCCTCGCCTCGCTCGGCCGCAACCTGCTGTTCTCCGCGATCATCCTCGCGATCGAGGTGCCGCTCGGCATCGTCGTCGCGCTGTCGATGCCGCGCCAGGGCTGGACGGTCGCGGCCTGCCTCGTCATCCTCGCTTTACCGCTGCTTATTCCCTGGAACGTGGTCGGCACAATCTGGCAGATCTTTGGCCGGCCCGACATCGGCCTGCTCGGCTACACGCTGAACAGCATCGGCATCGAGTACAACTACGTCTCCAATGCCCTCGACGCCTGGGTCACCGTCATCGTGATGGACGTCTGGCACTGGACCAGCCTCGTGGCGCTGCTCTGCTATGCCGGCCTGAAGTCGATCCCCGAGGCCTATTACCAGGCCGCGCAGATCGACGGCGCCTCGCGCTGGGCCGTGTTCAAGGCGATCCAGCTGCCGAAGATGAACCGCGTGCTGCTGATCGCGGTGCTGCTGCGCTTCATGGACTCGTTCATGATCTACACCGAGCCGTTCGTCGTCACCGGCGGCGGACCCGGCAACTCCACCACCTTCGTGTCGATCGAGCTGGTCAAGATCGCGCTCGGCCAGTTCGACCTCGGCAAGGCCGCGGCCCTGTCGCTGGTCTACAACCTCATCATCCTGATCGTCTGCTGGATCTTCTACACCGTCATGACCAATGCAGGCGTCGAGCGTAAGGCGCAGACGGAGAAGGAGCCGGCGGCGGAGCCCAAGCCCGCAGGCGCGCTCCAGCCCGCGCCCGCGCTCAAGCCGCAGGAAGGAGCCGCGTGATGCACTCGATCCCGGGCCGCCGCGTCATCATGGCGCTGTTCCTGATCTTCCTGCTGTTGCCGATCTACTGGCTCGTCAACATGAGCTTCAAGACCAACGCCGAGATCGTCTCGACGATGACCTTGTGGCCGCATACGCCGACGCTGCAGCACTACAGGCGCATCTTCACCGACGAGAGCTGGTATTCCGGCTACATCAACTCGCTGGAATACGTCGTCCTCAACACCATCATCTCGATTTCGGTGGCGCTGCCGGCGGCCTATGCGTTCTCGCGCTACCGCTTCCTCGGCGACAAGCACCTGTTCTTCTGGCTGCTGTCGAACCGCATGGCGCCGGCCGCGGTCTACGCGCTGCCGTTCTTCAACCTCTATTCGGCAATCGGCCTGTTCGATACGCCCTGGGCGGTTGCGCTCGCGCATTGCATCTTCAACGTCCCGCTGGCGGTGTGGATCCTCGAAGGTTTCGTCTCCGGCGTGCCGCGCGAGATCGACGAGACCGCCTTCCTCGACGGCTATTCCTTCCCGCGCTTCTTCATCAAGATCCTGGTGCCCTTGATCGCGAGCGGCATCGGCGTTGCCGCCTTCTTCTGCTTCATGTTCTCATGGGTCGAACTGCTGCTCGCGCGCACGCTGACCTCGGTGCAGGCCAAACCCATCGCCGCGATCATGACGCGTACGGTGTCGGCGGCCGGTATGGACTGGGGCCTGCTGGCAGCCGCCGGCGTGCTCACCATCATTCCGGGCGCGCTCGTGATCTGGTTCGTCCGCAATTACATCGCGAGCGGTTTCGCGCTCGGGCGCGTGTAGGAGCGCTCATGATCCCGAAAAGTGGAAACCGGTTTTCGGACCAGATCATGAGCAAGGAGTAGAGCTTATGGAATCCATCGCATGGATGGCCTGGACGCTGCCGACGGCGATCTTCTTCGCCGCGCTGGCCTGCACGCTCGCGGTCATGACCTACCTTGCCGCGGTCTATCCCGAGGCCGAGCGCGTCGGCGTGCTCAGTATTCCGACCACGCGCGGCGACCGCCTGTTCATCTCGCTGATCACGGCGGCGGTCATCCACCTGCTGTGGATCGGCCTCGTCGGCACCGATGCGATCGCCACGCTGCCGATCGGCGAGGAGGGTTTCGAGATTTCGAGCCTCTGGCTCGCAAGTGGAATTTCGCTGGCCACGGCCGTGCTCATTTTTCGCACGGTCTGACGCTCGCGAAGGGACGGCCAGATCCGGGGACAACCGGGTCTGTATAAAATTTTGTCGCTGCAACGGAGGAACAACATGCGACAGTTTAGGAGAAGGAAAGGTCCATTGACCAAGAATAGCTTTCTGACCATGTCCAGCGCCGCCGCCATCGTTGCGGTGTCGTTCGCCGTCTCGGCGCCGGTGCGCGCCGCCGACGACGCCGCGATCCAGAAGTGGATTGCGGAATTCCAGCCCTCGACGCTGTCGAAGGACGACCAGAAGAAGGAGCTGGAGTGGTTCGCGAAGGCCGCCGAACCGTTCAAGGGCATGGAGACCAACGTCGTCTCCGAGACCATCACCACCCACGAATATGAATCGCAGACGCTGGCCAAGGCGTTCTCCGAGCTCACCGGCATCAAGCTCAAGCACGACATCATCCAGGAAGGTGACGTCGTCGAGAAGCTGCAGACCCAGATGCAGTCCGGCAAGAACGTCTATGACGGTTGGATCAACGACTCCGACCTGATCGGCACGCACTTCCGCTACGGCCAGACCATCGCGCTGTCGGACTACATGACCGGCGAGGGCAAGGAAGTCACCGACCCGATGCTCGACGTCAACGACTTCATCGGCAAGTCGTTCGGCACCGCGCCGGACGGCAAGCTCTACCAGCTGCCCGACCAGCAGTTCGCCAACCTCTATTGGTTCCGCTACGACTGGTTCACCAACCCTGACTACAAGGCCAAGTTCAAGGCCAAGTATGGCTACGAGCTCGGCGTTCCCGTGAACTGGTCGGCCTACGAGGACATCGCCGAGTTCTTCACGAACGACATCAAGGAGATCAACGGCGTCAAGGTCTACGGCCATATGGACTATGGCAAGAAGGACCCGTCGCTCGGCTGGCGTTTCACCGACGCCTGGCTGTCGATGGCCGGCAACGGCGACAAGGGCATTCCGAACGGTCTGCCGGTCGACGAGTGGGGCATCCGCATGGAAGGCTGCCGTCCGGTCGGCTCGTCGGTCGAGCGTGGCGGCGACACCAACGGTCCCGCCGCGGTCTACTCGATCACCAAGTACCTCGAGTGGATGAAGAAGTATGCTCCGCCGCAGGCTCAGGGCATGACCTTCTCCGAGTCGGGTCCGGTGCCGGCGCAGGGCAACATCGCCCAGCAGATGTTCTGGTACACCGCCTTCACCGCCGACATGGTGAAGCCGGGCATCGCCGTGATGAACGCGGACGGTACGCCGAAGTGGCGTATGGCCCCGTCGCCGCACGGTTCGTACTGGAAGGAAGGCATGAAGCTCGGCTACCAGGACGCCGGCTCGCTCACGCTTCTGAAGTCGACCCCGGCTGACCGCCGCAAGGCGGCCTGGCTGTATCTGCAGTTCATCGTCTCCAAGACGGTGTCGCTGAAGAAGAGCCATGTCGGTCTCACCTTCATCCGTGAATCCGACATCTGGGACAAGTCGTTCACCGAGCGTGCGCCGAAGCTCGGCGGCCTGATCGAGTTCTACCGCTCGCCCGCGCGCGTGCAGTGGACCCCGACCGGCAACAACGTGCCCGACTATCCGAAGCTCGCGCAGCTCTGGTGGCAGAATATCGGCGATGCGTCGTCCGGTACGAAGACGCCGCAGCAGGCGATGGACGCACTCGCGGCCGCTCAGGACTCCGTGATGGAGCGCCTCGAGAAGTCGGGCGTGCAGGGCGCCTGCGGCCCGAAGCTGCACAAGAAGGAGACGGCCGAGTACTGGTTCGCCAAGGCCCAGAAGGACGGCACGATTGCGCCGCAGCGCAAGCTCGCCAACGAGAAGCCGAAGGGTGAGACGGTCGACTACGACACGCTGATCAAGTCGTGGCCGGCGCAGCCCCCGAAGCGTGCGGAAGCGAAGTAAGCTACGCGTAGCGTCATCAAATGCGAAAGGCCGGGAGCAATCCCGGCCTTTTTTCTTCGCCTCTCCCCGTTTGCGGGGAGAGGCCGTATCGCATCGGAGATGCGATACGGGTGAGGGGGACTCTCCGCGAGTCCAAATGTCACCGTCCCCGTGGAGACTCCCCCTCACCCCAACCCTCTCCCCGCAAGCGGGGAGAGGGAGAAGAAAGTTACTCCGCCGGTTCGGCCGCCAGCGTCGGGTAATCCGTGTAGCCCTTGGCGCCGCCGCCGTAGAACGTGTTCTTGTCCCAGTCGTTCAGCGCCGCGCCCTGCTTCAGCCGCTCGACCAGGTCGGGGTTGGAGATGAACGGCTTGCCGAAGGCGATGAGGTCGGCTGCGTTTGCGTCCAGCACCTTGCTGGCGAGGTCGAAATCATAGCCGTTATTGGCGACGTAGGCGCCGGCGAAGCGCTTGCGCAACGACGCATAGTCGAACGGGGCGACGTCGCGCGGGCCGCCGGTGGCGCCCTCGACAACATGGAGATAGACGAGCTTGAGCGCGCTGAGGCCGTCGACGATATGGTCGTACAGCGCCTGCGGGTTGGAATCCGAGATATCGTTGGCGGGCGTCACCGGCGAGATGCGGATGCCGGTCCGATCGGCGCCGGCCTCGGCCACGACGGCCTTGGAGACCTCCAGCATCAGCCGCGCGCGGTTCTCGATCGAGCCGCCATAGGCATCGGTGCGCTTGTTGGCGCCGTCCTTGGCGAACTGCTCGAGCAGATAACCGTTGGCGCCGTGGATCTCGACGCCGTCGAAGCCGGCCTCCAGCGCATTCTTTGTGGCGCGCTTGAAATCGTCGATAATCCCGGGAATTTCGGAGAGTTCGAGCGCACGCGGCTCGGAGACGTCGGCGAAGCCGCCATTCACGAACGTCTTGCCCTTGGCGCGGATCGCGCTCGGCGCCACCGGGGCTCCGCCATTCGCCTGCAGATCGACATGCGAGATGCGGCCGACGTGCCAGAGCTGGATGAAAATCTTGCCGCCGCGCTCATGCACCTTGTCGGTGACCTTGCGCCAGCCGGCAACTTGGTCCTTGGAATAGATGCCGGGGGTGTCCTGGTAGCCCTGGCCCTGCTGCGAGACCTGGCTTGCTTCGGTGATCAGAAGCCCTGCGGACGCGCGCTGGCCATAATAGTCCGCCGCGAGCGTGCCGGGTACGAAAGTGCCGGGGACGGCGCGGTTGCGCGTCAGCGGCGCCATCACGAGGCGATTGGCCAGCGTGATCGGGCCGAGCTTGTAGGTCTCAAACAATTTGGTTGAACGGCTCATGGGAATGCTTCCAGGCGGTGAGAGGTCCGGAACACTTGTGCATCGCGGCAATCAACGCAAGGGAGGAGCCATACGGAAAGTGCAGGCGAGCTACGCGGCAGGGCCCGCGTAGCATAATTCATGTGCAATTTCGGCTGCGACAGCAGGATACCGCTATCGCAGCCGTGCGATTGCGCAAATCACTTGAGGCCCATCAGTTCAGGCCCATGAAATCGCGCTTGCCGATCTCGACGCCGTTGTGGCGCAGGATGCCGTGCGCGGTCGCGCAGTGGAAATAGAAGTTCGGCAGCGAGAACGCGCTCAGGAACTGCTGGCCCTTCAGGGTCGTGGTCTTGTCGGGCCCGGTCGGGAAGGTGACGTCCTTGCTCTCGGCGCCCTCGAACTGCGCGGGCTTGAACGACTTCACGTAGTCGATGGTCTTGGCCAGCCGCTGCTTCAATTCCTCGAAGGTCTTTTCGGTATCGGGGTTGGAGGGCACTTCGCTGTGGGTCAGCCGCGCGCAGCCCTTGGTGGCGAAATCGCTGACGAGCTGGATCTGCTTCGACAGCGGCAGCATGTCCGGAAACAGGCGGGAGCCGAGCAGCACGCTCGGGTCGATCTTCTTGGCCACGCAATGCGCCTCGGCTTTGGTGAGCAGGCCGGACAGGCTGTTCAGCATTTGCAAATAGGCGGGGACGACGGCGTCGTAGAAGGACATGTGATGCTCGCTTCAATGATGGGAAATCTCAGGAGAAAACCTGAGCCACTCACATGGGAGCCTCATGGAATAATACAATCGCGGAAATGGCTTGTGCGGTGCGAAAATTCTACCGCACCACCGCCGCCGGCTGCGCCTGTGCCGTGCCACCGCGCATCCGGGCCAGCAATTCCGCCGTCGGCCAGGAATCCGCCGGCAGACCATACTTGATCTGCATCGCCTTCACCGCGGCGCGGCTCTGCTGGCCCAGCACGCCGTCGACCTTGCCGACATTGAAGCCGGCCTGGACCAGAAGCTGCTGCAATTGCTTGAGCTCGTTGAACGGCAGCTGCGCGACCGGCTGGGCCGGCTTGCGCAGCGGCGGCGCGCCGGCGATGCGGGTGGCGAGATAGCCTGCGGTGGTCGAATAGATCAGCGAGTTATTCCACTCGGTGTAGGCCGCGAAATTCTGATAGGCCATGAAGGCCGGCCCAAACCGTCCCATCGGCAGCAAGACCGAGGCCGCGAGATTATCGTTCGGCAGCGGACGGCCATCGGGATAGGTGACGCCGTACTGTGCCCATTTCGAGCGCGGCAGTTGCACGGTGAGATCGGTCTGATCCCATGGCAGGTTCTGCGGGACCTTGATCTCTTCCAGCCACGGCTCGCCGCGCCGCCACTTCAAGCCGTTGGCGATGTAGTTCGCGGTCGAGCCGATCACGTCGTCCTCGCTGCGCAGCAGATCGCGCCGTCCGTCGCCGTCATAGTCGACGGCGTAGTTGACGTAATGCACCGGCAGGAACTGGGTCTGGCCGAGCTCGCCGGCCCAGGAGCCGATCATCTCGTCGGGGGTGAGATCGCCACGGTCGATGATCTTCAGCGCGGCGATGGTCTCGTTGACGAACATCTCCGAGCGCCGGCAGTCATAGGCAAGCGAGACCAGCGATTTCAGCGTCGGCAGAGTGCCCATGTTGGCGCCGAAGTCGCTCTCCAGCCCCCAGAACGCGGCGATCACCGCCGGCGGCACGCCATATTCCTTTTCCGCGCGTGCAAATGCCGTCGCGTGGTTCTTGATGTGCTGCTGGCCGTTCTGCATCCGATAGGGCGCGGCCATGCGGCCGGCAAACTCCGTAAAGAGCTGGCCGAACACGCGCTGGCCGCGGTCGCGGTTGACGATGCCCTGGTCGTAGACGAGGTAGGGCGAGGCTTCCGAGATCGTCCGCTGCGACACGCCGGCCGCGACCGCCTGTTGCTTCACGTCGGCGAGGAAGCGATCGAAGCTCGCGCCGTTGTGGCACGAGGCCGCGCGCGGCGACGGCGCGGTGGCCTTGGGCGCCGCAGGCCTTGCGGGCGGCGGTGCGAACTGGGCGGAGGCGGTGGCGGAGCAGGCGAGGAGCGCGACGGCCGCGATCAGAAATCGGGTCTGGACCATAAGGGTTCCGGCAGGGGAAGGAACGGGCGAGGATTCGGCCGAAGTCTAGGTGAAGTGACGACCTCAGGCCATCCTTTCCATGCCATGCTGGCGTGCGGAATGCGAGCTAGCCAAACAGTCGCATCAGCAGCGCTTTTCCGACCGGCAGCGCCCTGACGCCCCGATAGGCCCGTATGTATTCGCCGGCATAGAACGCCCTGATCGCGTGCACGCGCGTGTCCATGCCTTCCTCGAACCGCACCGCGAATCCATCCGCGGTTCGTCGCACCACGATGGCCGCGATCGCGCGGCCGTAGATGCGGCATTCGATCGTGCTGCCGGGGAGCGGCGGATCGGGATCGATCACCCGCGCGCCGGTGATGGAGATGTCGGCGAGCCGCGCCAGATGCGACTTGCGGTCCTGGCGCAGCAGCACGGCTTCGTTGCGATCGAAGCGTTCCGCCTTGCGCTTGCGCGGCTGCTCGATGCAGACGAAGCAGACCACGGCGAGGATGAACGCGTTGTAGAGGCTCCACGCCAGCGCCAGTCCGCCATAGGCGATGTTCTCGCCGCGCAGATGCAGGATGAAGGCATAGGCGATCGCGGCGAGCGTGATGACAAGCGTGCTGCCGTAGAGCCGCAGCAGCCCCCATTCGACAAATCGCTTGTTACGGTCGCCGCCTTTTGCCGTGACCTTGAATTTATGCCCCTTCGGCTTCGCCAAGCCGGCTGCCACTGCCTTGAGCACGGCGGGCGCAGCGATGAGCTGCGAGACGTCAGTCATCATGGCGAGCGAGCGGCCGCGTGACAGCCAGGCCATGGTGAGGCCATGCCAGACGTAGAACGGCAGGAAGAAGCGCAACAGCTCGGTGAGGTCAGCCTGCACCGCCTTGATGCCGAACAGCAGGAACAGCCAGGGCACGATGAGGCCCGCGACCTTCGACGTATAGACCGCGGCCCAGCTCATGAAGGCGTCGACCAGCGAGAGCCGGTCGATGAAGGAGAGCTTTGAGGTTTGCGACAGCGGTCCGCTGCGGCCGCGGATGATCTGCATGAAGCCGAGGCACCAGCGGGCGCGCTGGGTGATGTATTCCTTCAGCCCCTCCGGCGCGAGCCCGATGGTCAAGCGCTCGTTGAGATAGATCGTGGTGAGGCCGTACTCCTTCAGGCGCAGCGTGACGAGATAGTCCTCCGTCACCGAGTCGGTCGGAAAGCCGCCGATCTGCACCAGCCCTTGATAGCGAATGAGGGATGAGGTGCCGCAGCAGAAAGCGACGCCCCAGGCATCCTTGGCCGGCATCAGGATGTCGAAGAAGAAGCGCTGCTCATCGGGCCAGACGTCGGTCGCGGCGAGGTTGGTCTGGATCGGATCGGAATTGATGAAGTGCTGCGGCGTCTGCACCACGCCGACCGAGGCATCGTCCATCAGCGAGAAGGTGCGTGCGAGGAAATCGGGCCGCGGCACGAAGTCGGCGTCGAGAATGGCGATGAAGACCGGCGGCTCCGGCAGCGCGCCGACATGCCTGAGGGCGTGATTGATGTTGCCGGCCTTGGCGTGGCGGTTGTCGGGCCGCGTCAGATATTGGCAGTCGAGTTCGCCCGCGAGCCGTCGCAGCCAGGGCCGGCGGCCGTCGTCGAGCACCCAGACGCGGTAATTGCCGTACTCCATGCCGGTTGCGCCGATGATGGTGCGCTCGAGGATCGATCGTTCTTCGTTATAGGTGCAGATGAAGACGTCGATCATCGGCGCCCGGGGATCGGTAGCGCGGCCGTCGATCCTTGCCGCCTTGGTGCGGTCGCGCGTGCGGCTGAGGAATAGCAGTGACAATGCGACCGCAATGAGCGAGGCCGCCTCCAGCAGCATGAAGGGATAGCCGATCACGGCATCCGCGGTCAGATGCGGCGGCGGCAGGGTCGAAGTGAGGCGCCAGTGGAGATAGCGGAGCAGGAGAACCAGCGAGACCGCGGCGAGAAACGAGCGCGCGATCGTGCTCTCGCGCTGGAGCAGCGGCACGATCGCCATGAAGGCGCCAAGCGTAATCAGGCCAGGCGTCAGCGCCGTGATCACGATGCAGTCTCGTGCCGGGTAAACACGACGCGGCCGGTGCGTCCCACGGTGCAGTCGCGGGCGGCGGGATCGCGCGATGCCACGGTCACGCGATAGGGCTCCTTGCTCAGCGCATCCGGATTGATGGCGAGATTGGCGGGCGCACCGGCAGCACCAGTCAGATTGACCACGGTGCCGGAGATCGGCGCGCCGCCATCGTTCGGTTCGAAGGTGGCGCGATCACCGAGCTGCAGGCGGTTGTAGACGCTCTCGGTGACGTTGGCGGTGATGACGGCGCCGCTGCAATCGAGCACCTTGAGCAGGGGCTGGCCGGCCTGCACGTCCTCGCCGGGCGAGGTCATCATCTCCCAGACACGGCCCGAGACGGGCGTCGTGATGTTGGCTTCGGAGAGATCGGAAAAGCGCACCTCCTCGACGATGATCTCGTTGGCGAGCCAGACGATCTCGGTGTCGATGCGGGCGAGATCAGCCTCGAGGTCGCCGGCGCGCTGGCGCATCTCCTCCTCGCGCTGCACCGAGCTTGGCCGGTCGTTATAGCTGTCGCCGAGGAACGAGCCGTTCTGTGCCGCGGCAAGCTCGACCTTGGCGGCGTCGAGCCGCTTGCGCGCGCCGAGCTCGCTCTGCTGCGACACCGAAAGCTCGCGCGTCAGCCGCGCCAGCTCAACCGTCGAGACGTTGCCTGACTTCGCCAGCGAGGAGGCGCGCTCGACGGCGGCGCTGGCCTCGTCGCGCCGAGCGGCGGCCGCCTCGATCGAGGTCTGGATCTCGGCGATGCGGGCTTCGAGCTGGAGCACGCGGCCGTCGCGGAATTGCGCGGCCTGCCGCGCCAAATCCTTTTGCGCCGCCTGAGCCAGGGCAAGTTTTGCGGCAAGGCTCGGCCGCTCGTTCTCGAGCCGCGACTTCTGCCGGCGAAGATCGTCGAGCCGGGTACGATCGCCGCGCGAGTTGACGACGCGCAAGACCACGGTTCCGGCTTCCAGCCTGGCGTCATCGGTGACGTGCTGCGCGGCCGAGACGCGTCCGCCGATCGGCGAGCGCAGCGTGACGAGGCGCGAATTCTGCACGGCCTCGACGCTCGAATTCTCCCAGACCGCACGCAGCGGCAGCCAGCCGAACACGGCGATGATCGCAAGCCCGATCGCGATCTTGGCGCCGCGCCGCAGATGCGGCCAGCGGTGCGGCGAGTCCGGCGCCGTCTGCGCTTCGGGTGCGTGACCGGATTCGTCATTGGCGAACAGCTGCTCGTGCAGCGTGTCCTGCAAGCTCTTTGCGTCAGTCTTTGCGTCTTGCTTCGTCTCTTGAGGGGAGGGAGCAGATGCGGGATCGACGGAAGCGGCGCGCGAGCGGTCTACCATGACGGTCACCTTGCTGACGGAAGCCAATGGAACCGGTCAATGCACAGCGGCCGTACAGCGTGCCCGGTTACGTTGAATTAAGCCGGCGCTGCGCTTTCCAGTTTGCTAAGCCTCCAAGCGCTTTTTGGGGCAAATCCCGGTCAAGCTTTAGCGGCCACGGAAAGGCTGGCTGTCCCGCCATTGATCTGCGGCTGCGCGACGCACGAGGCTTGCGATGGCCGGCCGCATTCATACTTCACGGGTGCCGGCCAGAGGTTTGCCCGCGGCCGCCCCAGGAGACGGCCATGAACTATTTGCGTACCGCAATGCTGCTTGCAGGCCTCACCGCCCTGTTCATGGGCGTGGGCTATCTGATCGGCGGTGCCTCGGGCGCCATGATCGCGCTCGTCATTGCCGCCGCGACAAATATCTTCACCTACTGGAACTCCGACCGCGCGGTGCTCTCGATGTACGGCGCCCATGAGGTCGACCGCAACAGTGCACCGGAACTGGTCGGGCTGGTCGCCGAGCTTGCCGGCCGTGCGGGCCTGCCGATGCCGCGCGTGTTCGTGATGGACGAGGCGCAGCCCAACGCCTTCGCGACCGGGCGCAATCCCGAGAATGCCGCTGTCGCCGTCACCGTCGGCCTGATGAACCAGCTCAGCCGTGAGGAGCTCGCCGGTGTGATCGCGCACGAGCTCGCGCACATCAAAAATCATGACACGCTGCTGATGACCGTTACCGCGACCATCGCGGGCGCGATCTCCATGCTGGCGCAGTTCGGCATGTTCTTCGGCGGGCACCGCGACAACAACAGCGGCCCGGGCATCGTCGGCTCGATCCTGATGATGATCCTCGCTCCGCTCGGCGCCATGCTGGTGCAGATGGCGATCAGCCGCACGCGCGAATACGCCGCGGACAATCTCGGCGCGCGCATCGCGGGACAGCCGATGTGGCTGGCCTCGGCGCTGGTGAAGATCGAGAACGCTGCGCACCAGGTGCCGAACTATGATGCCGAGCGCAATCCCGCCACGGCGCACATGTTCATCATCAATCCGCTGTCGGGCCACGGCGTGGACAATCTGTTCGCCACCCATCCCTCGACACAGAACCGCATCGCCGCGCTCCAGCAGCTCGCAGCTGAGCTCGGCGCGCATGCGGCCCCGTCGGTCGGCGCCAACGAGAACTACCCGCCGCAGAGCCCGTGGGGCCGCTCGTCCTCAGGCGATCCTTCGCGTGGCCCCACGCGGGGTCCCTGGGGCTGATGGAACCGGCCGGAATTCGCGCAGTGCTTTGTGACCTGGCGCACACAAGGCGGTCCCAGCCGGTGTTAACACCTCGGCGTGAGAGTTTCTTCGAAAGGGGATGCGTGGCCGGCGCAATGCCGGTCACCGCCGAAGATGAAAAGGGCCGTCGTACCATTCTTGATCGTCGCGGGCGTGCTCATCGGGCTGTCCACGCATACGGTCGTCAATTGCGGGGACGAGGACGAGCCCGACATCTGCTCGGCCGTCATCGGCTTCTCGCCGCTGCGCGGCTCGCTGATCGCCTTTGCCTATGAAGGACGTGGCCGGATCGCGCTGCGTCATGGCGACTGGCGACGGGCGATCGCGGATTTCGACGAGGCCATCCATCTCAATCCCAACCGCGCCTCGCTCTATCGCGACCGCGCGCTGGCGCGCCGGCAGAACGGCGATCTCGCGCTCGCCATCGAGGATTATGACGAGGCGATCGCCCATGATCCCAAGCTCGCCGCGCCCTATTACCAGCGTGGTCTGGCGCTCGCCGGCACTGGCGATCTCGATCGCGCCATCCTGAGCTACAACACGGCGATCCGCCTCGACCCCTCGGATGCGCAGGCCCGCCTCGACCGCGGCCTCGCGTTCCTGGCCCGCGGCCAGGCCGACGATGCGCGCGCTGATTTCGAAGCCGCGCTGGCGCTGCCGGCCGGCAAGGACGGCCGCACCCGCGATGCCGCCCGCGCCAAGCTCGCCGAGCTGATCAGCGCCGAGCCGACCCAGGTGTCGGCGCCGAGGAGGTGAGGGGACCTCGCCTTACTTCGCCTTCTTGGCTTTCGCCTTCTTCGCCTTGGGCTTCTTTTCAGGCTTCGCTTTCTTCTCAGGCTTCTTCTCCGCCTTCACCTCGATCGGCGTGCTGGCGGCGAGGCGCATGGCGCGGGCGTAGCTGTCGGCGACGTTGTCGGCGGACATCTGCAGGCGCCTTGCGGCGGCGGTGGCCTGCTCCATGGTGGCCTTGGCCATCATCTTGAAGCGGTCGCCGGTCTCCTTGCCCTTGGCCTTGGCGGCGAGGCCGCTGAAGCGATCCCGCCGCTCCTTGGCGCGGGTCATCAGGCCCGTCTGCAGCTGTCTGGCCAGTTGCCGGATCACGACATCCAGGTCGGCGTCCGCCATGTTCTTCTATCCTCTTGAAAACAGGTATCGATGCGGGCGGGACTATGCAGATCGGGCCCCACCTTGGCAATTCCCGGCCGCCCGTCATCCGCAGCTTCCGGGTCCCAAAACAAAAAAGCCGCGCATTTCGCGCGGCTATTGGGGGCTTGCTGCCCGCCTTATTTCAGCGAGGCGACCGGGCCGCTCGATGCGGCCGGATCGGGGTCGAAGCCGAACACGCCGACCAGATATTTGTAATAGTCCGGCATCTTCTCCTTGAGCGCCTCGCGCGACTTGGGATCGTGGACTTCGCTCTTGCCGGCGAGGAAGACGCTGGCGGTCACGGCGAAGAACTCCATGGGATTCTTCAGCGCATAGGCTTCCTTGGGCAGCAGGTCCTTGGACTTGGCATAGGCGTAATAGCCGATCACGCCCTTGTTGGCGTAGCCGTCCGGCAAGAGCCGCGCGTGATAGGCGTGCAGCAGCTCATGCAGCAGCACGGCTTCCTTCTCGTAGCGCATGTCCGGGCGCAGCATGATCACGCCGAGCCCCGAATCGACCGCGAGGTCGACCGCGTTCGGATTGGTCCAGCGCTGCTTGCCGGGGTCCCAGACCGTCAGTGTGCGGGGCGCAGTGCGCTGGATGTCGGGCGTGACGCGGCCGTAGCACGCGGTCGCGGCGCCTTCGTCGAGGCAGGCCAGCTCGCTCGCGACGATCGGAACGGTGTGGAAGAAGCGCAGCACGCGCGGCGAGAGGCCGACGCCTTCGACGACGTCGATCTGCTGCTTCAGATTCTCTCTGAGCTTGTCGACGTCCTTGCGGTCGGAATTCTCCGTGAGGTCGAACATGTAGCCGCGATAGCTCTGGAAGCCCGGCGGCAGCGGCTGGCTGGCGGCCTCTGGCGAGCCGGCATTGGACGGACTGGCGAAAAGCGCGCCGACGATGGTCGCGGTCAGCAGCAACGCAATGCGCATGATGAACCCCCTGATGTCACTTCACGCCGCAGGATAGGCTGCCCGTTGTTTGCGAAAAGTGAGTGGGGCGAGACTAAGGCACCGATGTTGAGGCGTGCTTAACCGTTGGTTGCATAACGCGCGGGCGGATTAGGGGCGGGTTAACCAAGCATGGATCGGCGGCGCGCTACCCATCATCGTCACCCTGAGGTCGTCGCTTCTTCAGCGGCCCTCGAAGGGCGACGGCCCGGCTGCATCCCGGCCGTGCATCCTTCGAGGCTCCCCATGGGACGCTTTGCGCCCCATGGCTCGCACCTCCAGCGACAACCGCTTCGCGGTTGCGCGAGGATGACGGGGTGGGCGCTCGGGTGTAGATTCCCTCGAGGGCACCAGGCCCCACATCATTAGCCGGAAGGGAGGATGCCATGTATGCCGCCATCCGTCAGGCCAAGGCGAAGAGCGGGAGCGCCGAAGAGCTGGCGCGCCGCATCAAGGACGGCGCCGTTCCGATCATCAGCGACGTCGACGGTTTCCGCGCCTATTACGTCGTCTATGCCGGCGACGACACCGTCACCGCGATCTCGATCTTCGACAAGTTCGAGCAGGCCGAAGAGGCGAACAAGCGCGCCATCGCCTGGATCGAGAAGGATCTGGCCCCGCTGCTCGCGGGCCATGCGAGCGCGGCGGCCGGGCCGGTGATCGTGCATACGCTGGCCTGAGTCCTCGTCATTGCGAGGAGCCCGCGCAAAATTGCGAAGTAATTTTGCGCTGGCGACGAAGCAATCCAGGCTGTTGCTGCGGAGACAGTCTGGATTGCTTCGCTTTGCTCGCAATGACGAGATGGAGGCAAATGCACCCCCTCACAACTCCCGCGCATTCGAGAACGCGAAACTCGACACCCTTCTCGTCGTTTCGTCCAAAATCAGCGTGCGCGTGATCGGCGGCTCGGCGCGCTGGGCGCAGTTTTCGCGCTCGCAGAGGCGGCAGTTGACGCCGATCGGCGTGCCTTCCGTCTTCTCCAGGTCCATGCCTGCGGCATAAGTCAGCCGCGCGGCGTGGCGGATCTCGCAGCCGAGGCCGATGGCGAAGCGCGGCTGCGGCAGCGGGTGCGGCGCGACGGGCCGGCGCACCATCTGCGCGATCGAGAAATAGCGCGTGCCGTCGGAGAGCTCGATCACCTGCTTGAGCAGGCGATCCGGCGTGTCGAAGGTCGAGTGCACATTCCATAAGGGACACGTGCCGCCGAACTTCGAGAACGGGAAGGTGCCGGAGGAGAAGCGCTTGGAGACGTTGCCGGCATTGTCGACGCGCAGCAGGAAGAACGGAATGCCGCGCGCGTTCGGCCGTTGCAAGGTGGTGAGGCGATGGCAGACCTGCTCGAAGCCGGAATTGAAACGCTGCGCCAGCACGTGGATGTCGTAGTTGAGCGCTTCGGCGGCGGCGAGAAACGCCGGGTAGGGCATCATCACGGCCGCGGCGAAATAATTGCCGAGCGTGATGCGGAACAGCCGGCGCGGCGCATCGTCGAGCGGGCCGGCGCGGCCGATGATGGTCTCGAGGGCTTGCGCGCATTCGCCAAGCCCGAGCTGGAACGCGAGCTGGAAGGCGCGGCCGGGCGGGTCGACCAGCTCCGAGATCAGCAACTGGCGGCGATGGCGGTCGAAGCGCCGCAGCGTCTCGCGCATCACGTCCACGGGCATGATGCGGGTCTGGATCGAATGCTTTTCGCGCAGGCGCGCGGCCAGCGCTGCATAGAGCCCTTCAGCTGGCACGTTGAGCTCGTCGCGAAGGGTCTCCGCGGCCTGCTCGAGCTCCGGAAAATAGTTGCGGTTGGCCTCGATCAGCTCGCGCACGCGCTCGACCGGATTGGCCTCGTAGCGCGTGCCGACGTCGCGGTCGGCCATTTGGGCCGCCGCCAGCGTCTCGCCCTGGCGCGCCTCGGCATAGGCCGCATAGAGCCGTTGCAGCGCGTGGGTGACGCCGGGACAGAGCTCGGCGAGGTCGCGCAGTTCCTGTTTGGGAACGTCGATCTGGCGGAACAGGGGATCGGAGAAGATCTCGTTCAGCTCGGCAAAGAATCGGTCCTCGTCGGCGGTGGCGAGGTCGCGCAGATCGAGGTCATAGGTCTCGGCCAGCCGCAGCAGGATCTGCGCCGTCACCGGACGCTGGTTCCGCTCGATCAGATTGACGTAGCTCGGCGAGATCCCGAGCCCCTCGGCGATCTGGGTCTGCGACAGCCCCAATTGCTGGCGGATCCGCCGGAAGCGCGGGCCGACGAACAGCTTCTTCCCGGATTCGGGGGGCATTGTCAGGTCTCCAGCGGCATCAAGGTCAGTCTCTCTGACCTATATTTTTACAAGATTTACAAAATAACATCTATTACATGTTCTGATGTTACATGACATCACCATTCAAATACAAGGCCTCTATACGAACTTCCCTTTCTCGCGTTTAGCTCAAGGCACGCATTTCGCAATGCATTGTCAAAAATGTCGATGGCAAGCCATCGCCATCGTCAGCGAGAAGGATCAGGCACATGAACTATCAGCCCCGTGGCATCAGCACCCTTCAGGGCCCGGCCTCGTATCAGAGCGAGGTCGAGGCGGCGCAGGCGCTCCTCAAGACCCAACCGACCTGGAACGGGGTGTCGGCCGAGGCCGTCGCGCGCATGCGCCTGCAGAACCGCTTCAAGACCGGTCTCGACGTCGCCCGCTACACCGCGGCGCTGATGCGGGCCGACATGGCGGCCTATGACAAGGACCCGACCAAGTACACCCAGTCGCTGGGCTGCTGGCACGGCTTCATCGCCCAGCAGAAGCTGATCTCGGTCAAGAAGCACTTCGGCGGCAAGACCGATCGCACCTATCTGTACCTCTCCGGCTGGATGATCGCGGCGCTGCGCTCCGAGTTCGGCCCGCTGCCCGATCAGTCGATGCACGAGAAGACCTCGGTGCCGGCCCTGATCGAGGAGCTGTACACCTTCCTGCGTCAGGCCGATTCGCGCGAGCTGAACGACATCTTCCGTCTGCTCGACAAGGCGCGGAAGGAAGGCGACGCGACCCGCGAGAAGGAGCTAATCGCGAAGATCGACAACTTCCAGACCCATGTCGTCCCCGTCATCGCCGACATCGACGCGGGCTTCGGCAACGCCGAGGCGACCTATCTGCTCGCCAAGAAGATGATCGAGGCGGGCGCCTGCGCGCTGCAGATCGAGAACCAGGTCTCCGACGAGAAGCAGTGCGGTCACCAGGACGGCAAGGTCACCGTGCCGCACGAGGTGTTCATCGCGAAGATCCGCGCCTGCCGCCACGCCTTCCTCGAACTCGGCGTCGAAGACGGCATCATCGTGACCCGCACCGACTCGCTCGGCGCTGGCCTCACGCAGCAGATCGCCGTCAGCCACAAGCCCGGTGACATCGGCGACCAGTACAACAGCTTCCTCGACTGCGAGGAAGTCACCGCGGAGAACGCCCGCAACGGTGATGTCATCATCAACCGCAACGGCAAGATGATGCGTCCGAAGCGGCTGCCCTCCAACCTCTACCAGTTCCGTCCCGGCACGGGCGAGGACCGCTGCGTGCTCGACAGCATCACCTCGCTGCAGAACGGCGCCGACCTGCTCTGGATCGAGACCGAGAAGCCGCATATCGAGCAGATCGCCAAGATGGTCGATCGGATCCGCAAGGTGGTTCCGAATGCGAAGCTGGCCTACAACAACTCGCCGTCGTTCAACTGGACCATCAACTTCCGTTGGCAGGTCTACGACGCGATGAAGGAAGCCGGCAAGGATGTCAGCCAGTACAACCGCGCCGAGCTGATGAAGCCGGAATACGACGACACGCCGCTGGCAATCGAAGCCGACGAGCGCATCCGGACCTTCCAGGCGGATTCGGCCAAGCGCGCCGGCATCTTCCACCACCTGATCACGCTGCCGACCTATCACACGGCCGCGCTATCCACCGACAACCTCGCACGCGAGTATTTCGGCGAGCAGGGCATGCTCGGCTACGTCAAGAACGTGCAGCGCCAGGAGATCCGTCAGGGCATCGCCTGCGCCAAGCACCAGAACATGGCCGGCTCCGACATCGGCGACGACCACAAGGAATACTTCGCGGGTGACGCGGCCCTGAAGGCGGGCGGCGCCCACAACACGATGAACCAGTTCGGCTAACACACACGCGCTTCGAGAGGAGACTGACAATGACCAAAGGCAGCAATTTCTGGGTGATCGGCGGCGAGTTCGGCTCGATGAACTTCCACAAGCTCGTGGAAGGCTCCGCTCAGGTCAAAGGCCCCTTCAAGTCCCGCAAGGAAGCCGAGGACTGCTGGAAGGAAGTGTCGGAAGAGAGCCGCCACAAGGCCGGCGTCCGCTTCTCGATCGTGGAAGAGCCGTCGCGCGTCTCGGCCTGAGGGCCCCGGCTCCGACCTGAAACAAGAAGACGTCCAAGGACGGAGGGTCCCATCCAGGCGCTGCCTGGGTGGGATCGTCTGTTTTTGGCACGGATGACGCCCCTGTGGGTGCTGTAAGTATCTGGAATTGTGGGCCCTTTGCGGACGGTTTGGTTGCTGATAGGTTAACGCCAGCAATTCAGCACGAGGCCGACAATGTCAGAGCCCGAGACCAGCGGGACCCATCCCAGCCAGCCGCGCCCGGTACGGTTGCGCGATGCGCTGCTGCGCGCCCGGATCGAGGCCGCCGACCGGACCGGCGTGGTCGTCGATTTGCGCGATGCCGAGGTGGCGCGGCTCGAGATCCTCAACGACGCGCTCGATCCGCTGTTCGCCCAGGTGCCGGATCAGATCGACCTGTTCGACCGCGGCATCAGCCAGGGCGATACGCCGAGACTGTGGATCGACGTCGTCGCCCACATCATGATGGGGCGCGACAAGCGGCAGTACCGCTTCGTCCAGGACACCCGCTTCGGCCGTATCGTGCTCGCCGAATCGCACGACACCGCCGTGATCGTCGAGGCCGTCACCGACTACGTCGCCCGCCGCATCGTCGAGCGCGAGCGCGCGATGGTGGTCCCGCCTGAGCCGCAAGCCCCAGCCGCCGCGCCGCCGCGCCGCTCGCGCGTCTGGCCGTTCGTGTTCGGATTTATCCTCGGTGCCGCCGCGCTGTTCGGGCTTGCGGTGCTCGCGGTTTTGCGGAGCTGGTGAGACACCCTCCGCCGTCATTCCGGGGCGCGCGTAGCGCGAGCTATGATGCGCAATTGCGCATCTGAGAATCCATTGATCCGCATGCACCGCCGCCCGATGGATTCCGGGCTCATGCTTCGCATGCTCCGGATGACGGGGAGCTAAATCAACCTCACATGCTTGATCTGCTGGATCCGAAACCCGGCTCCAAGCCCGCGCACCGTCTGCTCGCAGCGCCAGCCGGCATTGTCCTTCTCGATCGTGAACAGATTATACGCCGCCGCCGGATAGTGCCCGTGCGCGAGCGCGGAGGCCGACGGCACGCCGATCGCGGGAATGTTGCCGTTGGGGCCCTCGAACCACATGGTCGAATGAATGTGGTCGTGCCCGTGCAGGATCAGCTCGACGCCGTGGCGCTTCAACAGCGCCAGCAAATCGGCGGAGTCGGTCATCCGCTTCTGGCGCGCTTTGGAGTTCAGCGGATGATGCACCAGCAGCACGCGGAAGACGTCTTCGGCCGCGAGCCGGTCGAGGACCTGTTCGAGCGCCGTGAGCTGATCGGGTCCGAGCGTGCCGGTCGCCATCAGAGGCAGGGTCGGCACCGCCGTGGACAGGCTGATCAGCGCGAGCGGCCCGCGCCGGCGCACACCGGGAAAGC
Source organism: Bradyrhizobium sp. 18BD (assembly GCF_054185225.1). Classification (NCBI taxonomy): domain Bacteria; kingdom Pseudomonadati; phylum Pseudomonadota; class Alphaproteobacteria; order Hyphomicrobiales; family Nitrobacteraceae; genus Bradyrhizobium; species Bradyrhizobium sp. 18BD. The sequence continues at coordinate 215,212 of NZ_JAVAYL010000010.1, read as the reverse complement.
CGATGCGGCCGTCGTCGCCCGTGAGGTAGGGCGCAAAGGTCTCGCCGAAGCGATGGAAGGTGGCGCGGACATAGGCGTCGTGATTGCCGGGAATGGTGGTGACGCGGTCGGGCGGACCGACGCCGTCGAGCCAGGCGCGCGCCGGCGCGAACTCGGCTTCCAGCGCGAGGTTGACGAGATCGCCGGTGACGGCGATGTGGTCCGGCATCTGCGCCTTCACGTCGGTGACGAGAGCATCGAGCACCTCGCGGCGCTGGTATTTGTGGCGGTTGCGCGTCCAGTTGACGTAGCCGAGCGCGCGCTTGCCGGCGAGCTCGATCAGCCGCGGCTTTGGCAGAGGCGGCAGATGCGGATCGGACAGATGGGCGAGCGTGAAGGGGGCCATGACGCGCGATTGCCTCGCTATTGCTGCGCTGTAATGGCAAGGTCGCGAGGACTGCGCAAGCTAAGCCTCGAGCAAAGCCTCGCGCAAAGCCTGAAGAGGGGACTTGAGAGAGCCTGATGGGGGATCGTCTGAATCGGGTCCGACGGAAATTCGAGCCGCTGCTGCGGCGGATCTTCCACGCCTGGTTCCTGCTGGTGCGCGGCATGACGCTCGGCGTCCGCGCCGTGGTGCTCGATGCCGAGAACCGGGTGTTCCTGGTCAGGCACAGCTACGTCGCCGGCTGGTATCTGCCCGGCGGCGGCGTCGATCTCGGCGAGACCATGGAGCAGGCGATGCGGCGCGAGCTCAAGGAGGAGGGCGATATCGACCTCACCGGTGAGGCCGTGCTGCACGGCATCTTCCTCAATAGTCACGTCTCCCGCCGCGACCATGTCGCGGTCTACGTCGTCAGGCAGTTCAAACAGGAGCGCATCCCCGAGCCCAACCACGAGATCGTCGAATGCGGGTTCTTCGCGATCACGGCGCTGCCCGAAGGGACCACGCAAGGAACGCGACTGCGGCTCGCCGAAGTGCTGGATGGCAAGCCGCTGACAGTGACGTGGCGATAGGGATCAGCCGCCGGACCTGTTGTTCTCCTTGGCCTGCAGCTCCAGCGCCAGCAGGCTCTGCTCCTGGATCAGCGCGCAGTTCTGCCGCTCCAGCTTGTGCAGCCGCGCCGTCATGTTGTGCATGAACGCGAACACCACCAGGAACAGCGCGCCGAACATGACGACGAACGGAAATACCACGCCGGTCAGATGGCTGACGAGATAGCCCAGCCGCGGAAACAGCGTGAAGCCCGCCGGGATGATCGCCACCATGGACAGCATCAGGAAATCGTAGAGATCGAACTTGCCCTGCAGCGTCTTCTTCAGCAGCACCAGCATGTAGATCAGCGCGAAGGCGGAGATGACGACGACCGTCTCTGCGCTTGGAAGGACGTTTGTCATGGCGCCTCCTCTCTATGTTCAAATGGATGACGGGATCGAAAGCGGGTGCAGCGTCATGACGACCTCAGACGCGCGAGCAGGATGTAGCCGAGCACGCGGACCATGTAGCTCGCCGACTTCAATCCGTCGATCGAGCTGACGCCGGTCTCGCGCGCCCGCATCTCGACCGGGACCTCGTTCACCGTGAGCCCTGCGCGCATCGCCCAGGCCAGCGAGATCGGCTCGGGAAAATCCGTCGGATAGGCCTTGGCGAAGAAGGCGATGGCGGAGCGGTCGAGCAGCCGCATGCCGCTGGTCGGATCGGTGATTCCGCCGCCGCTACTGAACAGGCTGTTGAGCGCAAGCGTGATCAGCCTGATGCCGGCGCGTCGCAGCCGCGTCGAGCAGAAGCCGGCATGGTCGATGAAGCGGCTGCCGATGGTGATGTTGGCGGGCTGCTTGCGATAGGCATTCAGCAGAGTCTTGATGGCGCGGGGATCATGCTGGCCGTCGCCGTCGATCTGGATGCAGAAATCGAAGTCCTGGCGCGCTGCGTATTTGATGCCGGTTTGCACGGCGCCGCCGATGCCGAGATTCTGTGCAAGACGCGCGACGGGCGAGCTGCGGCTTGCCACCGCCGCCGTCGCATCCGACGAGCCGTCGTCGACGACCAGCGTGTGGTAGTGGCAGCCCGTCGCCGCGATCTCGTTCAGGAGACCGCCGATCGAGGCTTCCTCGTTGAAGCAGGGAATGACGAGCAGAATCCGCGGCGCGCCTGCGTGCTGTGCAGAACTACAAATATCGGTCGAACCCAATTTCCGATTGGTCACGGCCGCCTCGCCCCCGAAAGCCTACCTTGCTATACTTGTCGCTGCTTTTCCTGTACAGGCGGCAGAGCCCATTTCAACCTGGGGCGACTCGCCCTGCAGGCGTCCATGAAAGTTGTTAAAGTATTTTTTTCGCTTTTGATTCTGGTAATCTTGGCGAGCAATGTTCGCCTGATCTCGCAGTGGAGCGAGAGCCGCGGCGTCTATGACGACATCTGCTATCTCCGGCAGGCGCATCTGTTCCAGCGCTTCGGCTGGCACGGTCTCGACACCAGCCTCGCAAGGGATACCGACGGTTATCTCGCCGGCAAGCTGCGCAGCATCGCTTTTCCGGAATGGAACGAGCCGACCAAGGCGCCCTGCCATACCGAGACCGCGGACGGCAGCAAACGGGTGATGACGCCGCCGCCGGGCACCGGCTTCGTGCTGGCACTGTTTCCAGAAGGTTTTCAGGTCGTTCCGCTCTATGTGCTCGCCAATCTGATCATCGCGGGCTTTGCGCTGTACGGCCTGTGGCGGGCGCGAGAATCCGCAACGCTGGCGCTTGCTGCAGCGTTCGGTGCGCTGTCGATCTACTTCATGATCAATCCGACCAAGGCGAGCTATTCGATGGCGCCGACCATGGTCGTTTGCGCGCTGTTGGGCCTGTGCACGGCGCGATTGTTCGTCGGCGATGATCGCCGCCGCCTGCTGATGATCGCGGTCGTCGGCGTTCTGCTCGGTCTGGCCGCGAATTTTCGAATCGCCAATGTCGTTCTTGCGGCCGGCTATTTCCTCTTCTTCGGAGTGTCCCTCCTGAGGTGGCGTACACGCGAGACCTTCGCGGCAGCCTTCACCCTCGGCCTTGCGTTCATTGTCGGGTTGCTGCCGGTGCTTGCGGCGAACCTCGTCAATTCGGGTCATCCGCTGGTCTCGGCCTATGGCGGCCAGGACACGGCCCCACCGAGTCTGGATCCCGCCGTCCTGCGTGCCTATCTCAGCGACCCCCAGTTCCCGTTGATCGTGATCGCCTGTGTCTGGACCCCGTTGCTGTGGCGTATCGCGAATCATGCGGGCGTCAGGCAGCTCACGCTGCTGGTCGGCGGCAATCTGGCGCTGAATCTGGCGTTCTTCGCCACGCATCCGGTGTTCACGCAGTATTACATCATCCCCGTCCTGATGCTGTCGTTCTGGACCATGCTGTTCGCCGCCGTTTTCACCCGCGGCCCGGCCAAGGAGCTTCATGTGGCCGATGGACCGCGGGCCCCCGAGATGTTATCCCGCATCCCGAATTGACGCGTTTTCCTGACGCGAACCCGGGTCCATTTCGCTCGAAGACGCATGCTGACATGACCGATCTCTCGCTCACCATCCTTCCCGAAGCCGCCGGCGACGCCCAGGCGATCGAACGGCTGCACGAACGTACCTTCGGCCCCGGCCGCTTCGTGCTCAGCGCCTACCGGATCCGCGAGCATGTCGACCATCTGCTCGACGTCTCCTTCACCGCGCGCATCGGCACGCTGCTGGTCGGCTCGGTCCGGCAATTGCCGATCCTGATCGGCGACACCAAGGCGCTGATGCTGGGCCCGCTCACCGTCGAGCCGCCGTTCCGCAGCCGCGGCATCGGCCGTGTCCTGATGGAGCGGGCGCTGAAGGACGCCAAGGAGAAGGGCCACCGCCTCGTGCTGCTGGTCGGCGACGAGCCCTATTACAGCCGCGTCGGCTTCAAGCAGGTGCCCAAGGGCCGCATCACCATGCCGGGCCCGGTCGATGCCGCGCGTGTCCTGGTGTTCGAGCTCGTCGAGGGCGCGTTCGAGGGCGTGTCGGGTCCGGTCGGCCCGGACTGGAGCATGGCGCGCGCAGGGTAGGTGCGTCTTTCGTAGCCCGGATGAGCGCAGCGATATCCGGGAAACCTTTCGTTACAGATCTGTTGTCCCGGATGTCGCTTCGCTCATCCGGGCTACGGCCCGCGGCATACGTCGGGGCCCGCAGGCCCCGACAGGCTCAAGCCTAGAACTTGAAGTTCGCGAACGCCCTGACACCGATGCCGGGCAGCAACACCTCGTCCTTGGTGTAGGACACCGAGTTGCGGATGTTCGCGTTGAGGAGATTGTTGCCGACGATGCCGGCCGTCATCTCGCGCGCGCCGAACTGACGCGGGTCGAGCTTGGTGTTGTAGCTCACCTCGGCCTTCAGCAGATTATATCCGGCCGTCGGCGTCTCCGCGATGACGGCGACGTTGTTCTGCGCGAAGGCGTGCAACAGATTGACGCGCATCAGCCAGTTGTCGTCGCGCCAGAACACGCCGCCGCCCAGCCGCACCGGCGGAATGCGCGGCACGTTGGTGCCGTCGGTGAAGGTGGCGCGGACCACGTCGAGCTGGTTCTCGATACCCCAGATGCCGCCGTTGAGCGACCCAACGTCGAGCTGCGACTGGAATTCGCCGCCGCGGAAGATTGCATCGCGCTGCGAATATCTCGCTTGCTGCAGCTCAAGCTGGTCCGGATTGGCGATGTCCACACAAGCGGCCGCGTCGCACGTATTGCCGGTCAATCGGCGGAATATGAAGCCATTGAACCTCGTGTAGTAGCCGGTGAGTTCGAATCGGAACGGCCCTGTCGCCCGCCGCAGGCCGACCTCGATCGATTTTGCCGTTTCGATGCCGAGGTCGGGATTGCCGATGTCGAAGGTAGCGGTCGCGTCATGCGCGCCGCGCGAAAAGAGCTCTGCCGGTTTCGGCGCTCGCTCGACGTATTGACCGGTAACGCTGGCAACCAGACCCCATGGCAGATCCTGGAGCAGGCCAATGCTCGCACTCTTCGGCGTGAAGTGCAGGTTCCGCGGCGTGGCAGGACCAATGCTGGCAGGGTCGACATTAACGTCGAACACGGGAGGTATGAATGCCGGCGTTGTCCCGGAGAGATCGACATGCTCGATGCGTCCGGAAATCTGCGCCTTGGTGGTCTCGCTGAATTTCAGCTCGTTGAAGACGTAACCGGCGACCCTGTTGTTCTTGTTAGGGTCCCATAATCCGTTGAGTGGGCTGTTCGGATCGTCGGGACTCGGCGCGGTCAATTCCTGATGGCCGGCCTGGAAGCCGAACGCCGTGGTCACCTCGGCGAACCGCGCGTTGAACGGCATCAACTGCACCTCGGTGCGGATCTCCTGCTCCCTGTTGGTGAAGGTCTGCCTGATGCCGTCGCTGTTGAGATCGGCGGGATCGGCAAGGCCGATCTCGTTGTGGCGGTAGTCGGTCGCGCCGGCCCAGAAGCGGACGGTGTCGATCGCGGTCGCGTCCGGATGGTACTCGCCTTTGACGTTGATCTTGGTCTGGTGGCCGTCAATCCGCGTCTGGTGGTCGGCGCCGTCGATGCCGGGAATGTGGTAGAGCGAGTCGTTCTGCGTGATCGATGCGCCGATATAGCCGCCCTGGAAGAAGTAGGAGCCGCCGATCGAGGCGCCATCCGAACGCGTCGCCGAGTTCGGCTGGCGGCCGTTCACGGGGCGCGACGGGTCGTTGAGATAGGGATAGCTCGGGATCGAATAGTCGGACGTCGTGCGGCCATAGGCGTCGGCATGGAACGCGAAATTGCCGCCGCCGGTGTCGAGCAGCACGCCGCTTTCGACGCCGCGATCGACCGAGCTGAACGCGGTGCGCGTCTCGGCGGTGACGCAAGGCGAGGTCGCGGCGGTCGCCAGCGGCGCCTTGGTCGGCATTCCGTAGGTCTGGAATGACGGTGCGCAGGACGGCAGCGCGTCCGGAATGCGGTTGTTGGTGGCGCTGACGACGCCGCCGATCGAGGTCGAGCCGTAGCGCAAGGCGGCCGGGCCGCGCACCACCTCGACCTGGTTGGTCGCGAGCGGATCGATCGGGACGAAATGATCCTCACCGAGGTCGGAGGCGCCGCCGGAATTGGTGCCGTTCTCGACGATGCCGACGCGGTTGACGTCGAGACCGCGGATGATCGGCCGACTGGAGGCGCCGGGCGCGAAGCTCGAGCCGGTGATGCCGGGTTTCGAGAACAGGAGGTCGCCGAGCTGGCCGCCGCCCTCGCGGCGGATCTCCTCGTTCGGCACCACGGTGACCGTGGCGAACTGATTGGTCACGATCGGCAGCACGCCCCGCTGGGGCGCGGCTGGTGCTGCTGCGGCCGCCGCTGCCGGCGCCGCTTCGGGCGCAGGTTGCTGGCTGCGCACGCGCGCGGTTCGCGTGGTGCGGACCGGACTGCGCGTCGGCACCACCGCCCTGCGCACGATCGGACTCGGGGCCGTCACGGTGACGGACGGGATCTCGGTCGACGATTTGTCCTGTGCCTGTTGTGCAGGTTGTTGCGCAGGAGGTTTTGCAGATTCCTGAGCCAGCGCGGACGTGGCGGCGGCGCCGAGCAGGAGCAGGCTTGCTCCGGCGAGATGCTGCATGCGTCGCAATTCAAATGACATGGTCCTGATTCCAGTCAGGCGCCGTCCGGAAGATGCTTTGCTGATCGGAGGCGGCCTGCCGTCGCAGCGCGACGGAATTCGACTTCAACTGCTCCCGGGCATTCGAACCCGGGCGTGGTCTAACGATGTCTGGAGTCAGGAGGCGGGAGGGGCGCGCGGCTGGAACGCCGTGCCGGCCGATTTCAGATGGACGAATTCGGCATCTGTCGTGAGGTAGAGCAGCTCGATCGCCTGCGGCAGCAGCAGCAAAGGCGGCGTCGCCGAGACGACCGTGCCCGCCATCGCGACAACGGCGCAGATCGCGCAATTGTCGTCGCCCGGCTGCTCCCTATCGGGGCCTGCCGGCGATTGCTTCTGGATCGCGGCGCGGTCCGGCGACGCAATGGTCCCGGTGCTGTCCGCCTGCTGGAGCGAGGATTGGGCGAGGGGAGTGGCCTGCGCGAACCAGTGGCTGTGGCCGAAGGTCAGCGCGAGCTGCACCAGCATCGCGAACAACGCGAGCCGGGCGCCGTGCCTGATATGCGACCGGAACCACTTCATCTGGAAACGCCACCCCGCATCGCGAGGGATCATCCCCTGATCTCGCGATGTTATAGTGTAACATCGCAGCATTGCTCAGCGAATGTCAATCGCGAGTGGACCGGCGCGCGCAGGGAGCCGATCCGATGTGTCGTTCCGGCAACTAGCGTCCTTCGCGGACCCAGGTGGCGGCGAACGCGCCGAGCAGCAGCAACAGGCCGATCAGGCCGGCGAAGATCGGCAGCACGCCGACGCCCTTGACGACGCTGGCGTCGCGCATCCGCACGCCCATCCAGCCGTCACCGGCGAAGGTGCTCGTCGAGCGCACCGGCACGATGCGCGGCAGTTCGACGCTGGAGCCGCTGGCGACGCGCACGGCATTGCCGCCGGTCGCCTGCGCCAGCGGCTTCAGGGTTTCGATCGTGGAGGTGACTTCCGAAAATTCCTTTGGATTGGTCGGGCCGACATTGATCAGCGCCTTCAGCGTGCCGTCGGTCGCTTGCCACAGGCCGAGCTCGCTGGCGGGCAGGCTGGCGCGCCATTCGCCGGGATCGCCGGGGCTCAGCGTCAGATCGTGCGATACGCCCGAGGGCGAGGTCACGCTGACCGGCTGGACGCTGTCCGCCATGGTCTGGCGCACCACCACGAGATCCTTGCCCTGTACCTGGAGGCGGAGCGCCTCTTCATCGAGGTCGGGCTGCTTCATCAGCCAATGCGACATCCGCCTGAGCAGATCGAGATGCGGGCCGCCGCCTTCATAGCCGCGCGCCCACAGCCAGATGTGGTCGGAGAGCAGCAGTGCGACGCGCCCTTCGCCGAAGCGCGACAGGAACAGCAGCGGCTTGCCGTCGACGCCGGTCATGACCGGCGGGTTGACGGCATTGCGGGTGTCCACGGTGCGGAAGAAGCGGCTCCAGTGCGGCGGCTCGAAGGCCGAGCCTTCCAGACCGCGCGTGACGGGGTGGCGTTTGCCGATGTCGGACAGATGCGCATAGAACGGCTTTTCGGTCACGCCGACGGGCTCCGCCGGCAGCACCGAGTCCAGCGGCGTGCGCCAGATGCTGGTGTTGGATGCATAGTCGGGACCGGCCGAGACCAGCACCGCGCCGCCCGCGCGCACATAGCGCGCGATGTTGTCGAAATAGGCGATCGGCAGCACGCCCTGGCGGGCGTAGCGATCGAAGATGATCAGCTGGAATTCGTTGATCTTCTGCTGGAACAGCTCGCGGGTCGGAAACGCAATCAGCGACAATTCGTTGATCGGCGTGCCGTCCTGCTTCTCCGGCGGACGCAGAATGGTGAAGTGCACGAGATCGACGCTGGCGTCGGACTTCAGCAGGTTGCGCCAGGTGCGCTCACCGGAATGCGGCTCGCCCGAGACCAAGAGCACGCGCAGCTTGTCGCGCACGCCGTCGATCGAGACGACCGCGCGGTTGTTCACGGGCGTCAGCTCGCGCTCGAGCGGCGAGGCCTCGATCTCGACGATGTTCGGACCGGCATGCTTGATGTCGACGTCGACGCTGGCGCTCTGGCCGCTTGACAGCTGGCGCTCGTTGATGACCTCGCCGTCGCGGCGCACCGTGACCTTGGCGCGTTCGCCCGAGACGCCCTGGTCGTCGAGGCGGTAGGTGATGGTCTGGGTCTGCCCGACGATGCCGAAGCGCGGCGCGGCGGTGATCGCGATGCGGCGATCGCGCTCGTCCTTCTGCCCGGTGATCAGCGCGTGCACCGGCGCCTGGAAGCCGAGCGCGGCGGCGTTGGCGGGAATGTCGTGGACGCGGCCGTCGGTGATCAGGAACGCGCCGGCGACGCGGTCGACCGGCACGTCCGACAGCGCCGAGGCCAGCGCGCCGAACAGCTTGGTGCCGTCGGTCTCGCCGTCGGCCTGTCCGGCGTCGACGACGCGGACCTCGAGGCCCTTGATCTTCTTCAGGTTGTCGACCAGCGCCTCCTGCGCCTGGGCAGCTTCACGATTGCGGTTGCCGAAATTCTGGCTCGGGCTTTTGTCGACCACGATCGCGGCGACCGAGGTGAGGGGATCTCGGTCCTCGCGCGTGAAGGAGGGATTGGCGAGCGCCAGCAGGAACAGCGCCAGCGCCGCCACGCGCACGGCCGCGCCGCGCGCCCGCGCCACCAGCAGCACGATCGCGATGACGACGATCGCCGCGAGCGCAAGCCACAGGACGATCGCAGGAACAAGCGGCGTGAACGCGATGCCGTAATTCATAGTGAACTTCTATTCGTTGTGAGCATGATCTTGCCGGAAAACCGGCTTCCACTTTTCCGGATCATGCTCATTGCCCGAGACGTTCGATCAGGGCCGGTGCGTGCACCTGGTCGGCCTTGTAGTTGCCGGTCAGCGTGTACATGACGATGTTGGCGCCGGCGCGGTAGGCGAATTCGCGCTGGCGGGCGTCGCCGCCGGCGACCGGCAGCATGTACTGGCCGTCGGGGCGCACGGCCCAGGCGCCGGCAAGGTCGTTCGAGGTGATGATGATCGGCGAGACGCCGTCGCCGCCGCGGGCCGGCCGCTGCGCGCTGTCGTCGTCCTCCTCGCGCGGCAGGCTCTCGACCCAGGTCTGGCCGCTGTTGAAGCGGCCGGGGAAGTCGCGCAGCAGGTAGAAGGTCTTGGTCAGCACGTGCTCGCGCGGCACCGGCTCGAGCTCGGGCACGTCGAGCGAGGACAGGATCTGGCGAAGCGTCTGCATCCCCGGCGTCTGCGCGGCGCCGTTCTCGCCGGGCGGCGCTTCGATCGCGTCGCGGGTGTCGAACAGCACGGTGCCGCCCTGCTTCATATAGGCGTCGATCTTGTTGATGGCGTCCTGCGGTGGCTTGGGCGCGCCGGGCACGATCGGCCAGTAGATCAGCGGGAAGAAGGCGAGCTCGTCGCGCGAAGGATCGATGCCGACGGGATCGCCGGCCTCGAGCGCTGTGCGCTGCGCCAGGAACAGCGTCAGTCCGGACAGGCCGGCCTTGACGATGGAATCCACGTCGGCATTGCCGGTGACGACATAGGCGAGGCGGGTCTGCGACACCGCCTTCATCGCGAACTCGTCGGATGCACTGTCGGCGTAGGACGGTGTCGGCGAGAGCGACACCAGGCCCGCCAGCATCAAACCGAGCACGATCGCAGCGGTCGCGGCGCGCCGGCGCAGCAGCGCGGCGATACCGCCGCCGAGCACCGCGACGATAATGGCGTCGACCAGGAACAGTGCCAGCGCCGTCGAGAGCAGCCAACCACGCAAATCGCGCGGCTCGGCATTGGTGTAGGTGGCGTGCCGGGCGCGCAGGCTCGCGGTGTTCAGGGCTGCGATGCGGTCGGCGGCGGCAAGCGTGTTCACGGCGAGAGGTCCTTCAGCCGGACCATAGAAGCCCGGCGGATGATCGGGTGTGGCGCGGTCGCGGTAATCCGCGGGCAGCGGCTTTGCGGTCGCAGGCGGCGGGCCGAAGGCGCCGAAGCCGTCGAGGATGTGCAGCGGCGCCACCGTTTCGGTGGTGGCTTCGCCGGCAGGGCCTGCGCCGGGCTTGGCGGTATAGCCGGACATGTCGACGATCCGCCGCAGCATCTCGACGAAGGTGCCCGACATCGGCAGGTCCGACCAGCGCATGTCGGCGCTGACATGGAACAGGCTGACGATGCCCTTGCCGCGATGCTCGCCGGTGACGAGCGGCGTGCCGTCTTCCAGCGAGGCCCAGCTCTTGGTGGCGAGTACGGCGTCGGGCTCGGCCAGCACCTGGCGGTTGATGGTGACGTCCTTGGGGACTGCGACGCCGGCAAACGGTCCGTCGGCGGTGAACGAGGCGAGGTGCTGCGGCTTCTCCCAGGTCAGGCTGCCGCCGAGCGTGCGGCCGCCCTTGCGCAGCTTCACCGGCACGAGATCGTCCTCGGCTTGCGCCAAGCGGGGACCTGCGAAGCGCACCAGCACGCCGCCCTGGTCGACCCAGGCATTGAGGCGATCGCGCAGCTCGGGCGCGACGGTGCCGACATCGGCGAGGATGATCATCGGCAGCTTCTGGTCGAGGAACTGGGTGATGCCCTGCTGCGGCGAGCCGCGATCGGCGAGCCGCACGTCGGCGAACGGCGCCAGCGCGCGGGTGAGGTAGAAGGTCGGCGCCAGCAGCGGCTGCGCGGTCTCGCTGGTCGTGCCGGTGACGATGCCGATGGCGCGGCGGCGCCAGCGCTTGTCGAGCAGTTGTACCGCGCCGGCGGAGCGCTCGCCCGTGATCTCGAGCCGCGTGATGTCGTTGCGCAGCTCGACCGGCAGGTCGAACGAGGCCTCGGTCTCCTTGTCCTGCGGTCCGAACGAATAACGCGCTTCGCCGATCGGCGAGGCCTTCTGGTCCAGCGCGCGCACGGTGCCCACCGCGATGCCGCTGTCGGTGCGCAACACCTTCACCGTCATCTTGGCGGCGGCGTTCTCGGCCGCGACCAGCGCCAGCGGCGAGGAGGTGCCGCCCTCGAACACAGTCAGGCTGCGGTCGCCGATGGTCTTGCCGAGCGCCTGCACGAATTCGTCGCCGCGCCCGGTGTCGACGCCGTCGGACAGCCAGGCGATCTCGCAATCGCCGGTGGCTTTCAGGAAACGGTCGACCGCGGTGAGGGTTTCGACGCGATCGATCGAATAGGGCTTTGGCACGATCTGGCGCAGCGCGACGCGCGCGGCGCCCGCCGGCATCAGGGTGATGTCGCGGTTCGGCTCGGACAGCGGCACCAGCGCGATGGCGCGGCGGTCGTTGTCGGCGTTGGCGATCAGCTCGTCGGCGGTTCTCAGCCTGACATCCCAGTTCGATGCGGCGCTCCAGCCGTCGTCGAGCATGATCATCAGCGGCGCCTTGCTGTCGGCAAGCCCGGTCTGCGGATTCCAGATCGGGCCGGCGGCGGCGAAAATCACCAGCGCGGCGGCCAGAAGACGCAGCGCCGTCAGCCACCACGGCGTTCGCGACGGGGTCTCTTCCCGTGGCGCGATGTCGAACAACAGGCGCGTTGGCGGAAACTCTATGCGGCGCGGCCGCGGCGGCATCACGCGCAGGAGCCACCACAGCACCGGCAGGCTGACGAGGCCGATCAGCAGCAGCGGTTCGGTGAAGGCGAGCGGCAATCCCATCATGCGGCCGGCCCCGCCTTGATCGTGGTGGTGCGCGCGCCGGACTTGCTCACCTGCATGCCGGCATGCAGGTACAGCAGCAGTTCGGCGGCGGAACGGTCGGTCGCATGGGTCGCGAACAGCCAGTCTAGCTTGCCCGTCTCGGCGCGGATCTGGTCGCGGTGCAGCGCGAGCCGCGCGGTGTAATCCTGCGCCCAGCTCTCGGCGCGGCCGGCGGTGATCACGCCAAAACCCTCGGGCTCGACGAATTCGATGCGGCCCGAATAGGGGAATGTCTCCTCGGCGGGATCGACGACCTGCACCAGCGTGCCATGCGCGCCGGAGCCGGAGAGCCCTGCGAGCGTCGTCCTGATCTCCGTGATCGGCGACCAGAAATCCGACAGCACGATGATCTCGGCCAGCGCCGCCGGCACGAAGGACGGCGGCAGGCTCAGCCGGTCGGCATCGTCATGCAGCATCGCCTGCGCCATCTTGTCGATCACGCTGCGGCTCGCGGTCGGCGCCATCAGCCCGGGAATGCCGACGCGTTCACCGCCCGCGACCAGCAGTTCGGCCAGCGCGAAGGCGACGATCAGCGTGCGTTCCAGTTTGGATTCACGCGCGGTCTTCGAGGCGAACGCCATCGACGGCGAACGGTCGGGCCAGATCCACACCGTGTGCGAGGCTTCCCATTCGAGCTCGCGGACATAGAGATGGTCGTCGCGCGCCGAGCGGCGCCAGTCGACATTCTGCGCCGGCTCGCCCGAGACGAAGCGGCGGTATTGCCAGAAATTCTCACCCGAGCCGGCGCGGCGCCGGCCGTGCAGGCCGTGGATGACGTTGGCGGCGATGCGGCGGGCCTCGAGCACCAGGCGCGGCAGCGAAGCGGCGAGCGTACGGCTTTCGCCATCGGCACGTCGGATCGCGATGATCTCCTTCGCTGTGTGCCCGGTCTCTGCTGCCATCAACCGATCCGTGTTTTCAGTTGCTTGATCACGTCCGGAATCGTGCGACCTTCGGCGCGCGCCTGGAACGTCAGCGCCATGCGGTGCTTGAGCACGGGCTCGGCGAGGTCGAGCACGTCGTCGATCGAGGGCGCAAGGCGTCCGTCGATCAGCGCGCGGGCGCGCACGGCGAGCATCAGCGACTGGCTGGCGCGCGGGCCGGGGCCCCAGGCGATGAACTTGCCGGCTTCGCCGCTCTCCTCGCCCGGACGGGCCGAGCGGACCAGCGACAGGATTGCCTCCACGACGGAATCGCCGACCGGCAGGCGGCGCACCAGCCGCTGCGCGGTGATCAGCGCATCCGCGCTCATCGAGCCCTTCGCCAGCGTCTCTTCGGCGCCGGTGGTCTCGAACAGGATACGGCGCTCGGCGTCGCGATCGGGATAATCGACGTCGATCTCCATCAGGAAGCGGTCGAGCTGCGCTTCGGGCAGCGGATAGGTGCCTTCCTGCTCCAGCGGATTTTGCGTCGCGAGCACGTGGAACGGCTTCGGCAGATCGTGACGTGCGCCGGCAACCGTGATGTGCTGCTCCTGCATCGCCTGCAGCAGCGCCGACTGGGTGCGCGGGCTGGCCCGGTTGATCTCGTCGGCCATCAGCAACTGCGCGAACACCGGACCTGCAATGAAGCGGAAGGCGCGCCTGCCGGCGGTGCTCTCATCCAGCACTTCGGCGCCGAGAATGTCGGACGGCATCAAATCAGGCGTGAACTGGATGCGCTTGGCGTCGAGACCGAGCGTGACGCCGAGCGTCTCGACCAGCTTGGTCTTGGCGAGACCAGGCACGCCGATCAGCAGTGCGTGGCCGCCGGAGAGGATCGTGACCAGCGTGTTCTCGATCACGCGGTCCTGGCCGAAGATGACGGATGCGATCGCGTCTTTCGCCGCGCGAATCTGAGCCGACACCTGTTCGGCCGAACGGACGATCCCGTCTTCGAGTTTCTCGACACTCTCCGCCATCCGTTCGCTCCTTCAGCCTGCCACGCGGCTCGCTTGCGTCGTCACGTTCCTGAGTCGTCGTCTTCCGCCGTGAGGGTCTTGCGCCGTCACGTCATCACATGGGCCCTATGCTAGACTTGCAGGAAGGCCATGTATTCGTTGAATTAACCTATCCCCACCTTATCGGCTTAAGGGTATGTAGGGCATCACGAAGTGGCGACCTCCACACCGGATTAATCCGGTGTGGAACCACACACCGATTGACAACGTAGACCTGCACCAATCGTGCCAAATGACAAAGTCAGGGCAAACCATGGCGAACCAAGGGCAGAGCGCCGAACGCGGTCTTGAGGGGCTGACTGCCGCCGCCAAAAGTGCTGCCAATGCCGAAGGCGCCAAAAAGGGCCTGCCTCCGGTGCATCTGTGGAATCCGCCGTTTTGCGGCGATCTCGACATCCGAATCGCCTCCGATGGTACTTGGTTCTACATGGGGACGCCAATCGGGCGTCACGCCCTGGTCCGGCTGTTCTCGACCATCCTCAAGCGCGAGGGCGACAAGCACTTCCTGGTCACGCCGGTGGAGAAGGTCGGCATTCGCGTCGACGACGCGCCGTTCATGGCGGTCGAGATGCTGAAGAGCGACGAGGACAACCATCGCGTGCTGAGCTTCCGCACCAATGTCGACGACTGGGTGACCTGCGACGTCGCGCACCGGCTCCGGTTCGAGCAGGCCAGGGACGGCGGGCTGACGCCCTATCTGCATGTCCGCGCCGATCTCTGGGCCAAGGTGACCCGCGCGCTCTATTACGATCTGGTTGACATGGGCGAGGAGCGGATGGTCGATGGCCAGCCGATGTTCGGCGTCGAGTCGGCCGGCGAATTCTTCGCCATGGCCGATGCGGAGCAGGTGAGGGCCGCACTTTGAACAAGCCTATCCTGAAGAGCGATCCGGCAGCCCTTGGCGCTGCGGACTTCTTCGCCCGCTCCCGGGCGCGGCTGCACTTCGACGTGCCGCCCGGCCTGTTCGACCCGAACATCATTCCGGCCTCGGGCGATCCCGGCACCGACAAGATGCTGGAGATCGTGGCCCGCGAACAGCCGGTGCGTCCCGCAGCGGTCCTGATCGCGGTGGTCGACCGGCCCGAGCCGACCATCCTGCTGACGCAGCGCTCGGCGCATCTCAACGACCATGCCGGCCAGATCGCCTTTCCCGGCGGCAAGATCGATGCGACCGATTCCTCGCCGCTCGATGCGGCGCTGCGCGAGGCCGAGGAGGAGGTCGGCCTGTCCAGAGACTTCGTCGAGCCGATCGGCTATCTCGATCTCTACGGCACCGGCTTCGGCTTCCGCATCCTGCCGACGGTCGCCAAGGTGCGGCCCGGCTTCGAACTGACCATCAACCATTCCGAGGTTGATGACGCGTTCGAGGTGCCGCTATCCTTCCTGATGGATCCGGCGAACCACCAGTTGCACAGCAAGGAGTTCCGCGGCATGGAGCGTTTTTACTACGCGATGCCGTTTGCAGAACGCTACATCTGGGGTGCGACGGCCGGAATGCTGCGTGTGCTGTATGAGCGGATCTATTCATCATGATCCGGACGGTTCTGACCGAGATCGGAATCTTCCTCATCCCTTTTGCCGTCTATGCGTTGTTCCTGGCCGCCAGCCGCTCCGGCCTGTTCGCGCGCTCGTCCTGGCCGGTCACGGTCGTCGCGCGCCTGATCCTGTGCGCGCTGGTGCTGGTGATCGCCGGCCTGATCGGACTGGCGCATTTCTCCGGCGCCGCCCCGGATTCGACCTACATTCCCGCCCATATCGAGAACGGCAAGCTCGTGCCGGGCACGGAAAGATAGGGGCGGAACGATGAGCGCGGAGCCGATACTCGCCGATGCGCCCTGGTTGACCGCAGGCGGCACCTCGCGCGTCTTGCAATTGCTGGGCACCGATGGCGAGGAGGCGCGGGTGGTCGGCGGCGCCGTCCGCAACGCGCTGCTCGGCCTCGTGCCCGGCGACATCGACATCGCGACCACGGCGCTGCCGGAAGAAGTGGTCCGGCGCGCCAAAAAGGCCGGCATCAAGAGCGTGCCGACCGGGATCGATCACGGCACCGTCACGCTCGTCATCGACAGCCACCCCTATGAAGTCACGACGCTGCGCGAGGACACCGAGACCTTCGGCCGCAAGGCCAAGGTCGCGTTCGGCCGCGACTGGGTGAAGGACGCCGAGCGGCGCGACTTCACCATGAACGGCCTGTCGGTCGATGCGGCAGGCATCGTCTACGATTACGTCGGCGGCATCGCGGACGCCAGGACGCGGCGCGTGCGCTTCATCGGCGATCCCGACCAGCGCATCGCCGAAGACTATTTGCGCATCCTGCGCTTCTTCCGCATCCACGCCGCCTTTGGCGCCGGCGAGCCCGACCGCGACGGCAATCTTGCCTGCATCCGCGGGCGTGCGGGCCTCGCCACCCTGTCGGCCGAGCGGGTGCGGATGGAGATGCTGAAGCTGCTGCTGGCCGGCGGCGCATCCGCGGCCGCGCTCGCCATGGCCGACGGCGGATTGCTGCAGGCGCTGATCGGCGGCGTTGCCTATCCCGGGCCGCTCACGGCGATGATCGCGATCGAGCGCGAACTCGGCCTCACCGCCAGCAGCACGCGGCGTCTGGCTGCGCTGACGGTGGCCGTGACGGAAGACGCCAAGCGCGTCGCGACGCGCTTACGTCTCTCCAATGCCGAGGCCAAGGCGCTGGATTCGATGGGACACCGCTGGTGGCGGTTTGCCGCCATGGACGAAGCCCATGCGCGGCGGCTGCTCTACCGGCTCGGCGCGGAGCGCTATCACGATCGCGTGTTGCTCGCCTGGGCGAGGGCGGCGGACGACGTGCATTCACCGCGCTGGCGCGCGCTCGCCGAGCTGCCGCAGCGTTGGACTGCGCCGAAATTTCCGCTGCGCGCCACCGACTTCATCGCGCGCGGTCTGGCCGAAGGCCCTGCACTCGGACATGTGTTGACACTCGCCGAGGACGCTTGGCTTGCGGCGGATTTTCCACTAGACGAGGCCGCACTCGCTTCCATCGCCGATCAAGCTGCGGCACGCGTCAGCCGCGACGAGAGAACGTGACCATCGTTTCAGGCTTCGCCGACATCTCGATCTTTCAGCTTCTGCTGGTCGCGTTGATGGCGTTGTTTGCTTCGATCATCGGTGGTCTTGCCGGTTACGGCACCGGCGCGCTGATGCCCCTGGTGCTGGTGCCGCTGGTCGGCGCCGAGCCCGTGGTGCCGATCATCGCGATCTCCGCGATGCTCACCAATTCCAGCCGTGCACTCGCCTATCTCCGTCATGTCGATCGCCGCCGCGCGCTGATCGTGCTCGCCTGCGCGGCGCTGACGACCGCGCTCGGCGCTTACGGCTACACGCGCCTCACCAATGCGGGCGCGGCCATCGTGATCGGGACCATGCTGATCCTGAGCGTGCCGCTGCGCCGCGTGCTCCGCCGCCGCCAGGTCAGGATCGGCGACAGCGGCCTTGCCGCGGGCTCGGTCGGCTACGGCGTGCTGGTCGGCGGCACCTCGGGCTCCGGCGTAATCCTGCTGTCGCTGCTGATGGCGGCAGGCCTCGAAGGCGCCGCCGTGATCGCAACCGACGCGTTGATCTCGCTCGGCACCGGCCTGATCAAGATCTCGGTGTTCGGCCTCGCCGGCGCCGTCACCGCGCAGGTGCTCGCCTTCGCGCTGCTGATCGGCGGCATCGCGATCCCCGGCGCATTCCTCGCAAAGGCTTTTGTCGAACGGATGCCCGTGCACATCCACGCCGCGATCCTCGACGTTGCCGTGATCACCGGCGGGCTGGTGATGATCTCGGCGGCGGCGAAGCAGCTGATCGGGTAGAGCCGGATCGAAGCTCGTCGTGGCGTGTGCTCATAACCGTCGGCTTTTGAGTCCAAAGCGGAAGTCGCCGCGCGTGGCTGTCATCGGCAGCTCGTAACCCGTTGCAGACATCTCAACATCCGACCGGCGCTGGACAGCGTCGGCCGACCACGTGCATGAGTGCTTGTTTCAGGGACGAACGCGGATAATCGTATTGCCTTTGCGTCGCTTGGTCGGATTCAATGCGGTGACGGCCGCGTCGAAGGTCGAGACGTTGCCGATGTTTGTCCGCAGTCGTCCGTCCCGCACCCGCTGGACGATCTCAATCAGTTGGGCACGATCGGACTCGACGACGAAGTCGACCGCCAGGCCGTCGGAGGGCCGCGCCTCGGCCGGCCCGACGATGGTCACCAGTGTTCCTCCGGCTCGAATCATTTTTGCGGACCGCTTCTGGATGTCACCGCCGATGACATCGAACACCAGATCGACTTTGCCGACATCTTCCAGCGCGTCGTTGTCGAGGTCGACGAACTCCTTCGCGCCGAAGTCGAGCACCGTTTGGCGGTCGGCTGCGCGTCCGGTCCCGATGACGTAGGCGCCGGCCTCTCGTGCGAGTTGCGTCACCATCGACCCGACTGCGCCGGCCGCGCCGTGCGCAAGGACGCTCTGTCCTGCCTGAAGGCGGCCGTGCTGGAACAGCCCTTGCCATGCGGTCAGACCCGAGATCGGCAGGCTCGCTCCCACCGCGAAGTCGACGTCGCCCGGCAACGGCGCGAGGTTGCGTGCCTCGATCGCCACATACTCGGCCAGCGTGCCGTCGCGATACCAGTCCGCGAGGCCGAAGACCCGTTGTCCCACCGACAGACCCGTCGTGCCATATCCGAGAGCCGTGACCACCCCGGCCAGCTCATGCCCAGGGATCGACGGTATTCGGTCACGATTGAGGCGATCGGTCCAGGTTGAGGGCCACGTCAACTCAGTCGGGACAAATCCCGACGCCCGAACCTGAACCACAACGTCGTTTATCGCTGCCTGCGGCAGGGGCCGGTCCACCAACTTCATCCCGGCCGTTCCCGCGGCCTGGTCCGTTACAACGATCGCCTTCATGGGGATGATCTCCTCGGTCATTTGTCTCTTTGATGGGAATGTTTGCATGGGGGCGTAAGCGCGCCGGCCATCCACAAAATGCCAGGCAGCGTGGAACTCCTGTCTGCGTGTATGCGATCCGCGCTGTTTGCGTCGACCAGGGCTCCCGCTAAGCCCGGATCAGGATTGCTACGGTCGCTCGTGTCAGCGAATAGATGCGTTGCGCCTGATCGTAAAACAGTACCAAGATTGCTGAATCTGGCTGTACCACATTCAATGGCCTCTCTCTTCATCCGACTCGATTGTGCCAAAGGAGCTCCGCCGGCAGCTCAGATTTGTTCTGGCGATCTGAAAGAGCCTCCGGTTTGGAGCGGACCCAGGTCAGACAGGGCTGGGATGACCGCATGTGCCCCCTGGCGGACGCGAGGCGTCAGCGACATCAACTGCCGATTGCAAATTCATCTCCCGCATATGATGCGGTCGCTCTTCTAGAAATCGCGGACTGCGACACTATGCTTCATGCGAATGGACGGTGACTGCCGTCGCCCTCGCGGTTCATCAATCGGCCAACTCAACGTGGTCAGTGCGAGAACGTTCATCATGCCCGCAGATGCGCTCGACCAACGATGAGGATGCGAGTTCCAATAGCCGCTTCGATGAATGAGGGGCCAATGATGGGATCACTTCAGGCCGATCGAAACGGAAGTGCCCGAGGGGAACTCCGACCCTTCATTTCGATCGCGATACCAACCTTCCGCCGTCCGGATATGCTGCGCCGTGCGATCGAAAGTGTGCTGCAGCAGGATTTCTCCGATTGGGAATTGGTCATCAGTGATGACGAAAAGCCGGCTGGCGAAAGTTGGCAAGTTTGGTCCGACTATGCCCGCCGAGACCCCCGCATCCGGGTGGTCGAGAACCGCGAGGGCCGTGGTCAGGTCGAGAACACAAACAACGCGATGCTCTCGTGCCGCGGTCACTGGATCAAGCTGCTACATGACGATGACTGGCTTGCGCCGGGGGCGCTGCGGATTTTCGCGGGACTTGCGATGGCTTACCCGGCCGCGGCGTTCATGACCTCCACGTCCCATCTGGTGCAGGACAAGGGCATAAGGTATCGGCGAGGCAGCGACGTTTACCTGTATTCGAGTCAGGAGTGCCTGGCGGATCTCTATTTGGCGGGCAAGACGCGGTTGCTCGGAATTGTCCCTTCGACCCTTCTGGTCAACAGCAAGGTCATCGAAGCCGGCTGCCGAATGCGAAACTACCAGTCGATAAGATGGGGGGTAGACCAACTGTTCTTCATCGATCTGGCCTGTCACGGCGATATGGTGGCCATCGACGATGGCCTCGTCTTTTACGACATGACCGACCATGCCTGCATCACGGCAACCGGATCGTTCGCTCAAATTGACCGGGAGACGTTCGATCTCAAACGTCTCATTTGGAGCCTTTTGCAAGATAAGGGTAAAGAAGAACTTCCCGATCCCGAAACGATGGTGCGCGCGCTCCGGGTTGCTCGACTGCCCGGACGGATCGGCCGTCAGCCGATCAGGGCGACCATCCGCGATGCAATTCAAATCTTGCGCCCCTCGGTTCTGCGAGCTGCCAACAAAGCCATGCGAGCATGGGCGCGCGCGCCCGGTGCGATCACGTTCGTGCTTTCTTCGGGAACCGTTATGATCTGATCAGTCGGCCCCGCCCTTCGTGTCCGGATTCCAGCTGCAAGGGCATGAACGCGAAATCGGCGCGGGGATGGCCCAGCGCGATCGAACACGGCTGGCTCGCCGAGCGGCACGTGAGCGGCGCCATCGTAAAGCTGCTGTCCGCGAGCGACAGCATTGATCCATGTCAACCCTCCGTCCGCATTCCGCGTAGAGTTCTGAAGGGCGGCCCGCATCTGTGCGCACCGAGCGACTGCCGCCGCTATCGACCGGTCGCGCGCCATGCGGACGCGCTCCCGTCACCTTGGGTTGGCAACAGAAGGCATGGAGAGCTTCGGCATGAGCAAGCTTCTTGTATCGATCGTAGCAGGTGCGGCTGCTCTTGGCTCGATCTCCTCAGCCCAGGCGCAACAGCAGGCAAGCACCGAAACGCCGCGGGATATGCTGGCTGCGCAGATCCGATTGCAAGGCTTTGCCTGCGACAAGGCCCTTGGCGCGACGAAGGACGCGAAGCGCTCGAGAGCGGATCACGATGTTTGGGTCCTCAAATGCAGCAACATGACCTACAGGGTCAGTCGCGCTCCCGATATGGCTGCAAAGATAGAGCAGCTTCGATAGGCGAGAAATGTACCGCCGCGAGGTGGTGCCGGCGCCCGTCGTGATCCCGGGTTCAGCATCTCGCGAGTGGACGTGGCGCCAGCATCAGGCTTGGACCCCGCCCACGGCACTATCTTAACGTGGGCTTGGAACACATGGATTGATCCTCCGTTAATCGACGCGAAGGACGCTGACTTCACGCGATTGGGGTATTCACCGTTCCATGAACAAGGACCGGGAAAAGCGGATACTGGAAGAGCGCCTAGAGCGCTGCCGGCAGCTCGTCAAAGACTTTTCGAAGGGCCTGACCGCAGAGCACTTGCACCAGATTGAAGCCGCCCTCGTCGACGACCTCAGATCCCTGGAACAGCATTAAGGCCCCTCCGTCTCGTCTCTACCGGAGGGGCCTTGCCGCGCTGATCTTGAAGTGACGCCGTTGAATCCAGGTCGCCCTTGCCGGGCGACGGAACGCCGGGGCAGGTGGAGTAGATGCTTCGTATCCGACTCTTGATAGCAGATCGCCGTCCGATCGTGCTGCAGGGCTTTGAGCCGCTATTTGCGGCGGAGAGCGATTTCGAGATCGTTGCGTCTTGCAATAATGGAGCCGACTGCCTCGAGGCAGTTCGGAGGTTGACGCCAGATGTCGCGCTTGTAGAGGACGGATTTCCTGACGTGACGGCCTCCGAGATGCTCGCCGCCGTCAATGCCGAACACCTTCCCACACGGCTGGTCTTCTACACCGCATCCATTGCGCGAGGCGATCTCGCTGCCGCAATCGCAGCCGGTGCCTGCGCTGGGATTCCGATGCGCGAGGAGCCCGAAACCTTGATGCAGTCCCTGAGGCTGGTGGCACCGACGGCGGACCGGCTGGCTGCCCCCAAGGCAGCCGACGGCGCGTTTGGCGAAAATGGGCTGGCAGCGCTGACGGATCTGGAGCGCAAGATTATGCGTCTGGTCGCCTGCGGCATGTCGAACAAGGAGATTGCGCGCCAGCTTAAGGTCGCCACAGGCACCATCAACGCGCAAGTCGATCACATATCTGCACAGCTTGAGATCAAAAACCGCAGGGGACTCGCGACGTTCGCCCTGTCGCGCCTGTACGGCGGGGTCGGCGCGCTTGCAGCTCTGATTTGGGCAGCGCTAGATGACGTTCAATCCGCAAGCGCGGGCGCAGTTGATCATGCATATACCGATACAGTCACGGTGATGGCCGCAGACGGTACCGGCGCGGTCGTGACCATCAAAATCACCCCCCAGAAAACTGCCGCTGCTCCCGGCAAAACGGCCAAAGTCGGCCGCGTTGAGAATTCTGTAGCTGACAGTCCGACGCGGGCCAAGCTCGTCGAATCCCGTGCCGATATTGCCGCCAGCACGATCGCATTGCCGACGCCCACCCCTCCAAGGCTGGGCCTGAGCAGCTTTGGCACGTTCGCATTGATGGCGGTCGGAGTCTCGATTTACGAACTCCTTGCCAGCCCCGCGCAGGCGTTCACTTTTTCCGATAGCCCGAGCGATTTCTTTGCATCGGATGCCGCAAACGCAACCAGCGAATTGGCCGTCCTCAATACGGCTGGCGGCGTCGATGCGAACCTTAATGGCTTCGACACCCTGGCCTGGCTCAATCCCGGAATACATAGTGAATCATTCGCCTTCGGGGGTGCCCGAGGCGATATAGTCGGCAGAGGCGACGAACTTCAGATCACAGGTGCAGCCGCGAGCGAGGATAGCGTCAGGGGCGACGGCACCCCTCACGTTGGAGCCGGTGCCATCGACGCTCTGATCGATCATGGCGGCTTCGAACAGGCGGGCGGAACGGACGCGCCGAGAAATGCCGGATACGGCGCAACGCAGGCGACCGAAGTCGACGGATCCAATCATGCACAATCGCAGCGTGATTTGCATGTTTCGGAGCAAGGCGCCGCAGCTGGCAAGCCGCATGCCGAGCATGGGTCATCGGAACACGATCCAACTCAGGGGCAATCGCAGCGTGATTTGCATGTTTCAGAAGAAGGCGCCACAAAGGGCAAGCCGCATGCCGAGTACGGGTCGCCGGAACACGATCCAACTCAGGGGCAATCGCAGCGTGATGTCCATGTTTCGGAAGAAGGCGCCACAAAGGGCAAGCCGCATGCCGAGCACGAGCCACCGGGACAGGAGCCGACTCAAAGGCAATCGCAGCGTGACTCGCATGTTTCGGAGGAAGGCGCCGCAAAAGACAAGCCGCATGCCGAGCACGGGCCACCGGAACACGAACCCAATCGTGGACAATTGCATCGCGACGTGGACGCTTCAAAGGACGACGCCACGGTCGGCAAGAAGCATGTCAAGGATGATGCACCGGGTAGCCATGCCAATTCCAGCCAATCGCAACCTGACTTGCACAAGGCGCATCTAAACGCTTCTGAACATCTGCATGGGGGGCCGAGCGAGAATGCTGGTGGCAACCACCAAGCTGCCGATGACTCCGGTCCGGCACAAACAGCAGCTGCGCCCGGGCTCGGAGATTCCTTTCATTTCAAGAACGATATGGCAGAGGCCAAACATCCGGATCATTTTGAGGATAACCACGGACCGGATACCGTTGAAAATGGGCTGCACAATGCCGGAAATAATGGACTGGCTCTGATCCAGGATGTAAACCTGATTGCCCCTTCACACGCCGAGCAAGGCGCCATTGATCACGCAGGAGGTGTTGGGCACCATCCGACGCATGATTTGTTGGTCTAGCTGGCTGGACGCCCCCGGCACACCGGTGTCGGTACTCCGGTTCGAGCGTGTGGCCGGCGACCTTGATCCCCGTCATCGATCGCGTACGGGTGATGCAGGCAGCAGCATCGTCAGCCGATAGTCGGGCCAGCCCGCGAGCGACAGCGACACCTGCTGATAGTGCAGCAGTCCCATGGCCGGATGATTGAACGCGCGCTCGCCGCCTTCGCGTGCCAACACGCCCTGTGTCTCCCAGCAGCGCGCGAAGTCGGGGCTTCCGACGCGCAGTTCGTCGACGAGCCGGCGAACATCCGGATCATCGGAATAACCGCTCACCGCGGCGCGGAATTCCGCCACGACGCGATGCGCGCGGGACGTCCAGTCGAGGATGAGCGTTCGGGCCTCGGACCTGAGGAAGATGTAGCGCAACAGATTCTTTTCGCCGTCGGCATCGAGCCATCCCGCAAACAGGCTGGCGGCTTTCGCGTTCCAGCGCCGCGCCCCCCAGGTGCGATCGAGGATGTAGGCGGGACCGTCGATCGCATCGACGCAGGCCAGCACGCTCTCGGGCGGATCGTCCCTGTGGCCGGGCCTCTCGGGATCGCGCTTGCCCGCGACCTCGAACAGGTAGCTGCGCTCGGCGCGTGACAGGCGCAGTCCGCGAGCGAGGCGCGCCAGCGTCGCGGCGGAGACGGAGACGTCGCGGCCCTGCTCGATCCAGGTGTACCAGGTGGCGCTCAAGCCGCAGAGCTGCGCGACCTCCTCGCGTCGAAGGCCTGGCGTGCGCCGTCGTGGTCCGGCGGCGAGGCCGAATTCTGCCGGAGACTGGCGCTCCCGGAGCGCCCGCAGGAACGTGCTGAGGGAGAGCGCTGGAGAGATCGGGTCCTGTGCTTTCATGGTGGTATTTATACTAGGATAAGGTGTGTTCTTAAACCGGTACATTTGAAGTGTTAGTTCGGCTTGAACGCCGCGGAGGACGAACGGGCATGGGCAAGCAATTCGCAAAGATCGAACCGGAGCACGCGGCATTCATCGCGCAGCAGAAGATCTTCTTCGTCGCCAGCGCCCCGCCGAAGGGACGCATCAACGTCTCGCCCAAGGGCCTGTCCTCATTCGGGGTGCTCGGGGAGAATGACGTCGCCTACCTCGATTGCACCGGCAGCGGTAGCGAGACCCGCGCGCATCTGGTCGCCTCGCCGGACAAGCGGCTGACCATCATGTTCTGCGCCTTCGAGGGCGCGCCGATGATCCTGCGGCTCTACGGCCAGGGCCGATCGCTGATGCGCGGCACGCCGGACTACGACGATCTCATTCCGCAGTTCGAGGACGTCGCCGGCGCGCGCCAGATCGTGCGGCTCTCGGTCGATCTCGTGCAGACCTCGTGCGGCATGGGCGTGCCGCTGTTCGACTACAAAGAGGAGCGCGGCAGCCTCGTGCGCTACTGGACCAAGCAGGGTCTCGACAATCTCAGGAAGTACTGGCGGCTGAAGAACATGAAGAGCATCGACGGCCTGCCGACCGAGTTTGCGCCTGACAGCATGGTTCCGCCGGGCTGATCGATGCCGCCTATCGGCACGTGGGCGATATCCCGCGGTGTCAGTGCATCTGGCCTCGCCAAGTTGCAAACAAGCGGTCGGCACAATATCGTCGATGGTCCGACGTCCTGTCTGACGACCAATCTTCCCAGGAGCCAGCACGATGAATGTGGTCTCAGCGACCAGCGGGATCAATCGCCCGCAAGGGAAGATCGACATTCCATCGGCCTGGCTTGGTGCCGAGATGAAGGCCAATCCCGATCGATGGCTGATATCGCTTGCTCCCAGCGAAATCGCCGAGCTCGAGAGCGCGGCTGAATCATATCTTCGCAAAACCAAAAAGATCGCTGACATCACCAAAGAGAGCTTTCCGCTTCCCCGCTTCGGGGCGCACCTGGAAGAGCTCAAGACAACGCTGCTGGCTGGCCTCGGCTTCGAGGTCATCCGCGGCTTGCCTGTGGCAAACTACAGCCAGGAGTTTGCCGCGACGATATTTTGCGGCGTGGGCGCGCATCTCGGATCGGCGCGGTCCCAGAATGCAGCGGGTCACATTCTAGGTCACGTCCGCGACGTCGGCGCGGACGCGAGGGATCCGAACACCCGCATTTATCAGACGTCGGAACGACAGACATTCCACACGGATTCGTCCGACGTGGTCGGCTTGTTATGCATTCGCGAGGCGATGGAGGGAGGGGACTCTCTCCTCGTTAGTACCTCGACCATCTACAACGAGATGTTCGACAGACGTCCCGACCTTGCTGCCCTCCTGTTCGAGCCCATCGCGACGGACCGGCGAGGCGAGGTGCCGGAGAACCAAAAGCCATATCTCGAAATCCCGGTGCTGAATTGGCATGCGGGATTCCTGACCGGCTTCTATCAACGCCAGTACATCGACAGCGCGCAGCGCTTTCCCGATGCGCCGAGACTGACGCCTGTTCACGTCGAGGCGCTCGATCTGTTCGACGCGCTCGCAAATGACCCCGCGCTGCATTTCGACATGCGGCTGCAGCCGGGCGACATGCAGTTCGTCTACAATCATGCCTTGCTGCATGACCGGACCGGCTTCCGCGACTGGCCCAATGCAAGCCAGAAGCGTCATTTGTTGCGCCTCTGGCTCAGCATGGAAGGCGACCGGCCGCTGCCCGATTGCTTCAGGCAGCGCTACGGCTCGATCGAGATCGGCAACCGTGGTGGCATCATCACCAAGGGGACCAGTCTGAACGTCCCGCTGGATTGAAAACGCCTTAGCGCGGCTGTCGTGTTCGCTTGACTTCGGCGACCTGGAACTAGTTGCCGGCCGGGCTTGACTGCCGAGGGTTGAAGATTTTTTTCGAGGCGCCTTCGTTCGGCGCGGGACGCTTTCTTACAACTGCAATCGGGTCCGTCCGGACTGAAATGCTTCAGTAGCACCGTCGCGGCAGCTTTGACGCCTCATCTCAACGGATGCGGGCGCTCGCACGCATCCTGGTCTCGACGTGTGCGGAAGAAGGTGAAGCATGGGACGATCCAACACAGCGTGCCAATGGCCGGAAAACGAGTCGGGCAATCGGTTCAACATCCAGATCGCCTTCCGCCGGATCCGTGTCGTTCTATCCCTCCTCAGTCTTTCCCTCTCGTCCAGTGCTTGGGCGCAGACCGGGACCAGCGCGGCGCCGGACCGCATCAAGGCGGATATGGCGCGGGTCGACAGCGATTTCATCAAGGCCAATACGACAACATCCAGGGACTGGCCGACCGTCGGCCTCGACTACGCCGAGACGCGGTTCAGCAAGCTCGATCAGATCAACACCGACAACGTCGGGAGTCTCGGCCTCGTCTGGAGCTACAATCTTGAATCATCGCGCGGGATAGAGGCAACGCCCCTCGTCGTCGACGGCATCATGTATCAGGCGGCACCCTGGAACGTGGTCCATGCCATCGACGCGCGGACCGGGACAAAAATCTGGTCGTACGATCCGGGCGTTGACCGCTCAAAGACCTATCGGGGTTGCTGCGACGCTGTCAGCCGCGGCCTCGCCCTCTACAAGGGCAGGGTCTTCGTCGCCGCCTATGACGGACGCCTGATCGCGCTCGATGCCGCGACCGGGGCCAAGGTCTGGGAAACGGACACGCTGATCGATCACGCGCATTCCTACACGATCACCGGCGCCCCGCGTGTCTTCAACGGCAAGGTCGTGATCGGCCAGAGCGGTGCCGAATACGGTGCGCGCGGATATATCACGGCGTATGACAGCGAGACGGGTCATCAACTCTGGCGCTGGTTCACGGTGCCCGGGGATCCATCGAAGCCGTTCGAGGACGCGTCGATGAAAGCCGCGGCGAAGACCTGGGATCCCGCCGGCAAATATTGGATCAACGGGGGCGGCGGCACGCCGTGGGACTCGATCACGTTCGATCCCGACCTGAACATGGTTTACGTCGGCACCGGCAACGGCGGTCCCTGGAATCGCAAGCTGCGCAGTCCGTCGGGTGGCGACAATCTCTATCTCGCCTCCATCGTCGCGCTCAACGCCGACACCGGCCAGTATATCTGGCACTACCAGGAGACGCCCGGCGACAATTGGGACTATACCGCAACCCAGCCGATGATCCTGGCCGACATCGAGATCGACGGCGTGCCGCGCAAGGTGATCCTGCACGCGCCGAAAAACGGCTTCTTCTTCGTCATCGATCGCACCAACGGCAAGTTCATCTCGGCGAAGAACTTCGTCGATGTGAATTGGGCGACGGGATACGACGCCAACGGACGGCCGATCGAACTGCCGGCGGCGCGCGACGCGGATCAATACGAGTCCATTCCGGGACCGGACGGCGCCCACAACTGGCAGCCGATGTCCTTCAATCCGCTGACCGGCCTCGTCTACCTTCCGGCGCAGCACATCCCGGTCAATCTGACGCCGGAAAAGTCGTTCGTGCAGAATGCCGCTGCGCCAGGCAAGCTCGGCTCCATCATGGGCGGGAATATCGGCTTCGTTTTCAACCCGCCGACGTCGGCCCCATTCGGACGTCTGCTCGCCTGGGATCCCGTGCATCAGAAGGAAGTCTGGCGCGTCGAGCACGTGTCGCCGTGGAACGGCGGCACGCTGACCACCGCCGGCAATCTGGTTTTCCAGGGGACGGCGGATGGCCGCTTCGTCGCTTATGACGCAGCAAACGGAACCAGGCTGTGGGACATCCCGACCGGGACCGGCGCGATGGCGGCTGCCGCAACCTACATGGTCGGTGACAGGCAATACATCTCGATTGCGGTCGGCTGGGGCGGCTCCTACGGCCTTGCTCATCGCGCGACCGAATACCAGAATCCCGGAACGATCTACACCTACGCGCTCGGCGGCACGGCGAAGCTGCCGGCGTTCGTCAAGTATCAGACCGAAGGTCTGCTGCAGGGCGTGAAGTACGACCCGAAGGACATCAGGGAGGGCGGGGAGATCTATGTCACGGCGGCCTGCGTCGCCTGCCACGGCGTGCCCGGCGTCGGCCGCGGCGGCAACATCATCAATCTCGGCTATGTCGGCGCCGACACGATCAACAATCTGAGAGACATCGTCTTCCACGGTCCATTCCGCGACCGGGGCATGCCTGACTTCAGCGGCAAGTTGAGGGAGGGCGACATCGCGAAACTCCAGGCCTTCATCCAGGGCACTGTTGATGCCATCAGGCTCAACAGCAAATGACGAGCAAGCCGTGATCACGGGTGGACCGGCGATGATCTCGGCGGCGGCAAGGCAGCCGATCACTTGGATGGCCCCGGCCCAAACCGCGTCCCGATCATCGCAGCTTGCCGAGCCACAGCGCGGTGAGCGCCGCGCGATTGCGCACGCCGAACTTGGCGTAGATCGACTTGACGTGGAAGTGCGTGGTGTTCGGGCTCTGGTTGAGCTTCTGCGCGATCTGCTTTTCCGTGTGCCCGTCGAGCAGCGCGAGCAACACCCTGCGCTCAGTCGGTGTCAGGGGCGCGTTGGCGATGAGCAGACCGTGGCTGAGCAGTTGTTGCCGGTGAAACCATCTCAACCCGCGCATGGTGAAGCCCAGGCGCTGGGCGTCCTGCGCCGAGAAGCGGGGGGCCTGTGCGTCGCGAAACACGAACAGGCGAATCCTCACGTCGTCGTTGAGGGCCATGCGGACGGAAATGCTGTCGGCGAAGCCGACGTCCAGATAGTGCCGCCGATAGTGCTCGCCCTCGAACCATTCCGGAGGCAGCGCTTCGAACAGCAGGCGGACGCGGAACGGCTCATCTCCCGACATGGAAAGAATCTGGGAGAGGTCGACCTTGTCGGACCAGAGCGTGTCGTACTGCTTCTGCACCGATGCGGCCACCGCCGGTATCGGGTCCAGCACGCGGACGAGGCGCGGACGCCAGCCGAGCAGGGGATCGGCCCGCCTGGACGAAGGCAGCCGCACGACCACGCCCCACAGCGCATTGCGTGCCGACAACATGCCGCACAGTGCCGACAGCAAATGTGTCAGTGCGGCGTCGCCGTCGCCGACCGAGAAGTCGGCGAGTCGATCCCAGAGTGCGTAGACTTCTTGATTTTGCGGACCGGAGGAATCCGTGGAGAGCGGCATGTCGTTCCCAAAGCGTGTGCAGGTCGCCGACCTGCGTGACCTTCATAAGGTACGGCGGACCACCTTTCTAGGTGGTTTTCAGACGCATCGCGTGACGCGATATTCGGCGCGGGGGCTGGGGACGGGTTCTCCGGCCGTAACGATAGTCGGAGATCAGCGATGCGCACAGCAACGGGCACGCGCCGGATCGAGAGGTCCGACGACGACCGGACGGAGAGGCGATGGCGCCTCGGCTTTTTTGTCGCCTTGTCATGCGCTGTCCTGATGGCACTGGCAGCGTTCGCGCGGGAGCCGCCGGCCAGCATGTCGATCCGCCCGACGGGTCCGATGCCGGGCGTCAGCGTCCCCTGATCGAGCCGCTTTTCAGCACGTTTCCTTGGCTTTGAAGTTTGATTTGCGTTGGACCATTTCATGATCCAGACCGCCAGCGATCGGGCATTCTTGCTCGTGGTGATTTCAGTCTGCCTTGGAGCGTGTTTCGTCTGGGCCTTTTGAGAGATCGAACAAGCGCGCAGACATCGACAGCAGCAGCGCGAGTTCGTGCGAGCGGCGCGGCGCTCGATGGTATCAAGCCGATAGCGCCGCCTGGAGGTTGCCATGCGGGCTCTCGTCACGGCCGCCATCGCAAACGCTTTCGTGCGCGCGTTTCCCGCATCGTCGCTGCGATTGGATCTCCTCAGGCAGATCGCGTTGCTCTGCGGAGCTGTTCTGTTCGTGTGGTTGTTGTCGCTGACCGCAGGGTTGGATCTCAGCGCCGGATTCTTCTAGCCGATGCGAAGCGCCTGTCGCACGATGAGTTGCGATCGCAGGGCGCGATGAACGAGCTGCGGAGTGCGGATTGAGGCTCATATGTCCGCTTTGCGTCCGCATGCGGTCGTCATCCTTACAGATGTAACCATCCCGCTCCGAAGAGACATCGTTCAGTAGCGCGCGCCGCTTCATTCTCGGCGCGGTCCACGCGGACACGCGCGTGGCCAAGCGCCTGTCCGGAAGCCCGCCTTGCGTTGCCCAGGATGGATCGCGTGCCAACCTGCGTGACGGAAAGGCTCTGTGATGTCGTACGATTTTCTGCTGGCCTCGTGGGGAACCCTCGGGAATCTCAGCCCGATGCTCACTGCGGCGCGGAGGCTGCATCGAAACGGACACCGCGTCCGGGTGATGGCGGATCCGGCGATGCGCTCCGAGGTCGAGGCCTCCGGCTTTGCCTTCGTCACATGGCGCCACGCGCCGATCGGAACGGCTGCGGATCCGGTCGATGTCTCGGACATCCAGGACTTTCTGCGCCGGGCCGTCTTTGATCCTGCTGCGCTCTATGTGGCCGATATCCTCGATGAGATCGGCCGTATGCCGACGGATGCCGTGCTCGTGCTTGACGCGCTGTTCGGTGGCGCGCTCGGGGCGGAGGCATCCGGCGTGCCTTTCGCGCTCCTGTCACCTCATGTCAGCCTTCGGCCGCTGCCGGGAATGCCGCCGGTCACGACAGCATTGAGCCAGCCGAGAACGGCTGAGGAGCGCGCCGAAGTCGATGCCGCCAATGCAAGGCAGGCCGAAACGATCAATGCGTTCCTGCCGGATCTCAACCGCATTCGCGCCGATCTCGGTCTTCCGCTGCTGGCTGATGTCTTCGACCTGTTCGATCGCGCCGACCGGCTCTTGCTCGCGACCAGCCAGGCGTTCGACTTCCAGGCGGATACGCTGCCGGACAATCTCCGCTATGTCGGGCCACTGCTCGATGTCCCGAACTGGTCCAGATCCCTGCAGGCGGAGGCATGGCGAACGCCATGGCCGGCGCGATCGGATCGTCCTCGCGCGCTGATCGCATGCAGCACGGGCGCGCAAGGTCAGCGCGACATGTTTCAGCGCATCATCGACGCGATGGCAGCGGTCGAGATCGATGCCCTCGCAACGGCCGGTCCCAATCTGGACGTCGCCGATCTCGAGGCGCCGAACAATGTGCATCTGATCCGGGGCGCGCCCCATGACCTCGTCATGAAGGATGTGTCCGTGGTGATATCGCAGGGCGGCCACGGCACGACCACGCGTTCGCTCCTCAACGGACTGCCGCAGCTCATTCTGCCGATGGGCCGCGACCAGGCCGCCAACGCCGCGCGCATCCAGGCAAAGGGAGCGGGGCTTCAATTGCCGCCAACCGCCTCCGCAGCGGAGATTGCCGCGGCAGTGAACCGGTTGATCGCGGAGCCGCAATTCAGGATGGCCGCTCGTCTCATCGGCGAGGCCATCAAGGCCGATATCGATCGCTCCAGCCTCGTCGACGAGATGGAGGCGATCGCCGCCGCAGGCCGCGCGGCAAGGCAGCAACCGCAGCAACGAGTGCTTCGCAAATCGGCCTGACAGTTCACGAAGCTGCGCGACGCAGTCCGTTTCAAGCAGGAATGGCGGTGGCGATGCGCTTGATGCGCCCGCCATCGTCGTCTCCGTTCTCAATGAGCTCCGGCACGAAGCGCCCTGGCAGCGCCTGCTTGGTGCACGCGACCAGTCGCGCTGCCAATGGTTGAGCCGACCTTCAAGAGGCCACCTCCGCAAGTATTGATCTTGATCAATGGCCTTCCAGGCGATTGCTGAACTCGATTAACTCCCAATCAATAAAACCCTGCTGCGGCGCAGCAGGGTCGCGCGACGAACTGCACGGCAGATGCAACGTCGCCTGCGGGAGTGACGGCTGATGAAGCACTGGCTGCCAGGACTCAAGACGCTCCGCCGCTACGAGGCGGCCTGGCTCCCGCACGATATCTTTGCCGGTCTCGTCTTGGCGACAATGCTGGTCCCGGTCGGCATTGCCTATGCTGTCGCATCGGGCTTGCCTGGCATCTACGGCCTTTACGCAACGATCGTGCCGCTGCTGGCCTATGCGTTGTTCGGCCCGAGCCGCATCCTCGTCCTCGGACCGGACTCGGCGCTGGCGGGAATTCTCCTGGGCGTCATTGCGCCACTGGCGCAGGGCGATCCCATGCGCGCCGTAACGCTCGCCGCCATGATGGCGATCGTCTCGGGGGCGGTTTGCATCCTCGCAGGCATCGCGCGTCTCGGCTTCGTCACCGAGCTTCTCTCCAAGCCAATCCGCTACGGCTACATGAACGGCATCGCGCTGACGGTCTTGATCAGCCAGCTGCCGAAGCTGCTCGGCTTTTCCATCGACACTGAAGGGCCGCTGCGGAGCCTGTGGGCGATCGCCAAGGCGATCCTTGCAGGAGAGATCAACTGGGTCGCGTTTGCGATCGGGTTCGCCACGTTGATCGTGATCCTGCTTCTCAGGAACAGCAGGCTGCCGGGCATCCTGATTGCGGTCGTCGGCGCCACGATCATCGTCGGGGCGCTGGATCTTGGAACGCTGCATGGCGTCAAGGTGCTGGGTCCGCTTCCCCAGGGGCTGCCGCGCTTCGTCATCCCATCGATGACCGCCAGCGACATCGTGCCCGTGGTGCTCGGCGGCTGCGCGATCGCGATGGTTTCCTTCGCCGATACGAGCGTGCTTTCACGGGCCTATGCCGCGCGACTGGGAGATCGGGTCGATCCCAACCAGGAAATGGTCGGGCTCGGTGCCGCCAATCTGGCGGCCGGATTTTTTCAGGGCTTCCCGATCAGCAGCAGCAGTTCGCGGACGCCTGTCGCCGAAGCCGCCGGGGCCCGCACGCAACTCACCAGCGTCGTCGGCGCGCTTGCCATCGCCTTGCTGCTGCTGGTCGCGCCAAGTCTGCTTCAGCATCTGCCGACCTCTGCATTGGCCGCCGTCGTCATTGCGTCAGCTCTTGGCCTGTTCGAAATTGCCGACCTCAAGCGGATCTATCGCATCCAGCGGTGGGAATTCTGGTTGGCGATCGTCTGTTTCGTCGGCGTCGCCGTGCTCGGCGTGATCCAGGGGATCGGTCTTGCGATCGTCCTCGCAATCATCGAATTCCTGTGGGATGGTTGGCGCCCCCACTCGGCAATATTGGGGCGCGCCTACGGCGTGAAGGGTTATCACGACATCACACGATATCCGGATGCACGACGGATCCCCGGGCTCGTCCTGTTTCGCTGGGATGCGCCGTTGTTCTTCGCCAACGCCGAGTTCTTCAGGGAACGCATCCTGGAAGCCATTTCGACGTCACCAACACCGGTGCGTTGGCTCGTCGTCACCGCAGAGCCCGTGACGAGCGTGGATGTCACCGCCTGCGACGTGGTGGCCGAACTGGATCAGACGCTGCACGCGCAGGGTATCGAGCTCTGCTTCGCCGAACTCAAGGATCCCGTGAAGGACAAGCTGAAAAGATTTGGCTTGTTCGCGCAACTCGGAGAGCACTACTTCTTCCCGACCATCGGCGTCGCCGTCTCCCGCTATCTCGAAACCAACCATGTGGAGTGGGAGGACTGGGAGGACCAGCCTGTGCAGGCCCCGGAGCCGGTCGCGAACCGAAATGCGAAATCCGGCCCCTAGCCGGGATTTCGGTCCTGCAGTGCGCGATTACGGCAACAGTGCACTATTGTTCCGCTTTCGAGCCGACGAGAGTGGCTGGCGTCATTGAGGGCGCTGTCATCGTAATACCCGCCGAATGGGCATTTACGCCGGGACCTAGGATCGAGCGTCGTCCAGGCGTCTACTCACACACGTTGGTTTCCGAGCCGAAACCGGACGTCGCTCCACTTGGTCTTCATCGACGGCATATGGCCCCGAAGGCGACAAATCCCGATTGCGGGCCTGCTCGTGTACAGCTCGCCATTTGTGGGTTAGGTTCCGAAGTTGTCATGTGCCGCACGTAGCTGATCCGTCAGCAGGTCTGGAGCTGGTCATGCAGCCGATGAATGAGGTCCCATTCGAGACGACCCTCGCTGAATATGTCGAAGAAATGCTCGATGCCTGTACGCGATGCGGGAAATGCGTCGAGGCTTGTCCGAGTGTCGAGCCGGCCGGCATCTTGGGTACAAAGTCCGAAGACATCATCGGCGGCATCCTCGAACTGGTACGTACCGGCACCGGCCCGGAAGCGTCGCGCAAATGGGCGCAGTCCTGCATGCGGAGCGGAGCTTGCATCAAGGCATGCGACTATGGCGTCAATCCGCGTTTCTTGCTGAGCATGGCGCGGCTTGGCATCGCGAAGGCGGACAATGAGCTGGCGGAGCGACGCCGACAGGGTGTCGAGAAGTACCGCGACGGCAGTCGTGGAGTGAGTGTGCTTTCGCGCCTGCAACTCGATACGGACGTGCTCGAACGACTGGGTCAGAAATCGGCGTCGGTCTCCACGTCCGTTGAGGCGCCGGATTTCGTGTTTTACACCGGCTGCAATGTGCTCAAGACGCCGCACATCGCCTTGCTTGCTCTCGATATAATGGATGCGCTCGGCGTCAGTTACCAGGTGATGGGCGGACCGAGCCATTGTTGCGGCATCCTCCAACTTAAGTCTGGGGACGCAGAGATGGCCGGTCGTATGGGCTCGAGTACGATGGAAAAGCTGTCGCACTCTAACTCGGGGCAGGTGATCTCCTGGTGCCCGTCGTGCTACGTCCAGTACACGGAAACCATCCTGCCAACGGTGGAGCGGCAGCGTGGCTCCCGCCCGTTCGAGATGAGTCCGTTCATGCGCTTTCTCGGTGACCGGCTGGCGCAGCTAAAGCTGTTCCTTCAGCGCAGGGTCGAAATGCGGGTCGCGCTGCACAAGCATCCTGGCGTCGCCGGCGTCGTGGAAGCCGCCGCTGAAATCTTGACGGCGATCCCCGGTATCGAACTCGTTGATCTGAACCAGCCGGCGGTGGGCTTGCAGAGCGTGGATGTCGGCGCACTTCCAAAGTTCAAGCGCGAATTGCAGCTTATGGAACTTGAGGCGGCGCGCGATGCAGGTGTCGATGCACTGGTCGCGGTCTATCATTCCGATCATCGCGAACTGTGCGCGCACGAACGCGACTGGCCGTTCCGCATCATTAATATTCTTGAAGTGGTTGGCGAAAGCATGGGCCTGCATCGGCACGATCGCTACAAAGAGCTCAAGATCGTGCAGGACGCCGACCAGATCGTCGCCGACTGCAGCGACTTGATCGCAAAGCACTCGCTTGATCCCAGCAATGCGCGTGACGTGGTGGTGAAGGTGCTGCTTGGCGACCAACCGCTTCCCCTGAGGGGTGCCGCGCTCCCAGAGCCGCGCGCCGGGGGTGTGGCGCCGTCGTAGCAGCTTGACGTCGCCTGTTGGCCCCGTGTCCGACCTCAACCGAGGGCGCTGGT
The DNA here is from genome assembly GCF_054185225.1 of Bradyrhizobium sp. 18BD. NCBI lineage: Bacteria > Pseudomonadati > Pseudomonadota > Alphaproteobacteria > Hyphomicrobiales > Nitrobacteraceae > Bradyrhizobium > Bradyrhizobium sp. 18BD. Next base: position 178,840 of record NZ_JAVAYL010000010.1, on the reverse strand, counting down.
AGATCCGCTTCCTAAGCGTAACCGGACCACGGTCATGCTGTTCCTCAGGGCAGCCTTTGGACCCAATTCGGACTTGGTGGGGATTCGCGGTGAACCTCTCCGCCCATGCTTGGACCTAACCATTGGGCTCTCGGAATTATTAGGTCATTGTCGCTGTCACGAAAGTGACTGCAGAACAAGACTGGTGATGATGACATTTCCCCCGAGGGCGTCGAGGCTTCGTGGTCTCACGAACCTCATGCCTTCGTTAATTGCGGTTGTCAGTTTTATTTTCTGGTTTCCAAGGGGGACTGGAGAAACTCGGCGCATCTCTGGGAATTCGCGCAGGCACGATGGGGCCGCGCTTTCTTTATCGATCACCCATCACACCAGAGGAGCAGCACAATGAACGTCAAACGGCGAATCCTTTCATGTTCGATCAGCGCTCTTGGTATCATAGTGACTTTGCCGGCCCTTGCGGATTGCTCCGCTCTGCCAGATTTTTCGCAACTTCGTTCAGCGCTTGCCGGCGCCATTACACCTGCGGCGGGCCCCAATGGCGGTCTCGGCTTTCACATGTGGGGTACATTGGTTGCCAATGACGGCACGGTGTGTGCTGTCGCGTTCTCGGGCAGCCAAGGCACCTCGCAATGGCTAGGCAGCCGCGTGATTTCCGCCCAGAAGGCAAATACCGCGAACGACTTCAGTGTAGGTCGCAACGCGACACCTCCCGGAAGCTTGTTTCCAACCGGTCTTGCCTTATCGACCGCCAACCTATTCACTGCCGTGCAGCCAGGTGGCAGCCTCTATGGACTGCAGCATAGCAATCCGGTCGATACGGCAGTCGCCTACGGTAACCATCCACCGCCTCCCAGCAACGGAATCAGCACAGCAAACTTCAACCCGAGCGGCCCATCTAGTGGTTCCTCATTTGGCACGCCGAACGATCCGATGGTTGGCCGACGCGTTGGCGGTGTGAACGTGTTCGGCGGCGGCCTGGCGCTCTATCGCAACGGGGCCAAGGTCGGCGGGGTCGGCGTTAGCGGCGACACTTCCTGCACCGATCATATGGTGGCGTGGCGGGTCCGAAATGCTCTTGGGCTAGACCAACTGCAGGGCGTCAAGGGCGTGGCGGATCCGGCACATCCCGACAACATCATCTTCGACATCACTCCAAACGCTGACGGGACCGGCGGTACAGGACAGGCACCCAACGGACAGGGCGGCGTCGGCCACAGCGCTGGCGGCTTTGGCCATCCGAAGTGCCTGAACAATCCTTCGGACGCTGCCGTGGCTGGTCTTCCGCCCGTGAAATGATGGTTGTGATGACGCGGGAAGCGCGTGCCGCTTCCCGCGTTTGACGCCAAGTGGCTTTGAAGGGGCGAGCCTGGTCCGCTGGTACAACGACCAGCTAAGCATTAGATCCCGCCTCGCTTCTCGGGCAAAGCCGTCGATCCAGTGCTATTGCCCGGCGCATCTGAGTCCGCTGGCCCCTTCTCCGACATCCGGCGATGTCCGCTATTGTGCCGTTGTTGGCAGCGTAGCGGACATCAGGCGCGCTAGAGCGGGGCCCCCCAATCCAAGCTGGATGCGATCCGGTGCCTACTCGTCGTCCTCGCCTTCGTCGTCATCCTCGTCTTCGTCTTCCTCCTCCTCGTCGGGGTCCTCTTCCACCTGCACGAGCGTGGCCAGCGGGAGCGTCTCGCGGAACAGGTCGCCTTCCATGCCCATCCAGAGGCAGAGGACGTCGTCCTCCTTCACTTCCGCAACGGTCAGCGGCTGGCCGCCGGATTTCAGCATCACGACATCGCCGGCTTTCAAGTCCATGGATTGTCCTTTCGAGTTGATCGACGCGGCGGAGAGGCTAGCAGGCGGTCATGACACGCCGATCACGCCAGCTGGGCGTGCGGCGCGGGGCGTTTTCATCGCGGCCTTGTGTGCACCGGTCTCAGCTGCGCTCGTTCTTGACCGGCTGGATCGGCAGGCACTCGTTGCTGAAATAGCCGACGGCGTCGCGCACCACCGGCACATGGCAGACGAAGCCGGTCGGCCGGTATCGCACCCTGATGCGGTCGAGCTGCGCCATGGTCAGCGTCATGAACGCATCGAGCCGGCGGGCCTGAAGCTGTAGCCTCTGCTCGCTGGTGAGCGGCGGCTTCTTAGCGTCCGGCTTGGGATCGTTCGGGGCGTCGCTGCTCGATGCCAGCGCGCTCGTTTGGCCACGCAGCGCCTCGAAGCAATGGTTCATGACGAGAACGTGGTGTTTGGCGCTCCACCAGTTGAGGGCGACGACCTTCTGCAGAGGGTCGATTGCTCCGTCCGGCAGCCGGGCGCATAGGGGGACATAGGCCTTCGGTCCGTTGGCGGTCGGGTCGTTGCAGAGTTCTTCGCTGGGACGCCCCGGATCGCTTCCGTTGTAGGCTTCGCCCTTGAATTGCGGAAGGTTGGCCTCGGACTCGCAATCGAAATTGTACTTCGTGAGCAACGTTGCCGTCAGGGGATCCTGGTCGAGCGTGTGCTCGGCTGCGGCATCGCGGTATATGTCGCTGGGCCAATCGATGTAGATCTCCGCCTTGCGCGCGAAGATGGCGCCATTTCGCCGCAAGGTCGCGCGAGCCTTCCAATAGTCCGCAAGTGGTTCGAGGGTCTTTGTGTCCACGGGTATGAAAGCGGGACTGGCTTGCGCTTTCATCGAGCCGAGCCGCGCTGGCAGAATGTTCTCTTGCAGCATCTGCACTTCGGCGAATGCGTCTGAAATCTCGATGAAAGTATCTGTCGCCTTCTGCATGTCGGCCTTGGCCTGCTCGCCGACCTTCTGCTCGTAGGAGTTCAGATATTGGAAGTATCCGCCGAGGAAGCCGGTCAGCAGGGTGACGGCCGTCAATCCCTTGGTGACCGACAGGCGGCTGTCCCATGACTGGATCTTCTGCCAGACGCCGGGGGCGTCGGCCGCAGGTTGCGTGCGTTCCGTGTCCTTCGGGGTGTCCTGCTCCATCGTTGCCTCCAACTCACGCCACGCCCCATGGAGCGAGGGTACCGCAATTCCGGATTGCAGTTTGTGAGGCAGTTCACTTGAGGTGGGGCAGGGACATTGTCGGACATCGCGCGGCATCGGCTTGCCGAGCAAGCGCGTGCGGCTCACGCGGGAGGCTTGAAGGGGGTCATCGCGGGTTTGGCGACGATGCCATCATGCTCCTGTTTTGCCCGACGGAGCAAGCGATTTCGCTAAATCCGCAAGTCATTGATTTTGCAGCAGCCGTCTACTGTGCATGGGGTTGTTTTCGATTTTTTTGCGTTAGACGGGCTCCGGCACCAGCTCGGTCAGCGAGCGGATGATGCGGTCGGGCTTGATGGTTGAACCTTCGGGCAGGCCGTCGCCGTGCACGTCGATCCAGATCGCGTAGATGCCGAGGCGTTGCGGCGTCACGACTTCCCATTCGAGATTGTCGCCGATCATCCAGGTGTCCTCGGCGGTGACGCCGAGCGCGTCCATCGCGTGCAGATAGGCGCGCTCCTCGGGCTTGCCGAAACCGTGCTCGCCCTCGATCTGGATGTGGTCGAAGCGATGCGCCAGCTCGAAGCGCTCGACCTTGGCGCGCTGCATGTCGGCGGCGCCGTTGGTCACCAGCGCGAGCTTGATGCCGAGGGTCTTCAATTTGTCGATCGCCTCATGCGCGCCGGGGAACACGAACATCTCCTCCTCGCGATAGGCGGTGAAGCGGTCGGCGAGGCGAATGGCGAGATCGTCGGGCAGGGCGCGGTAGCCGGCCGCGGCGAGCGCGGCAAAGCCGCCCTTGACCGTCAGGTGCCGCGCCTCGGCGAGCCTCATCCGCCAGGAGGCGTCGGCGTTGGCCCAGAAATTCTTTGCGAAGGCGAGGACGGTGGTCGCGACCTGATGCGGCGGCAGCGGTGCAAGCTCCTCGGCAAACTCGGTCGCGATCGTGTTCCAGGCGATCTCGGGCCGGCCATAGGCCGACAGGATGGTGTCGTCCATGTCGATCAGCATGGCGCGCGGCAGCGGCTTCGAATTCGGCTTCATCGTGCTTATGGCCATTTCACCTCCGGCGGCAGCGACGACAGGATGGAGTCCACATTGCCGCCGGTCTTGAGTCCGAAAATCGTACCGCGGTCGTAGAGCAGGTTGAACTCGACATAGCGTCCGCGCCGGATCAACTGCTCCTCGCGATCCTCAGTGGTCCAGGCGCTCGCGAAATTACGCCGGACAAGCTCGGGATAGATCTTCAGGAAGGCGCGGCCGACGTCCTGCGTGAAGGCGAGGTCGGCATCCCAGTCGCCGCTGTCATGCCAGTCGTAGAAGATGCCGCCGACGCCGCGCGCCTCTTTCCGGTGCGGCAGGTAGAAATATTCGTCACACCATGTCTTGTACTTGTCGTAATCGGCAACGCCGTTGGGCTGGTCGCAGGCCTCCTTCATCGCGGCATGAAAGGCGAGCGTGTCGGTGTCATCCTGCGTGCGCCTGCGCTCGAGCACCGGCGTCAGGTCCGCGCCGCCGCCGAACCAGGCTTTCGTGGTGACGACGAAGCGCGTGTTCATGTGCACGGCAGGCACGTGCGGATTGCGCAGATGCGCAATCAGCGAGATGCCGGAGGCCCAGAATTTCGGGTCTTCCGCCGCGCCCGGAATCTGCGCACGAAACTCGGGTGCGAACTCGCCGTGCACGGTCGAGCAATGCACGCCGACCTTCTCGAACAGGCGGCCGGTCATCATCGACATCACGCCGCCGCCGCCCGGCGCGCCGGTGTGGTCGGTGCGCTGCCAGGGCGTGCGCTTGAAGCGGCCGGCCTCACCCGGATAGAGGCCTTGCGGCGCGTCGTCCTCGAGCCGCTCGAAGCTTGCGCAGATGTCATCGCGCAGATGCTCGAACCAGGTTCGGGCGCGGCCCTTGCGGTCTTCGATTGCTGAAACGTCCATGTTCATTCCAATGCGGACTGCCTGTTGCCCACCCTACGATTTCATTCTTGCGGACCGTAATAGGTGCAGCTCTCGTTGCAACTGTCGCGGTGGATGCTGACGCGGGTGAGCGTGCCGATATGCGCTAGCCGCTCCCAGACGAAGCGCGACAGGTTCTCCAGCGTCGGTGTGCCCAGCGCTTCGATCTTGTTGAGGTACTTGTGGTCCAGCGTCAGGCGCACCTCCTCGATGGCGCGCTGGAGCAGGCCGAGATCGACCACCATGCCGGTCTTGGGATCCGGCGTGCCGCGGACCGTCACCTCGGCGCGGAAGGAGTGGCCGTGGATCTCTTCGCTGGCGGCACCAAACGTCGTCCCCGACAGCGAATGCGCCGCCTCGAAGCGGAACGATTTCGTCAATTCCCACATCTGTTCGAAAACCAATCCTATCTGATGCCGAGCGACTTGTGCGTCTGCACGCTCAGCCGCCATTGCGGATGGCGCAGGCAATAGTCGATCGCGCGCGCGGTGTTCTGGATGACCTCGGGGCCGTCCATCGGTTGCAGCGAGAAGCGCTCGAAGGCGAGGCCCTCGAAAGTTTCGGGTGCGGCGAGCGCCTGCGGGTAGACCAGCTTCAGCTCGTGGCCGCGGCGCAGCACCAGCTCGCTGCCGCCCTTGGGGCTGACGCAGATCCAGTCGAGCCCTTCCGGAGCGGCAATCGTGCCGTTGGTCTCGACGCCGATCTCGAAGCCGCGCGCATGGAGCGCGTCGATCAGGTCGGCGTCGACCTGCAGCAGCGGCTCGCCGCCGGTCAGCACCGCGTAGCGGTTGTCGGCGGAGGCGGTCCATTGCGCGGCGATGGTGTCGGCGAGCTCCGCGGCGGTTACATAGCGGCCGCCGAACGTGCCGTCGGTGCCGACGAAATCCGTGTCGCAGAATTTGCAGGTCGCATCCTGCCGGTCGGACTCGCGGCCGCTCCAGAGGTTGCAGCCGGCAAAACGGCAGAACACCGACGCGCGCCCGGCATGGGCGCCTTCGCCTTGCAGGGTCAGGAAGATCTCCTTGACCGCGTAGCTCACTGATCTCTCCTCAACAGGTCAAACTTGCAGGTTCCGGGTCTGCCGCAGCGCTTCGCCTGCGGCCATCGCCGCGGTCATGGCGACATTGAGCGATCGCAGCCCCGGGCTGATCGGGATCACCAGCTGCGCATCCGCAGCCTCGACCACCGCGTCGGTGACACCGGCGCTCTCGCGCCCGAATAGCAGGATGTCCGACGTCTGGTAATGAAAATCGCGGTAATCGGTGGCGGCCTTGGTCGTGAACAGGATCAGGCGGTAGCCCTGTGCCGCGCGCCAGTCCTCGAATTTCGTCCAGGAGTCATGCCTGACGATACTGACATGGTCGAGGTAATCCATTCCCGCCCGGCGGAAATGCCGGTCGGAGATCGGGAACCCTGCCGGTTCGATGATATGGGCGGCGATGCCCAGGCAGGCGCAGAGCCTGAGAATCGTGCCGGTGTTCTGGGGAATGTCGGGTTGGAAAAGTGCGATCTGCATGGGTGGCGGCGGCTTGGTTGTGGGCCGGAAATGTCTCAATAAAACATCGCTGGCCGCGGAATTCGTGCATTGCACGCTTCCCCGCCGTTAGCGGGCTTGCGCTCGCCCGGCAAGGGTGCCAATAGAACGATTCTGGACTGCTGTTTTCGCCTTGTTTTGGTGGGGACAAGCGAAGTTCTGCCGCCGCGGGGGGCCGCGGGCGCCGGCAGCACTGTTCCAGGGACCTTTGGGGGGCCCCTGGAGCGGTTCCACCGGCAGCATAAGAAGAAAGGGTTGGAATCGTGACGACAGCGTCTTCGGCGGACCATCCGACACGCCGTGATTTCTTATTCGTTGCAACGGGGGCAGCTGCAGCAGTAGGGGGCGCAGCCGCGCTCTGGCCCTTCATCTCTCAAATGAATCCTGATGCGTCCACGATCGCCGCCGGTGCGCCGATCGAGGTCGATCTCAGCCCGGTCGCCGAGGGCCAGGACATCAAGGTGTTCTGGCGCGGCAAGCCGATCTACATCAGTCACCGTACCAAGAAGCAGATCGACGAGGCGCGCGCCGTCAACGTGGCGAGCCTGCCCGATCCGCAGAGCGACGAGGCCCGCGTCAAGTCCGGCCACGAGCAGTGGCTGGTCGTGATCGGCATCTGCACCCATCTCGGCTGCATCCCGATCGCCCATGAAGGCAATTACGACGGGTTCTTCTGCCCCTGCCATGGTTCGCAGTACGATTCGTCCGGCCGCATCCGCCAGGGGCCCGCGCCCGCGAACCTGCCGGTGCCGCCGTACCAGTTCGTTTCCGACACCAAAATCCAGATCGGCTGAGCTTCGGACCCACGTCCGAAGCGTCGCGCCGTCTCGTCGTTTTATTTCCTCAGGATCGCATCATGAGCGGACCATCCGACTACCAGCCGAGTAATCCGGCCCTGCAATGGATCGAGCGGCGCCTGCCGATCATTGGTCTCATCCATTCCTCCTTCGTCGTCTATCCCACCCCGCGCAACCTGAACTATTGGTGGACCTTCGGCGCCATCCTCTCCTTCATGCTGGGGATGCAGATCCTCACCGGCGTGATCCTGGCGATGCACTACACGCCGCATGCCGATCTCGCCTTCAAGTCGGTCGAGCTGATCGTCCGTGACGTGAACTTCGGCTGGCTGCTGCGCAACATGCATGCCTGCGGCGCGTCGATGTTCTTCTTCGCGGTGTACGTCCACATGCTGCGCGGCCTCTATTACGGCTCCTACAAGGAGCCGCGCGAGGTGCTCTGGATCCTCGGCGTCATCATCTACCTGCTGATGATGGCGACCGGCTTCATGGGCTACGTGCTTCCCTGGGGCCAGATGAGCTTCTGGGGCGCCACCGTCATCACCAACCTGTTCTCCGCCATTCCCTATGTCGGCGAGAGCATCGTGACGCTGCTGTGGGGCGGCTATTCGGTCGGCAACCCGACGCTGAACCGCTTCTTCTCGCTGCACTATCTGCTGCCGTTCCTGATCGCGGGCGTCGTCGTGCTGCACGTCTGGGCGCTGCACGTCGCCGGCCAGAACAACCCCGATGGCGTCGAACCGAAGACGGAAAAGGACACGGTGCCGTTCACGCCGCACGCGACCATCAAGGACGGCTTCGGCGTTGCCTGCTTCCTGCTGCTCTACGCCTGGTTCATCTTCTACATGCCGAATTATCTCGGCGACGCCGACAACTACATTCCGGCGAACCCGGGCGTGACGCCGCCGCACATCGTGCCGGAATGGTATTACCTGCCGTTCTACGCGATCCTGCGTTCGATCCCGAACAAGCTCGCGGGCGTCATCGGCATGTTCTCGGCGATCATCGTGCTGGTGTTCCTGCCCTGGCTGGACAGCGCGCGGACGCGGTCGTCGAAGTACCGTCCGCTGGCCAAGCAGTTCTTCTGGATCTTCGTCGCGGTCTGCATCCTGCTCGGCTATCTCGGCGCGCAGCCGCCGGAAGGCATTTACGTGATCGCCGGCCGCATCCTGACGGTGTGCTACTTCGCCTACTTCCTGATCGTGCTGCCGCTGCTCTCGCGCATCGAGACGCCGCGGCCGGTTCCGAACTCGATCTCGGAGGCGATCCTGAGCAAGGGCGGCAAAGCGGTGGCTTCCGTGATGGTCGCGATCGTCGCCGCCGGCGCGCTGTTCCTCGGCAGCATGCAGGATGCCCGCGCCAACGAAGGCAGCGACCAGCCGCCGGGCAACAAATGGTCGTTCTCGGGCCCTTTCGGTAAGTTCGACCGCGGTGCGCTCCAGCGCGGTCTGAAGGTCTACAAGGAAGTCTGCGCCAGCTGCCACGGCCTGTCCTTCATCGCCTTCCGCAATCTCGGCGATCCCGGCGGTCCCGGCTATTCCGTGGCGCAGGTGGCGGCGTTCGCCTCCGACTACAAGGTCAAGGACGGTCCGAACGATGCCGGCGACATGTTCGAGCGCCCGGGCCGGGCGGCGGACTACTTTCCCTCGCCGTTCCCGAACGAGCAGGCAGCCCGTGCGGCGAACGGTGGCGCGGCTCCGCCCGACCTGTCGCTGATCACCAAGGCGCGCTCCTACAAGCGCGGCTTCCCCTGGTTCATCTTCGACTTCTTCACCCAGTACCAGGAGCAGGGTCCGGACTACGTCGCGGCGGTGCTCCAGGGTTTCGAGGAGAAGGTGCCGGAGGGTGTGACCATCCCGGAGGGCTCGTACTTCAACAAGTACTTCCCGGGTCACGCTATCAAGATGCCGAAGCCGCTCAGCGACGGCCAGGTGACCTATGACGACGGTTCGCCGACCACGGTCGCGCAATACGCCAAGGACGTCACCACGTTCCTGATGTGGACCGCCGAACCGCACATGGAAGCGCGCAAGCGCCTCGGCTTCCAGGTGTTCGTGTTCCTGATCATCTTCGCCTTCCTGATGTACTTCACCAAGAAGAAGGTCTGGGCCGACTCGCACTGAGCGAACGGCAAGACGAGAATGAAGAAGCCCCCGCAAGGGGGCTTTTTTGTTGGCTGACCTCTCCGTCATTCCGGGGCGATGCGTCAGCATCGAGCCCTGAATCCATTGCCCCACCAACTCTGCAGCCCGATGGCTTCCGGGCTCGCACTATAGTGCGCCCCGGAATGACGTGAGTGTGGATTGCGCTATGCGCGCCCAGCGGCCAAAATACCGTCAACCGCTCCCCCTAGAAACTCGTCGGAGGACCCCATGGGAACCACCATCACCTTCAAGCGCCCGGACGGCAAGGACGCCTCGGGCTATCTCGCCAATGCCGCGCGCGGCAACGCGCCGGGCGTGGTCGTGATCCAGGAATGGTGGGGCCTGTCGGACCAGATCAAGGGCCTGTGCGACCGCTTTGCGCTCGCCGGCTTCGATGCGCTGGCGCCCGATCTCTACAAGGGCAAGGTGGTGCCGTATCACGATACGGATGCGGCCGGCAAAGAGATGAACTCGCTCGACTTTATGGACGCGACCACGCAGACCGTGCGCGGCGCCACCCAATATCTGTCGCGCAACGGCGCCAAGGTCGGGCTGACAGGGTTCTGCCTCGGCGGCGCCGTCACCATCATCGGCTCGGTGCATGTGCCGGAGCTCACCGCCGGCGTCGTATTCTACGGCATCCCGCCAGAGCAGGCGGCCAAGCCCGCCGACGTCAAGATCCCGCTCCAAGCCCATTTCGCCAACAAGGACGATTGGTGCACGCCGGAGCTGGTCAACGGCTTCGAAAAGGCCATGAAGGCCGCCGGTAAGTCGCTCGAGCTGTTCCGCTATGACGCCGAGCACGCCTTCGTCAACGAGCAGCGCCAGGCCGTGCACGACCGCGAAGCCGCCGAGCTCGCCTGGGGCCGGGCGACAGAGTTTTTCCGAAAGCATCTGGGGTGATCGCCCGTAGCCCGGATGGAGCGTAGCGTAATCCGGGCACTTTCCCATTGCGGCACAAACCCCGGATTGCGCTGCGCTCCATCCGGGCTACCGCCCGCCCTTGACGCCGTCCCCGCGCCATGGTGAGTATCCGCCCATGAGCACCGCAGCCTGCCCATCCCGTCGTTGGTGGCGCACCTCCTAAGAGGTGGCCGGTGCGATTTCTTTTCCCAAAATCGTCGAAGGTCGCCCACGCAGTGCGGCGGCCTGGTCGTTTGTCCTGTGTGGCGTTCCCTCGGCAAGTTTCGTAAGAGGACCACATGAACAGGACAGTCTTTGCCCTCCCGGCCCGAAGCGACTACGTCACCCGCGGCGGTCTCGCGATCACGCGCGTGGCCGAACAGTTTACCGGCGGCGCCAACCGGCTCGACGATCTCATCAGCCTGCTCGACCGCCGCCGCGGCGTGGTGTTGTCCTCGGGCACGACCGTGCCCGGCCGCTACGAGAGCTTCGACCTCGGCTTCTCCGACCCGCCGCTCAAGCTCGAGACAACTGGCGTCAATTTCAAGCTGGAAGCGCTGAACGGGCGGGGGCAGGTGCTGATCGCCTTCCTCGCCGACGTGCTGCGCGAGCCCTGCGTCGTCATCTCCGAGAAGACGGCTTCGCGGCTTGCCGGCCACATCATCCGCGGCGATGCCCCGATCGAGGAGGACCAGCGCACGCGGCGCGCCAGCGTGATGTCGCTGGTGCGCGACCTCGTCGCCGCCTTCTCCGCCAATGATGACGGCCTGCTCGGCCTGTTCGGCGCCTTCGCCTACGATCTCGTGTTCCAGATCGAGGACCTCGTGCAGAAGCGCCCGCGCGAGCAGGACCAGCGCGACATCGTGCTCTACGTGCCCGATCGCCTGCTGGCCTATGACCGCGCCACCGGCCGCGGCGTGGTGCTCACCTACGATTTCGCCTGGAAGGGTAAATCGACCGAAGGCCTGCCGCGCGAGACCGCCGACAGCCCCTACCTGAAGACGCCGCGCCAGGGCTTTGCCGATCACGCCCCCGGCGAATATCAGGCCACCGTCGAGACCGCCCGCGCGGCCTTCGCGCGAGGCGATCTGTTCGAAGCCGTGCCCGGCCAGCTCTTCGCCGAGCCCTGCGACCGCTCGCCGGCGGAAGTGTTCCAGCGCCTCTGCGTCATCAACCCGTCGCCCTATGGCGCGCTGATGAACCTCGGCGAAGGCGAGTTCCTCGTCTCGGCCTCGCCGGAAATGTTCGTGCGTTCGGACGGGCGCCGCGTCGAGACCTGCCCGATCTCGGGCACGATCGCGCGCGGCAGCGATGCGATCGGCGACGCCGAGCAGATCCGCCAGCTCCTGAACTCGGAGAAGGATGAGTTCGAGCTCAACATGTGCACCGACGTCGACCGCAACGACAAGGCGCGTGTCTGCGTCCCCGGCACGATCAAGGTCTTGGCGCGCCGTCAGATCGAGACCTACTCAAAGCTGTTCCACACCGTCGACCATGTCGAGGGCATGCTGCGCCCCGGCTTCGACGCGCTCGATGCCTTCCTCACCCACGCCTGGGCCGTCACCGTGACAGGTGCGCCAAAACTCTGGGCGATGCAGTTCGTCGAAGATCACGAGCGTTCGCCGCGGCGCTGGTACGCCGGTGCGATCGGCGCGGTGAACTTTGACGGCAGCATCAACACCGGCCTCACCATCCGCACCATCCGCATGAAGGACGGTCTCGCCGAAGTGCGCGTCGGCGCCACCTGCCTGTTCGATTCCGATCCCGCCGCGGAAGACCGCGAATGCCAGGTCAAGGCCGCCGCACTGTTCCAGGCGCTGCGCGGCGATCCGCCGAAGCCGCTCTCGACCTTTGCGCCCGATGCGACCGGTTCGGGCAAGCAGGTGCTGCTGATCGACCACGACGACAGCTTCGTGCACATGCTCGCCGACTATTTCCGCCAGGTCGGCGCCGACGTCACCGTGGTCCGCTATGTGCATGCGCTCGACATGCTCAAGCGGAAGAGGTGGGATTTGCTGGTTCTGTCGCCCGGCCCCGGACGCCCGGCGGATTTCGGGATCAAGAACACGATCGATGCGGCGCTGGAGAAGAAGCTGCCGGTGTTCGGCGTCTGCCTCGGCGTGCAGGCGATCGGCGAGTATTTTGGCGGCGAGCTCGGCCAGCTCACCCATCCCGCCCACGGCCGGCCCTCGCGGGTGCAGGTGCGGGGCGGACGGCTGATGCGCAATCTGCCGAACGAGATCGTCATCGGCCGCTATCATTCGCTCTTCGTCGAGCGCGACAGCATGCCGGAGGTGTTGGCCGTCACCGCCAGCACCGAGGACGGTGTCGCCATGGCGCTGGAGCACAAGACCCTGCCGGTTGCCGGGGTGCAATTCCATCCGGAATCGCTGATGTCGCTCGGCAACGAGGTGGGCTTGAAGATTGTCGAAAACGCGTTTCGGCTGAATACTGAAGCAAATTGAGTGCCGTCATTGCGAGGAGCGGAGCGACGAAGCAATCCAGAGTGCTGCCGCGGAGAAGATCTGGATTGCTTCGCTTCGCTCGCAATGACGGTGGAAAAACCAGAACGAGAGACCAATGACCTTTGAACACGACATCAAGGCGAGCGTCCGCGCCATCCACGACTATCCCAAGCCGGGGATCATATTCCGCGACATCACGACCTTGCTTGCGGATGCGCGCGCGTTCCGCCGCGCGGTGGACGAGCTCGTCCATCCTTGGGCCGGCAACAAGATCGACAAGGTCGCCGGCATGGAGGCGCGTGGCTTCATCATCGGCGGCGCGGTGGCGCATCAGCTCTCGGCCGGCTTCGTGCCGATCCGCAAGAAAGGCAAGCTGCCCCACACCACGGTGCGCATCGCCTATTCGCTCGAATACGGCATCGATGAGATGGAGATGCATGTCGACGCCATCCAGCCCGGCGAGCGCGTCATCCTGGTCGACGACTTGATCGCCACCGGCGGCACCGCGGAAGGCGCCGTCAAACTGCTGCGCCAGATCGGCGCCAACATCGTCGCCGCCTGCTTCATCATCGACCTGCCCGAGCTCGGCGGCGCCGCCAAGCTGCGCGCCATGGACGTGCCGGTGCGCACGCTGATGTCGTTCGAGGGGCACTGAGCGGGGACGGGCAGACGCGCCGTGCGATCTTAGGCCTTGAGGCCGTGGATGCGAGCGATGGAGAATGGGCCAAGGAGCGCAAGAAAGTAGCCTACTGCAACGGCGCGACTTTCGGTGAAAGCTTCGTCCGGGTCGAGTAAATCGTATAAGCGGCCGGTGAGGCGGTGGATCGCTTCATTGGTCTGACGAAGATGGCCCGCTGAATCTTCGTGATCATAGTACGAGCGACCGAGAATGGTCATTTCATTGATCGCCGCCGCCAAGAGCTTTAGCTGCTCTGGGCGTTGAGACGCGCGCATCCGATCGACCAACTCCGGCAGGAGATCGCTCATCATCGTTGCTCCATCACCTGCCCAGGAAGTATTATCCGGGTAAATTCCTGCCTATGATCGCTGCAGGATCAGGCTGAGCTCCAGCTCCCGGAAGGCGAGATAGTTCCGCCGGGTCCACTGGTGCAGCTCGGTCGAGGCGTCCTTCTCCTGGCGCAGATAGCCGGTAAAGGAGAAGTTCAGCCGGTCGATATAGGTCTTCAGGAAGCCGGGCAGGGCGGGCAGGCGGAACAGCCGGCCGCCTTCCATCGCGGGCGGCAGCTCGCCGCGCACGACATATTCATTGTCCACGGTGATCAGGCTCATCCGCGGGATCTGGGCGCGCAGCATCTCGTGGGCGCGGGCCGAGAGCCGGTCGGTGTCGGCGACGAACAGGATCTGCGGCGCGACATGCCGGCGCGCCGCTTCCTTGAGCAGGCCGATCTCTTCGGTCATCTTGAAGAACTCGTCGAAGGCGTGGAAGCCGAGGTCGATCACCTTGGCAAGCCCGTCATCGACGATGACCCGGTCCATCAGCTGCATCTTGCCGTAGGTGTCGATCACGTCGGCGGTTTCCGTGATGCCAGGCAGATAGTCGAGCAGCGACGGCTCCTTCAGATTGACGTCGAAGGCCGCGACGTTGCCGTTCTTGAGCAGCAGGAATTCGCTCAAAAGCCGCGCCAGCAGGGTCTTGCCGACCTGCGGGCGGGGCGAGCAGATGATGTAGACGGGTGTCGCGGACATTGCGGGCTATATCTGAGCGAACTCACCGCCCCAATCCAGCCGTATCAGCCCGGGCTGTGCAACTATTTTTCGCTGTTGCGGGTTACGGGTTTCGACCCGACGATGTCGGTCAGGCGGATGCGGTCGAATTCGCTCCAGACATTGGCCAGCCAGTGCCGGACATAGCCCCGCAGCACGAACGAATAGTTCGCGGCATCGTCGTTGATACCCTTGTTGGCGACGAATTTCAGGAACGGGACGGACGACACCTCGACCTGCTCATAGGCCATCTCGTTGAGCTTGGGGATGGTCAGCTCAGTCGCGTCCTTGATTCGGTGGAAATAGGAATTGTAGGTCGCCTGGTCCCACTGGAAGAACTGGGTGTCGTTGATGAAGTTCTTCACCAGGAAATATTTCGCGCCGGTCATAAAGCCGGCGGTCTCGGCGATCTCCTCCAGCGAGGCGATCGAGGGGCCGAGGATGTGGAACACCGCGAAGGTGATCTGGCCGGCCTTGGCGGCGTCGAGGAAGCCGATGTCGCGGAGCGAAGCCAGCGCGGGCGAGAGCAGGCCGGCGCGGACGTCGATGACGGTGACCGAAGGGCTGACCGCGTTGAGCGTGTCGAAAATCTTCATCTGGTCGGCCGTCGTCGTCATGTCGACGATCTCGGTGATGTCGGGGTGGAAGCGCTTCAGCGTTCCGCGCGGCGACTCTGTATCGAAGGCGCGGGTCGGCACGTTGTTGGCTGAGAAATAATCGAGCAGGGTGCGCGATACCGTGGTCTTGCCGACCCCGCCCTTGTCCGCGCCCACCACAACCACTGCCGGCTTTGCCATTGCTGTCCCCTAACGCGCGCCCCCGATCGCGAGGTCGCAATCGGCCGGGCCCCAAATCGATGTCCGAAGGATGTCCCCGGTCTGCTGTTGGGCGCGAACATGGCAGAAACAAGGGAGAATTCAAATCTCTGGCACCCTGTTGCGGCAATTCCCGAGGTTTTTCCCGATCGCTGTGAAACTCGCCGCAAACCGGTGCCCAATCGCGAGACTCAGTGACGGCCCCAAGGACCCATGGGGTTTCCTATCGGATTGCTTGCCGGGGTTCCTGAGGGGCTTGGCGCAGGCACGGGCGGCGGACTGCCCGGGCTGCCTGCATCGCCCCACGGGCCATGCGGCACCGGCGGTCGCGCGGCTTCCGGAGCGGCCTGCGCCTCGGGTTGTTCCGCCTCGTCGGAAGGATCCGGCAGCGGGCCGGGATCATGGCCGCCGGCGAACTTGACCAGCGCGTCCACCCGGGACTGCACCGAGGGGTGGGTCGCGAACAAATCGGCAAAACCCTCGCGGGGATTGTCGACGCAGAGCTCCATCACCGCCGAGGTCGCACCCGGCAGCTCGCCGCGGCCTTCGATCTTGCGCAGGGCCGAGATCATGGCGTCGGGGTCTTTGGTCAGCTCGACCGAGCCGGCGTCGGCGAGGTATTCGCGCGAGCGCGACAGCGCCAGCTTCACCACCTGCGACATCAACCAGGCCACCACGATCAGCACGATCGCGATGATGATGACGATCACCGCGCCGCCGCCGGAGCTTTTGCTGTCGCTCGATGAGGACGACCGCGACGACGAGGAGGAGCCGGAGGACCATGATCCCCCACCGGAGCTCCAGCTGAAATTCGTGAACAGGCGGAAGAACAGCTCGCCGAAGAAGCCGACCACGCCGGCGATGATCACGGCGACCACCATGAGCTGCACGTCGCCGTTCTTGATGTGGGTCAGCTCGTGGCCCAGCACCGCCTCGATCTCCTTGTCGTTCAGCGCATTGAGGAGACCGGTGGTGACGGTGACCGAATATTGCCGCGGATTGAGGCCGGTCGCGAACGCGTTCAGCGCCGGGCTCTCCATGATCTTCAGCTTCGGCATGGTGATGCCGCGCGAGATGCAGAGGTTTTCGAGCAGATTGTAGAGCCGCGGCTCTTCCTGCCGGGTGACGTCGTGGCCGCCGGTCACGGCGTCGATCATCGACTGGTGGAAGAAATAGGCGATCACGATCCAGACCGCCACCACGACCGTCGCAACGGGCGCTGCGACTTTCAGATCCTGGAAGGCGTGGTTCAGGTAGAAGGCGGCGGTCCGGTTGCTGTCGATCAGAACTTCGGCGACCAGCGCGCCGGCATAGACCAGCACATAGACCAGCGCGAACAGGCCGCCGAGCAGCAGCATCGAACGAAACTTGTTCGAGGCGATATGCGTGTAGAGACCATACGCGGCCATGACGCGTTGCCCTGCCGGCCTATCGGCTCAAATCAGAACTTCACCTGAGGCGCGGCCTCGATCTCGGTGCGGCTGGCGCCGAGATCGAAGAAGTCCTTCTTGGTGAAGCCGAACATGCCGGCGAACAGCGCGGCGGGCATCTGCTGGATGCCGGTGTTGTATTCCTGGACCGCGTTGTTGAAGAAGCGGCGGCTCGCGGCGATCTTGTTCTCGAGGTCGGAGAGCTCGGATGCGAGCTGCTGGAAATTGGCGTTGGCCTTGAGGTCGGGATAGGCCTCCGACAGTGCGATCAGCCGGCCGAGCGCGCCGGAGAGCTGATTCTCGGCCGCGGACATCTGCGCCGGTCCCTGCGCCGAGATCGCCGAATTGCGCGCCTTGATGACGTCGTCGAGCGTGCCGCGCTCGTGCGAGGCATAGCCCTTCACCGTCTCGACCAGGTTCGGGACCAGATCGTGGCGCTGCTTGAGCTGCACGTCGATGTCGGCAAAGGCCTGGCCGACGCGCTGGCCCAGTGCGACGAGCCGGTTGTAGGCGCTGAACGCCAGGAACACGAGGACGACGATGACGCCGAGAACGATCCAGCCGGTCGACATGGAGAACTCCTGAAGGGGAAAGAAGGCGGGCGCAGCCTAGACCAAATTGGCGCAGGGCGAGAGCTCCGGCGCAGAGGGAAGGTAAGACTTGGTCGGATCGGGAACCATCCAAGTTCAAGGCGAAAGCCCTGAACGAGGTTAACTTTCGGCAATCACGGCATCGCCCCAGCGCCAGCGACGGGCGCTTGCGTAGGCGGGCTTGTCGCGTCGCGGGACCTTGGCGACCACCACGCCGCCCACAGTGCAGAGCTTGGCTGTGATCTCGGCCTTGCCGACATCCGGCGGCGCCAGCACGCGCGCGGCGCGGCTTGCGGGCGGCGTGCGGGTCAGGGCGACGTAGATGAAGCGCTCGTCCTCGAACGGCACGTCGGCGCCCTTGATCTGGCGGTGCGCCTGCGAGCGCGGCAGGCGCTGGGAGAAGTGGCACCAGTCGGGCGCGGCGAGCGGGCAGGGCTTTTCGTGCGGGCAGGGCGCGGCGACGAACGCGCCGGCCGCGATCAGCTGCTGGCGCAGCGCGAGGATGCGGGCATAGCCGGCCGGCGTGCCGGGCTCGATCACGACCAGCGCGTGGCGCGCTTTCGCCCACATCGCCTCCGTGAGCTTGCGCTGATCGGCCTCACTGATCTCGCCGATGATGTAGCTGGCGATGACGAGATCGGCCTGCGGGACCTCGGCGAGATTGCCGCCGGCATCGCCCGGCAGATAGCGGCACTCCGCCAGACGCGTGCTGTCGCGCGCCAGTTCGAGCGCGAGCCGGCTGAGCGTGGCGTTGGCATCGAGCAGCGTGAAATCCTGCAGGGATGGGAAGGCTTCTGCGGCGGCCCAGCTCGCGGTGCCGGGACCTGCGCCGACGTCGAGCAATGTCGCCGGGGCAAGGCCTGGTGCGATCTCTGTCAGCGCATTCAGGCTTGCAGCCACGGCCGCGTAGGTCGCCGGCATGCGCGCCAGCGCGTAGGCGAGCGCATCGGCCTCCGACTTGATCGTGCCGGAGCCGCCGCCGGCGCGATAGGTGGTCGAGATTTTCTGCGAGCGCTGTGCAGCGTCAGTGCGCGAAAAGCCCTGCAGCTTGCCGTCGAGGGCGGCCTTGAGTTCAGGAGGGAGCGTGGGCGAGATCATGTCCGCCCACCGTCATTCCTGGCCCAGCCGGGTCACGCCACGTTCTGGTCGAGAATGTCCACGGCCTCGGCCAGGCTCACGGACACGAGCTGGGAGACGCCGCGCTCGGCCATGGTGACGCCGAACAGCCGGTTCATCCGCGCCATCGTGATCGGATTGTGCGTGATGATGATGAAGCGCGTATCGGTCGAGCCGGTCATTTCGTGCAAGAGGTTGCAGTACCGTTCGACGTTGTGGTCGTCGAGCGGCGCGTCGACTTCGTCCAGCACGCAGATCGGCGAGGGGTTGGTCAAGAACACCGCGAAGATCAGCGCCATCGCGGTCAGCGCCTGCTCACCGCCCGAGAGCAGCGACAAGGTCTGCGGCTTCTTGCCCGGCGGCTTGGCGATGATTTCGAGACCGGCTTCGAGCGGATCGTCGCTCTCGATCAGGTGCAGCGCGGCTTCGCCGCCGCCGAACAGCTCGACGAACAGGCGCTTGAAGTGGTTGTTGACGATCTCGAACGAGGTCAGGAGACGCTCGCGCGCTTCCTTGTTGAGGCTCTGGATGCCCTGGCGCAGCCGTTTGATGGCCTCGACCAGGTCGTCGCGCTCGGTGACGAGACCCGTGTGCTGGGTCTCGACCTCGCGCAGCTCTTCCTCGGCGCGCAGGTTCACTGCGCCCAGGCGCTCGCGGTCGCGGCGCATCTTTTCGAGGTCTTCCTCGATGTCGTGCAGCGGCGGCAACTCGGCGCCGGGCTCGATCTCGGCGAGCCCGGCAACCGCCTGCGGCTCGACTTCGAGCATGTCGCGGATCTCGCGCTCGATGTCCTCGAGCCGGCGCCGCGCGCTTTCCATGCGCTCTTCGGCGCGGGCCGTGGCCTCGCGCGAGCTGGAGAGGGCTTCGAGCGTCAGCTTGGCGACGCGATCGGTCTCGGCCATCGCGGTCTCAGCGGTGGCGAGCGCGTCGGCGGCCATGCGGCGGTCGTTCTCGGCGTACTCGATCTCGGTGATCAGCGCGCTGCGCTTCTCGGCGAACACGGCGGGCGCGTTCTCGAGATCGCTGCGCTCGATCGAGACCTCGGTGATGCGGGTCTGGATGGTGTCGATGTGGGAGGCCGCGCTTTCCTTGCGGTTCTGCCACTCGGTGCGCTCGGCGAGGATCGCCTGCACGCGGCGGTCGGCAAGCTCGGCCTCGCGCGCCAGTGCCTGTGCCTCGGCGCGGACCTGCGCGGCCATGCGGCGATGGTTTTCGATGTCGCTGCGGACCGCGGCGAGACGGGTCTCGGTGTCCTCGCTCGACGGCAGCTCGCTGATGCCGGCCTCGGCGTATTCGTAGGCGGCCTCGGCCTCGGCGCGGTCGGCGGCGAGACGGCTGTGCGCTTCCGACAGCGTCGCTTTGCGTGCGGCGTGGCGGCTGATCTCGCGCTCGGCGGTGGCATGGCGCTCGCGCGCGGTGTTGAGCTCGCGCTGCGCGGCGCGCCAGGCTTCGCGGCTGGCGCCTTCGGTGCTGGCGGCCATCTGCAGCTCGGATTCGGCATTCTCAAGCGCCTGACGCTTGATCTGCGCGTCGATGCGGGCCTGCTCCAGCTCGTTCTCGATGTCGACGAGACGGGCGCGCTCGGCGAGGCGCCGTGCGGCGCCGGTCGGGGCGTGGGCCGCGGCGACAAAGCCGTCCCAGCGCCAGACGTCGCCTTCGGGCGAGACCAGCCGCTGGCCGGTCTTGAGCTGCGAAACCAGCTCGGCACCGCGTTCGCGCGGCACCACGCCGATCTGCGCCAGGCGGCGCGTCAGCTCGGCCGGGGCCTGCACGTGGTTGGAGAGCGGCACGGCGCCTTCGGGCAGTTCCGGATCGCCGTCGGTGACCGCGCCGGCATTGGTCCAGCGCATCGGCGCCGAGGGATCGACGGGCGCGTCGAGATCGTCGCCGAGCGCGGCGCCGATCGCCTTTTCAAAACCCTTGTCGACGGTGATGCCGTCGATGATCGGCGGCCACAGATTCTTGGTCTCGCCGTTGACGATCTTGGAGATCGTGCGCGCCTCGGTGTCGAGCCGCTGCACGCGCTTGTCGGCTTCGACCAGCGGCGAGCGCGAGGATTCCAGCGTCTGGCGGGCGGCGACATGGGCGGCTTCGCTCGCCTGCGCGGCGGCTTCGGAGGCGGCCAGCGTCTGCTCGGCGGTCTCCACCATCGCGGTCAGCTCGTCGAGATCGCCGAAGCCGCCGGTCTCGGCTGCGAGCTTCTGCTCTTCCGCGGTGACGTTCGCGATCTCCTGGTCGAGCCGGGCCAGCTTGTCGCGGTGGGTGCGGACGTTGGCTTCGAGCTGGTTGCGCTTGGCGGTGAGGTCGGCGAGCGCGGTGGTGAGCTCGGCGAACTGCTGCTCGGTTTCGGTCAGCACCGCCTCGGCTTCGCCGACGCGCTCGTCGACGCCGGAGCGCTTCTCGACGCGCGACTTGATCTCTTCCTTCAGCTCGGCGTCTTCGGTGTCGAGCCGCTGCAGCGCGACGTCGGCGTCCATGGTCTGCTGCTGGGCGCGCGAGATGTCGCCTTCGAACTGGGCGAGGCGGCGCTCGAGCTCGGCGACGCGCTCCTTGGCGCGCTCTTCCTCGCGGTCGAGCAATTCGCGGGCATTGGTCAGGCGCTGCAGGCCGGCGGCGGCGCGCGCTTCAGCATCGCGCAGCGCCGGCATTTCGGCGGCACGGATCGCCTGGATGCGGGCAGCTTCGGCCTGGTGCTGGGTGCGCTCGGCCATCTCGCGCACGGCGAGATCGTGGGTCTGGCCGGATTCGTTGACGTCGGCATGCGCGCCGATCCAGCGCAGATGGAACAGCGTGGCCTCGGCTTTGCGGACCTTGGCCGCGACTTCGCGATAGCGCACCGCCTGGCGGGCCTGCTTCTTCAGGCCTTCCATCTGGCCGGAGAGCTGGCCGATCACGTCCTCGACGCGGGTGAGGTTGGTTTCAGCCGCCTTCAGGCGCAGCTCGGCCTCGTGGCGGCGGGCATGCAGACCGGCGACGCCGGCGGCGTCTTCCAGCACGCGGCGGCGCTGCTCGGGCTTGGCCTGAATGATCTCGCCGATCTTGCCCTGGTGGACGAGCGCGGGCGAGCGCGCGCCGGTGGCGGCGTCGGCGAACAGGATCTGCACGTCACGCGCGCGCACGTCGCGGCCGTTGATGCGATAGACCGAGCCCGCTTCGCGCTCGATGCGGCGGGAGATTTCGAGAAGCTGACTGTCGTTCATCGCCGCAGGCGCAGTGCGATCGGCATTGTCGATCGTCATCGTCACTTCGGCGTGGTTGCGCGCGGGGCGGTTGCCGGAGCCGGCGAAGATCACCGCGTCCATGTCGGCAGCGCGCAGCGATTTGTACGAGGTTTCACCCATCGCCCAGCGCAGCGCTTCGACGAGATTCGACTTGCCGCAGCCGTTGGGGCCGACCACGCCGGTCAGGCCGGGCTCGATGACGAAGTCCGTGGGCTCAACGAAGGACTTGAAGCCGTGAAGGCGCAGGCGGGTGATTTTCATAAGCACGCATCTCTATTGGCAGGCGCGAATCCCCTGCCGGGACAATACCATGGAAGGCAATGCCGCTATCCGGGCGAGTCGCGCGGGGCGCCTCATGCGGCGGACAATGGCCGCGGTGCGCCGCGAGGGCAACCGGCGAAAGCCGCTTTTCCCAAGGGATTTATGACGGGAAAGATACGGCTTTCGAGATGCGAATCAGGCGTGATGGGCGAAGAATCAGCTCTTCAGCAGCGAATTGATCTTCTTGGCGAACTCCTCGTACGAGGTCTCGCCCTTGATCTTCTCGCCATTGATGAAGAAGGTCGGCGTGGAATCGACCTTGAGAATGTCGCTGGCGTATTTCTGGTCGGCGGCGATCTTGTCGAGCAGGGCCTGGTCCTTCAGGCAGGCCTCGACCTGCTGCTGGGTCAGGCCGGCCTGCTTGCCGATCCGCGTCAGAGTCTCGGTCGTGTTCTTCATCACCCAGTCGTTCTGCTGACGGAACAGCATGTCGGTGACGGCGAAGTATTTCGGCGCGTCGCCATTGGCGATGCAGCGCGACAGCATCGAGCCTGCGGCGGCTTTGATGTCGAGCGGGAACTCACGGAAGATGTAACGGATCTTGCCGGTGTCGATGTAGTCCTTCTTGATCTTCGGGAACACCTGCTCGTTGAACGCCGCGCAGTGCGGGCAGGTCATCGAGGCGAATTCGGTGATGGTCACAGCGGCATCTGCCGGGCCGAGGGCCATGTCGGGCAGCGACACGGGCTTGGCGACCTCGGCGGCGGTCTGAGCCATTGCTTCGGGGATCATGGCCTCGGAAATGAACCGCAGCGGCGAGAGCCCGGCGAGCGCGGCAAGCCCGGTCAGCGACAGCATCGTATTGAAGGCGCGGCGGGTGATGATCAAGGTCGGCTCCCGAATTGGCGTGGTCTCGCCCTGAGGACGGCATCAAGGTTCCCGGGCGGCCTGTCGCTAGCTTGAAACGTGGTTTGAGGCAATGGCGGGCAACAGGGGCAGGTCGAGATTGGCCGCGAAATGAGGCTCAATTTCGCTTGATGGCGGCTCCGAGCCGGGCCAGCGCCGTCTTCAATTCTTCGTCTTCGATATCCCCCAGGCTTTCCGCCACCTTGGCGACGCTCTTGGGATCCGGCGGGCCGGGCCGCTTCCGGGCCCGGGGCCGCGACAGGGGGGCCTGGCGGAAGGCGAGCTTGCCGACCGCGCTCCAGCCGAAGAAGCGGTTGACCCGCTCCAGGATCACGTCGGCCGAGTGCTGGATCTCCAGCGCCATCGGCCCCTCGACGCGCAGCACCAGGGTCGCCGGCTCCTGCGGCTGGCCCTCGACCGGCCGCGGCCATTGCATCTTCAGCGGCTCGGCATGGGCCGCGATCTCCGGCCCGGCAATCTGCGCCCACCGCGTCACCAACTCGCGCGCGGCAAACCCCTGCTTGGCATAGGCCTCGGCAAAGACGTCGTTGAGCAGCAGCGACAGCGGCTTGGCGCTGAGGGGACCGGGTTTGAAGACGGGGCCGAATTTGGACATGGGGGCCTTATAGCACCGTGTTCGGCCGGCCTCACCATCTGCGAGCGATCCGTGAAGAAAGACGTGGATGCCCGCGCGCGTCGCCGGCAGGACGTGGAGAGATCGGCGTGACCTCGTTACAGTGAGGGCATGAGCCCCAAATCCGCGCTGAAGGCGAAATCGGAACCAAGACAGGCGGAGGCCGGCTCGCGCCCAACCTTGCTGCTTGCCTGGTACGACCGTCACCGCCGGCGGCTGCCTTGGCGCGCGGCGCCGGGCGAGACCTCGGATCCTTACCGGGTCTGGCTGTCGGAGATCATGCTCCAGCAGACCACGGTCAAGGCGGTCGGACCCTATTTCGAAAAATTCGTCGCGCGCTGGCCGGACGTCACTGCGCTAGGGAGCGCCTCGCAGGATGACGTGCTGCGGATGTGGGCCGGGCTCGGCTATTATTCGCGCGCGCGCAATCTCTATGCGTGCGCGGTCGCGGTGACGCGCGAGCATGGCGGTGTGTTCCCGGACACTGAGGAAGCCCTGCGCGCGCTGCCGGGGATCGGGCCCTACACGGCGGCGGCAATTGCCGCGATCGCCTTCGACCGCCACACCATGCCGGTTGACGGCAATATCGAGCGGGTGGTGTCGCGGCTCTTTGCCGTCGAAGAGGAACTGCCGCAGGCAAAGCCGCTGATCCAGCAACTGGCAACGACGCTGCTGGCGAACTCCCGCGCCGGCGACAGCGCGCAGGCATTGATGGATCTGGGCGCCTCGATCTGCACGCCGAAGAAGCCGGCCTGCTCGCTGTGTCCGTTCACCGAGGATTGCACGGCGCGTGCGTTAGGCGCGCAAGAGACGTTCCCGCGCAAGGCGCCGAAGAAGAGCGGGACGCTGCGGCGCGGCGCGGCCTTCGTCGTCACACGCGGCGACGAGCTGCTGGTTCGCTCCCGCGCTGAAAAGGGCCTGCTCGGCGGCATGACCGAGGTGCCGGGCTCGGACTGGCTCGCCGGGCAAGAGGACACGATAGCAAAGCAGCAGGCGCCTGAGTTGAAGGGGCTGTCGCGCTGGCAGCGCAAGGTGGGCGTCGTCACCCACGTCTTCACGCATTTTCCGCTGGAGCTGGTGGTCTACACGGCGAAGGCGGAGGCGCGCACGCGCGCGCCCGCGGGCATGCGCTGGGTGCCGATCGCGACCCTTGCCGATGAGGCGCTGCCCAACGTCATGCGCAAGGTCATCGCGCACGCGCTCGACTGAGGCTCGGGCCGCGCGCGGCGCGCTCGTCCTCTGCCGTCTCGTCGCGCTGCGGCGGATCGCCTGCTGCCAGATCTCCTGCTGCCAGATCGCTTGCTGACATGAGGCTGTCAGCAGGCCTCGGCTATGTCTCGGCGGAAACGGAGGTTCGCATGGTCAAGACTGCGCTCGACAACTTCAAGAGGCCGCCCTGCGCCGAGCTATTGGGATGGCGCCTGCTCGATGCCCGCCCCGAGGAGGGTTGGATCAGGCTCGGCTTCGAGGGCAAGCCGGAGTTCTGCAACCCGGCGGGCTTCATCCAGGGCGGCCTGCTCTCCGCCATGCTTGACGACACCATGGGTCCCGCCGTGCTGGTGATGAGCGAGGGCCGGCTCTACACGACGACGATCAGCATGACCGTGAATTTCCTGGCGCCCGCAAAGCCTGGCCCGATCATCGGCGAGGCGAAGGTGACGCAGCTCGGCAAAACGATTGCGTTTGTCGAGGCGAAGCTGATGGCGGAGGACGGCACGGTGCTGGCGACGGCAAGCGCGAGTGAGCGATTGCTGGAGGCGGCGAGGGTGGTGAAGTGAGGCGGGCGCCGCTCTCTCACTCCCTCGCCCCGTTCTTTCGGGGAGAGGGTGGGGTGAGGGGCCTCTCTCCGCATATGAGATTGCTGTGAGACCTGTACCCCCTCACCCGGATTGCATCTTCGATGCAACATAGCCGAAGCTTAGCTTCGGCGTTCTTAGGACGGCCGCATGAAGCGGCCTATGCCTCTCCCCGCAAGCGGGGCGAGGTGAAGAAGGAGGCCGCGGCTCGCTGATCAGCTAACTCGCGCGGGCGTCCTTGCTCACAATCGGCGGCTTCGCGTTCAACGCCTCCACCTGGAAACCCGCAACGCGCTTGTAGTTTGCGGCGATGTCTTCCAGCTCCTTTTGCGACAGCACGTCGGTGACCACGTTGTAGCCGTCGGGCGCGCGCTCCTCGACGAGCTGCATCACCTGCTCGGGGCCGTTCTTGCGGTTGAGCAGAACGAGGTCGGTGGTCGCAGGCCGCCGCTCGGCCTCATAGGCGAGCAGTGCGGCCTGCGTCGGGCCGTGCGCCAGGATTTCGCGGGTGATGGTGCGGGCATCGAGGATCGCCTGCGAGGCGCCGTTGGAGCCGATCGGGTACATCGGGTGCGCGGCGTCGCCCATCAGCGAGACCTTGCCAAAGGTCCATTGCGACACCGGATCGCGGTCGACCAGCGGATATTCATAGGCGTGCGGGCAGTTCTTGATCAGGCCGGGCACGTCGAGCCAGTCGAACTGCCAGCTCTCGAACCAGGGCAGAAATTCTTCCAGCCGCGCGGTGCGGTTATAGTCCTCGCGCCGCCACTGGTAGGTCGGCGGCATATGGCGCTCGGCGACCCAGTTGATCAGATGGTTGCCTGCGGCATCCGGCTCCTTCGAGATCGGATAGCAGACGAATTTCAGGATCTCGTGGCCGGCCATGATCATGGTGCGGCCGTTGAGGAAGGCCTTTGACGGTGTGACGCCGCGCCAGAGAATGCGGCCGTTCCAGATCGGTGGACCCTCGTTGGGATAGAGTTTTTCTCGCGCGGCGGAATGGATGCCGTCGGCGGCGACCATGATCGCGCCTTCATGAGTCCCGGCAGGCTTGCCGGTCGCCTTGTCGATGAAGTCGGCGCGGACGCCGCTGGCCGTCTCGGTCCAGCCGGTCAGATGATGGCTGGTGAGGATGTTGTCGCGGCCAAGCCGCTCGACCGCGGTGTCGAGCAGGAGCTGCTGCAGCATGCCGCGATGGATCGAGAACTGCGGCCATTTGTAGCCGGCCTCGAGCCCGCGCGGCTCGCTCCAGATCGGCTTGCCGTGCTTGGAGAAATAGGCGAGCTCGCGCGTCCGCACGCCGCTGGCATCGAGCTTGTCCATCAGCCCGAGCTCGATCAGCTCGCGCACCGCATGCGGCAGCACGTTAATGCCGACCCCGAGCGGCCTCAGCTCGGCGACGCTCTCGAACACTTTTACGGGAACGCCGATTCCATGCAGGCTGAGCGCAAGCGTCAGCCCGCCGATGCCGCCACCGGCGATGAGTACCGTCATGACAAAACCCCTCCAGTTGCGGGCGTCTTGGCACAGGCGGGCGGCGGTGGGCAACTGCGAAGAGAAAGTCGTGCTATGGACCTTGCGGCCGACAGCCGTTAATTTCCAGCTTTCCCATGAGGTCCGACATGCTCAAGCTCTACTACGCCACCGGCACCTGCGCGCTTGCCACCTATATCACCCTGGAAGAGGCCGGCGCCGACTACGCGGCCGAACGGATCAGCTTCAAGGACAACCAGCAGAATAGCCCGGACTACCTCGCCATCAATCCGAAGGGCCGCGTGCCGGCCCTGGTGACCGACCGCGGCGTGCTGACCGAGACGCCGGCGATGCTGGCTTATATCGCGCAGACCCTCCCCAAGGCGAAGCTCGCGCCGCTCGACGATCCCTTCGACTTCGCGCAAGTGCAGTCGTTCAACTCCTATCTCTGCTCGACCGTGCACATCAATCACGCCCACAAGATGCGCGGCGCGCGCTGGGCGGCGGATGAGAGCTCGTTCGCCGACATGAAGGCGATGGTTCCGAAGACCATGGGCGCCTGCTTCAAGCTGATCGAGCAGAAGATGTTCAAGGGGCCGTGGGTGATGGGCGATCAGTTCACGATCTGCGATCCCTATCTCTACACGCTCTCGACCTGGCTCGAGGGCGATAGCGTCGACATCAATGCCACGCCGAAGATCGCGGACCATTTCAAGCGCATGTCGGACCGCCCGGCGGTGCGCAAGGTGATGGACGCGCAGAAGGCGTAACAAACTCGGTGTCGTCCCGGGCAAGCGTAAGCGCAGACCCGGGACCCATAACCACAGGGAGAAGTTGCGGTACGAGCTGACAACCACGAATCATCGCCAAACCACGCCCTGTGGTTATGGGTCCCGGATCGGCGCTCCGCTTCGCTGTGCTTGTCCGGGACGACACCGTACTTGCTGAGGGCGCATCCTACTCAGCGCTTGGCTTGCTCTAGCTCTCGTCCCGTCTCCAGCATCAACCGCCTGAGCCAGATCGAGCCCGGGTCCATCTGCGCCCGCGTCGGATGGAACATGAACTGCTCGTCCATCCCGGGGTCGAGCGGCGGCGCCACCGTGACGAGGCCGAGCTGCCTTGACAGCGCTGCGATCAGCCGGCGCGGCACGAAGGCGACGAGGTCGGTGCGGGCGGCGACGTGCAGGGCTTCGAGATAGCCCGACACCACCAGCGAAATGTGCCGTTCGATGCCCTTGGTGCGCAACCAGGTGTCGATCAGATCCTCGCTGTTGCCGCGGATGATGACCCCGACATGGCGCGCGGCGAGGAACGCCTCGCGCCGCTTCAGCTTGGCGCCTGCGGGATGGCCGCGCCGCACCGCCAGCGCATCGCTGTCGGTGTAGAGCAACTGGCGGTGAAAGCCCTTGAAGGCGTTGCCGATCGAGATCACGAGGTCGATGGTGCGCGCGAACTCGGCGTGGAAGATCGCAGGTCCCCGCCACGGCACCACGTCGATGCGGACGTTGGGCGCAAGGCGCGTCACCTTCTCCATCAGTGGCGGCATCAACAGCTCGACCGCGAGATCCGGCATCATCAGGCGGAATGACCGCTCGCTGCGTGCGGCATCGAACTCATCAGGCACGAACAGTCCGCGCACCTGGTCGAGCGCCTGCGCCAGCGGCGCGCGCAGCGCCTGTGCCCGCGGCGTCAATTCCATCCGCGCGCCGGTGCGCACCAGCAGCGGATCGCCAAAGATGTCGCGCAGACGCTGTAGTGCGTGGCTCGTCGCGGGTTGCGACAGGCCGATCCTCATGGCCGCGCGGCTGACATTGGCCTCGCGCAGCAGCGCGTCGAGCGCGGTCAGTAGATTGAGGTCGAGCGAATTCAAATTCATGAGGTGAATAGATATCATATTGGCTATCGATTTGAAGAATTCTCCTCTCGCGGCGATGTTCTCCGCGTTGCCACCAAACGGAGATGCCGCCATGAGTGCGAGCGCCAACAAGAAACTGATGCAGGATATTTTCGCCGCTGCCGCCAGCCCCGACCCGGCGGTGCGCGACCGCTCCCTGTTCACCGCAAGCCTTGCCGACGACGCCAGATGGATCGTGACCGGCCAGTATTCCTGGTCGCGCACCTTCACCGGCAAGGAAGCCATCCTCAACGATCTGCACGGCTATGTGCGCACCCGCCTGCGCGACCGGACGCGCACGGTCGCCGAGCGCTTCATCGCCGACGGCGATATCGTCGTGGTCGAAGCCAAGGGCGACAACGTCACGCCCGAGGGCGTGCGCTACGACAATGACTATTGCCTCGTGTTCCAGTTCGAGAACGGCAAGATCAAGGAGATCCGCGAGTATTGCGACTCGGTGTTGACCGAGAAGGCGCTCGGTCCGTTTCCGCAAACGCCGGTGAGGGCCGCGAGCTGAGCGGGTCGAGCAGGATTGCCTCCGCTGGACGCTGCCATCCATCACGGCCGGCTATGGTCGTGCGGACCTGCCGGGCGCTGGTGGAGATCGTTCGTTTCAGGCGCGAGCGGTTCCGGCACCGCCGCCACCTCGCCGCCATGACCGAACGAGAGCTGCAGGACTGCGGGATGACCCGGGCGGAGATCGAGTACGAGCTGCTTAAGCCCCGGCGGCGAAGATAGAGAAAGGCGGAGGCGGGGCGCGTTGCCTCGCCTCCGTTGGGAATTTCATGCTGGCTGGCCTCGGCGCCGGTGATCCAGAAGCCCGACGCGCTGGAGGTGGTCGAGAACGCGGCTGGCAAATTGACGCAGGCGGCCGCTCAATAAACATTCATCTGGACGTCACATGCAGCACTCCGCATGCGTCTGCGGGCCTCGCGCCGAAGCCTTGCGCAGCTGCCGATAAAATCAGCAGACTTTGTGCTGGGCTATGCAGACATGCGCGTAAAATTAGAAGGTTCAATTAACAAGTGTCCCGCATTGTGTCGCGGTGCAGCGTGAGTCGTGCCTGGCGTGACGCGCGGCTGCCGGGGTGGCCGTGACGATCGCCGGAGTTGTGCGTCCATCCGAAGTCACATGCATCTGGGTGGATAGTGGGAATGCCGAGCTTTCGTTTGCGGATCAGGGGCCGTCTCTATGCCGGCTTCATGGCCTTGGTGGCGGTTGGTCTTGTGATGGCGGTGATCGCCATCTGGAATTTGCGGTCCGTGCAGGACCAGGTCGCAAAAGCCTCGGCGTTTTCGGACAGCACCGCGCGGGTTCTGGAGATCTCGACCCACCTTCAGGCAATCCAGCGCGCCAATTTGCGCTACATCTACGACGCCAATGAAGCTGCGATGAAGGAGGCCTCCGAGCGCGAGGCGGCGGCGACAGAGCTGCTGCAGGTCGGCGCCAAGGGAACGGTCTCCGAGGAGCGGCGCAGGCTCTACAACGATCTGATCGCCGACATCGCCAAGATGAAAAGCCTGCGCGACAATCTCGGCGATGCCGTCAACGAGGCGCGGACGGGCAAGGCGACGCTGCTGCCGAGCGGCGACGAACTGACCGTCAAGATGAACAAGCTGAGCGACATGGCGCGCGCAGCCGTCGACGAGGACACCGCGTCCCTGGTCGCGGACCTCGAATCCAGGCTGCTGCTCGTCCAGATCGCGAACTGGCGCTTCCTGGCCCTGCGCGACACCAAGGGTCCCGCCAATTTCAGGACCAATGTGGACCGGGCCTCGCAGCGGCTCGCGGCGCTCGAGAAGAGCCCGCAGGCAACCGAATTGCGCACCACGCTCGCGCCGGTGAAGACCTCGCTTGGAATCTACAAATCCGCGTTCGAAACCACGTCGGCGGCGATGCTCCAGGCCGACGAGATCTACCACAAGAATCTCGCACCCCTCATCGTCGAGAGCATCGGCAAGCTCAAGGTCGCCGAAGCCGCCCTCAAAAAGGACTACAAGGATTCGCGCAGCCAGGCCGAGGCCGTGATCGACGGCACCACGACCGTGCAGGAGATCGCGGGCGGCCTTGCCACGCTGTTCGGATTGATCGTCGCCTTCCTGATCGCCCGCAGTATCGTCGGCCCGCTGACCTCGATGACGCGCGCGATGGGGCTGCTCGCCGGCGGCGATCTCGCGGTCGAGATTCCCGGCCGCGGCAAGCAAGACGAGATCGGCGACATGGCCAAGGCGATCGAGGTGTTCAAGGACAACATGGTCGAGACCGAGCGCCTGCGCCACGAGCAGACCGAGATCGAGGCGCGGCAGGCCGAGAGCCGCAAGAAGGATATGGTCCGTCTCGCCGACCAGTTCGAGCAGGCGGTCGGCGAGATCGTCGACACCGTGTCGTCGGCATCGAACGAGCTCGAAGCGTCGGCCGGCACGCTGACCACGACTGCCTCGCGGGCCCAGGATCTGTCGACCGAAGTTGCCAGCGCCTCGCAGGAGGCCTCGGCCAACGTGCAGGCGGTTGCCTCGGCGACCGAGCAGCTCTCCTCCTCGGTCAGCGAGATCGCCCGCCAGGTGCAGGAATCGGCGCGCATCGCCGGCGAGGCCGTCGGCCAGGCGAGCCGGACCAACGAGCGCGTCGGCGAGCTGTCCAAGGCGGCCGCCCGCATCGGCGACGTGGTCGAGCTGATCAACACCATCGCCGGCCAGACCAACCTGCTCGCGCTCAACGCCACCATCGAGGCCGCGCGCGCGGGCGATGCCGGCCGCGGCTTTGCGGTGGTCGCTTCCGAGGTGAAGGCGCTTGCCGAGCAGACCGCGAAAGCAACCGGTGAGATCGGCCAGCAGATCTCCAGCATCCAGGCCGCCACCGAGCAATCGGTCGGCGCCATCAGGGAGATCAGCGGCACCATCGAGCGGCTGTCGGAAATCTCCTCGACGGTTGCCGCTGCGGTGGAGCAGCAGGGCGCGGCGACGCAGGAGATCTCGCGCAACGTCCAGCAGGCGGCGCACGGCACCCAGCGTGTCTCGACCAATATCGGCGACGTCCAGCGCGGCGCCTCCGAGACCGGCTCGGCCTCTTCGCAGGTGCTGTCGGCGGCACGTTCGCTGTCTTCAGATAGCAGCCGCCTGAAGCAGGAAGTCGCAAAATTCCTGGAATCGGTCCACGCCGCCTGACCTTCGGGGTCACTTCAAGAACAAGCGATTCGAAAGCAAGGATACACGCGCATGCGCGTGGATCCGTTGATGATGTAGCGCAATCAGGCCGCAACGGTGGTCTGCTGTATGCAGCGAGTGGAGGCTGCGCAATTCCTGTGCGGTTGATTGCAAACTTGCCGGCGGATCGTCGCTCTCATCGATCTTGCGGTGACTTATCCGTATTCAACGCCGGTAAAATACAACGTCAATTAACGATTGTTCCCCATTGTGTGACGACGCAGCACGAAGCCTGATTTGATTGCATCGATGTGTTCGTGCAGTCTGGAGAAGCGTTCGGTTGCTCCGTTTCTCTTTCAATGGATGGACAACGAAGATGCCGAGCTTGCGTTTGAAGATCCGGGGTCGTCTTTACGCCGGGTTTTCGCTTCTGGTGGCCATGGGCTTGATCATGGCCGTGGTCGCAGTCTGGAATCTGTGGGCCGTCCAGGCCCAGATGACGCGACTGTCCACGCTCTCGGACAATACGGCGCGCGTCCAGGAAATCTCGATCAACCTCCAGGCGCTCAGGCGCGCGAACCTGCGCTACATCTATGATGCCAACGAGCCCGCCTTCAAGGAAGCTGCGGAGCGGGAGGCCGCCACGGTCGAGCTGCTGAGGGCCGCAGCCCAGTCGACGATCTCGGAGGAGCGGCTCAAGATCTACAACGGCATGGTCGGCGACATCGGAAAGATGAAGGCCCAGCGCGAACGCATGGGCGCCGCGGTCAACGAGACGACGAAAGGCAAGGCCGTTCTCTTGACTGGCGGCGACCAACTGACCGCCAACACCGGCAAGCTGGTCGACGCCGCCCGCGAAACCGGCGATACCAGCGTGCTCGCTCCCGTCGCCGATCTCGAATCCAAGATCCTGCTGGTTCGTGTCGCAAACTGGCGCTTTCTCGCCGTTCGGGATGCAAAGGGGCCGGCGACCTTCAGGACCAATGTTGACCGGGCGCAGCAAGCGCTTAAGTCACTCGGGGAGGCCGGTCTGCCGGACGAGGTCAAGGCCGCGTTCGGGCCGGTGAAGAGTTCACTTGCGGCCTACAAGGGCGCCTTCGAGACGACCTCCGCCGCAATCCTCCAGGCCGATGAAATCTACCGCAACGAGATCGCGCCGCTGATCAGCGACAGCGTCGACAAGCTCAAGGTGGCGGAAACCGGATTGAAGGCCGACTACCAGAAATCGCGCGCGGCCGCAGACGGCGTCATCGCCAGCACGACGTGGATTCAACAGATGGCGGGCGGTCTCGCCGTTCTCTTCGGCGCCCTCGTCGCCTTCCTGATCGGCCGCAGCATCGCCGGACCGTTGACCGTTATGACCCGCGCGATGGGCAGGCTCGCGAGCGGCGATCTCAAGGTCGAGATCCCCGGCCGCGGCAATCGCGATGAGATCGGTGACATGGCCAAGGCGATCCAGGTGTTCAAGGAGAGCATGGTGGAGACCGAGCGCCTGCGCCACGAGCAGGTCGAGGTCGAGGCCCGGCAGGCCGAGAGCCGCAAGGCGGATATGAGAAACCTCGCCAACCAGTTCGAGCGCGCCGTCGGCGAGATCGTGAACACGGTGTCGTCGGCGTCGAACGAGCTCGAAGCATCCGCCGGAACACTGACCACGACCGCCTCGCGCGCCCAGGATCTGTCCACCGAGGTGGCCAGTGCCTCGCAGGAGGCCTCGGCCAACGTGCAGGCGGTTGCCTCGGCGACCGAGGAACTGTCCTCCTCGGTCAGCGAGATCGCGCGCCAGGTGCAGGAATCGGCGCGCATCGCCGGCGAGGCCGTCGGCCAGGCGAGCCGGACCAACGAACGCGTCGGCGAGCTCTCCAAGGCGGCCGCCCGCATCGGCGATGTGGTCGAGCTGATCAACACGATCGCAGGCCAAACCAACCTCCTGGCGCTGAATGCGACCATCGAGGCCGCGCGCGCGGGCGAAGCGGGCCGCGGCTTTGCCGTGGTCGCCTCCGAGGTGAAGGCGCTGGCCGAGCAGACCGCGAAAGCGACCGGCGAGATCGGCCAGCAGATTTCGAGCATCCAGGTCGCCACCGAGCAGTCGGTCGGTGCCATCAGGGAGATCAGCGGCACCATCGAACGTCTGTCGGAAATCTCGTCGGCGGTTGCCGCTGCCGTGGAAGAGCAGGGTGCGGCGACGCAGGAGATTTCCCGCAACGTCCAGCAGGCGGCCCATGGTACGCAGCGGGTGTCGTCCAATATCGGCGACGTGCAGCGCGGCGCCTCCGAGACCGGCTCGGCCTCCTCGCAGGTGCTCTCGGCGGCGCGCTCGCTGTCTTCGGACAGCAACCGCCTCAAGCTCGAAGTCAGCAAGTTCCTGAACTCGGTCCACGCCGCCTGATCGGCGCGGATCTCCCAAAAAGCAAAGGTCCACGCGCATGTGCGTGGACCTGCGTTGAAAGCGTGGACGGTCAGGCGACCCTGGTCGTCATGTGCTTGAACATGTTGCCGCGCGCCTCGTCGTCCATCTCCGCCTTGAAGGTGAACTTGTCCTTCAGCGCGATCGCGCGCGCCGCCGCGGGGCGTGCCGAGATCTCATCCACCAGACGCTTGACGTTCGGGTAGCGCGCGAAGGCGTTGTCGCCGAGCTTGAACGGCACCATCCGCGCCCAGCCCCACAGCGCCATGTCGACGATCGAATAGCTGTCGCCGACCATGTAGCGGCGGCCTTGGAGGTGACCGTCGAGGATCTTGTAGTGGCGGTCGGTCTCGTACTGGTAGCGGTTATGGGCGTAGTCGTGGTTCTGGTCCTTCGGCGCGAAATGCTTGAAGTGCACGGCCTGGCCCGAATACGGCCCGACGCCGGTGGCGATGAACATCAGCCAGGACAGCATCTCGCCGCGCACATTGGCGGCAGGCAGGAACTTGCCGGTCTTCTCGGCGAGATAGAGCAGGATGGCGTTGCTGTCGAAGACGATCGTGCCGCCATCGTCGATCGCCGGCACCTTGCCGTTCGGATTGATCTTCAGGAATTCCGGCGTGAATTGCTCGCCCGTGCGGGTGTCGATCTTCACCGGCTCGTAGGGCAGGCCGGACTCCTCGAGATAGAGCGCGACCTTGGTCGGGTTCGGCGAGCCGTTGAAATAGAATTTGAGCATCGATCATCTCCCCGAGGGTTGGCAAGGGTTGGTTGGCCGAGAGCGAACGCGGCGTAAGTGCCGCTGGCGCCCTTCTCTTGCCCGAACCCGTCGCGGGAGAGCAACCGGCGAGTTTGCCGTGCGGTATCTGCGCGCCACGCAGATCAGCCGGCGTAACAAAGCCCGATCGCGGCCGTAACAACCATCGCGGCGCCGACCGCCTCCAGTCGCAAGCCGAGGCGCGCCGCGAGATGCATGTCGGACGCCCGCGCCGCGCGCTCCGATCCGCGCGCATAGCCGTGCACGATGACGTCGTGATTGAAATTGTCGTGCGCTTCGTTGCTGCTGGCGAGCCCGACGCAAATCACCAGCACGCCGAACAGCGCGAGGCCGAAAAATCCGAGCAGGGCGATCAGGAACATCGGAAACATGCCGAGCAGGAAGATCGGCAGCAGCGGCACCAGCAGCAATGTCTCGGACTGTCGTCGCATGGGAGCAAACCGGTCAGGACGGCTGATCGGGCGAATCTAGTCCTGGCGGGGGCGGGTTTCAACTGCCGCCGCTGTCATTCCGGGGCGCGCCTCTTGGCGCGAGCCCGGAATCCATTGGGCGGCATAGGCTGTGGTTCGATGGATTCTCAGATGCGCAATTGCGCATCATAGCTCGCGCGCCTTGCGCGCGCCCCGGGAATGACGACGGCGAGGATCTACTCCGCCCCCATCCCCGCGCGGATCTCGGCGCGGAGCTCATCGATCAGCTTGAGACCCTTCTTGGTCTCGACGTGCCAGAAGGTCCAGCCGTTGCAGGCCTGCGCGCCTTGCGCCACGGCCCCGATGCGGTGGATCGAGCCGACCTTGTCGCCGAACATGATGGCGCCGTCGGCACGGACCAGCGCGCCGAGCTTCTTCTTGGCGTCGAACAGCTTCGTGCCGGGCATGATCATGCCGCGCTCGATCAACTCGGAGAACGCGACGCGCGGCGCTTCGCGCGCGGTCATGAACGGAGCGAGGCTTTCGTCCGGCAGCGGCTCGACCTTGGCGATGCGCGCTTCGGCGGCCTTTGCATAAGTCTTGTCGCGCTCGAAACCGATATAAGAGCGGCCGAGGCGTTTGGCGACGGCGCCGGTGGTGCCGGTGCCGTTGAAGGGATCGATGACGAGATCGCCGGGCTTGGACGACGACAGCAGCACGCGCGCGAGCAGGCCTTCCGGCTTTTGCGTCGGATGCACCTTCTTGCCGTCGGCGCCCTTGAGGCGTTCTTCGCCGGTGCAGAGCGGGATCAGCCAGTCGGACCGTGCCTGCACGTCCTCGTTCGCCGCCTTCAGCACCTCGTAGTTGAACGTGTAGCCCTTGGCCTTTTCGTCGCGCGCGGCCCAGATCATGGTCTCGTGCGCGTTGGTGAAGCGGCGGCCGCGGAAATTCGGCATCGGGTTCGACTTGCGCCACACGATGTCGTTCAGGAGCCAGAAGCCGAGGTCCTGCATGATCGCGCCGACGCGGAAGATGTTGTGATAGGAGCCGATCACCCAGATTGTCGCCGACGGCTTCATCGCGCGGCGGGCCGCAAGCAGCCAGGCGCGGGTGAAATCGTCATAGGCGGAGAATGAATCGAACTTGTCCCAGTCGTCGTTGACGGCATCGACATGGGATTCGTCAGGGCGCTTGAGATCGCCCTTGAGCTGGAGATTGTAGGGCGGATCTGCGAACACCAGATCGACGCTACCAGCCTGAAGCTTCGACATCTCGGCGACGCAATCGCCGAGAATGATGCGATGCGACGGAGACTCAAAGTTTGTGCGGGGCGCCCTTGCAGACGCCCCGCGACGCGACTCTACCATGACTCAAGAACTCTGACTCAGGCGACGCTGTCGGCGACGCGGGACCAAACAACCGACTGACCGCTACATTGCAGCGGCAAAGTAAAAATCGACTTAACCCGCCGCTTTCGTGAGCAGATTGTTCATCTTGCGACGCGCGTGACTCACCATCTGCATTTGCCGTGTTTTGCAGTGTATTTCGTGCTTCTTCGCGTTGCGGGAGCAGCAATGCAGCCCAAAAGAGTCCAAAATTCTCTCGGAAAAAATTGCTTGGCCCTCGGAAAAAATTGCTGGCGGTCGCATGCTGTCGCACTAGGCAATTTTTGCCGACCACGATATTGATAAAGGCAACGGAAATTTTACGTATGTGGCGCGTTGAGCTTTCCCGCTTCTGCGCCCAAATGACGCCAACCGACGACCTGAGGAAAGACCGCCATGCGCTACGATGATTTCCGCCGCAGCGACGACGTCGAGGATCGTCGCGACGAAGGTGGTGGCGGATTCGGCGGCGGTGGAGGCGGCGGCGGGTTCGGCCTGCCGATGGGCGGCGGCGGCCTTGGCATCGGTACCATCATCGTGCTCGGCCTGATCGGCTATGCCTTTGGCATCGACCCGCGCATCCTGATCGGCGGTGCCGAGATCCTCACCGGCGGCGGCCAGGCGCCGAGCTATCAGACCGATCGCCAGTCGTCCTCGGCCTCGGCCAAGCGCGGCGCGCCGACCGACGAGGTCGGCAGCATGATCTCCGGCATCCTCGGTGAGATCGACGATCGCTGGAGCGAGATCTTCCAGGCCAGCGGTCAGAGCTATACCGGTCCGAAGGTCGTCCTGTTCCGCAACGCCACCAATGGCGGCCGCTGCGGCATGGCGCAGTCGGCGATGGGTCCGTTCTATTGCCCGCCGGACCGCACCATCTTCCTCGACACCAGCTTCTTCCGCGAAGTCGAGACGCGCTTCCGCGGCTGCTCCGGCAAGTCCGCGTGTAACTTCACCACCGCCTACATCATCGCGCACGAGGCCGGCCATCACATCCAGAACCTGCTCGGCATCATTCCGCGCGTGACGCGGCTGCAGCAGCAGGCCGGCAGCAAGGCCGAGGCCAACGCGCTCCAGGTGAAGGTCGAGTTGCAGGCCGATTGCCTGTCCGGCGTCTGGGTCAATCGCGAGGCGAAGAAGCGTCCGAACTTCCTCGAGCCCGGAGACATCGACGCCGCGCTGACCACGGCGAGCGCGATCGGCGACGATACGCTGCAGCGCCAGGCCACGGGCCGCGTCGTGCCCGACTCCTTCACCCACGGCTCGGCCGCGCAACGCAAGCAATGGTTCATGACCGGCTACCAGCAGGGCACGGTGCAGGCGTGCAATACGTTCGGTGGCGGGGCGTAGTAGTCGCCGCTCCGGGAGGCGCGTAGCGTGAGCTATGTTGCGCAATTGCGCCTCGGTGAGTCCAGTAGTAATGGCGTCATCCTGAGGTGCTCGCCTCTTCGGCGAGCCTCGAAGGATGGCGGGGCCCCGGCTCATCCTTCGAGGCGCGCTTGCGCGCGCACCTCAGGCTGACGTCGGTGGTCGGGATAGAAGGTGCGGTTGCAAATGGCTTCCATCGACGAGTCAAAACAGTTCGTCCCGCTCGACATCGCGGTGCTCACCGTCTCCGACACGCGCGCGCTTGCCGATGACAAATCCGGCCAGACGCTCGCCGATCGCCTCACTGCGGCGGGCCATCATCTCGCCGCGCGCGAGATCGTCACCGACGACGTCGAGGCGATCCGCGCTGTGATCCGCCGCTGGATCGCGGATGCCGGCGTCGACGTCGTCATCACCACCGGTGGCACCGGTTTCACCGGACGCGACGTCACGCCGGAGGCGATCGAGCCGCTGTTCGAGAAGCGCATGGACGGCTTCTCGATCGCGTTCCATATGATGAGCCACGCCAAGATCGGCACCTCGACGATCCAGAGCCGCGCCACGGCCGGCGTTGCGGGCGCCACCTACATCTTCTGCCTGCCCGGCTCGCCCGGTGCCTGCCGCGACGGCTGGGACGGCATTTTAGCGGCGCAACTCGACTACCGCACGCGCCCCTGCAATTTCGTCGAGATCATGCCGCGGCTGGACGAGCATCTGCGAAGGCCGAAGGCGCAGGGCGCGACGGTGTAATTTCCTTTTTTCCCTTCTCCCCTTGCGGGAGAAGGTGGCATAGGCGGCCTTCGGCCGCCGTTTTGAAGAACGCCGAAGCGAAGCTTCGGCTATGGCGCCGGATGAGGGGTATCCATCCGCACGGAATGCGAGGAGACATACCCCTCACCCCAGTGAGTCTGCCTCTACTGGCGGAGCTGCCCTCTCCCGCAAGGGGAGAGGGCACATTCATGCGCATCACTCCGCAATCCGCATCGCGCGTCGCGCGGCTACAGATTCCGCTCCCAGGTCTCGCCGACCAGATCCGCACCGAAGCTGTGGTGCTTCTCCTCCTTCACGAGCTCGAAGCCGGCGCTCTTGTAGATACCGCGTGCGGCGACCAGGATGCTCTGCGTCCACAGCGTCATCCTCTTGTAGCCTCGCTCGCGCGCGCCCTGGATGCATTGCTCGACCAGCGCGCGGCCGACACCTAACCCCCGCGCTTTCTTCTCCACCTGCAACAGCCGCAGCTTGGCGA
The DNA here is from genome assembly GCF_054185225.1 of Bradyrhizobium sp. 18BD. Taxonomy (NCBI): domain Bacteria; kingdom Pseudomonadati; phylum Pseudomonadota; class Alphaproteobacteria; order Hyphomicrobiales; family Nitrobacteraceae; genus Bradyrhizobium; species Bradyrhizobium sp. 18BD. Next base: position 139,476 of record NZ_JAVAYL010000010.1, on the reverse strand, counting down.
GCTCGTCCGTGGCCTTGACCAGGAAGACCGAGCCGACCGGCTCGCCGCCGACTTCCGCGATCCAACAGTGCTCGCGCGCAGGATCATAGTTCTTGATGAATTGGGCGCAGATCTCGGCGATCAGCGCCTCGTAGCTGATGTCCCAATTGTAGTCCGCAGCATAGGCGGCCGCTTGCTTGGAGATGACCCAGCCCATGTCGCCGATGCGATGGCTGCGTAGCACGACGGAAGCGCGCTGGTTCTGACGTGGCTCCAGCACGGTCTCAATGGTCGCCATCGCCTGCGTGAGCCGCGTGGCATCGCCGGCCGAAAGCCGGGCCAGCATTGCGGCGACCTCGTTTTGCGAGCCCAGGTTCAGCTTGGCAAAGGTCTGGCGGCCCTTGGCGGTGAGGCTGAGCTGGTATTGCCGGCGATCCGCGGGCAGGGGCGTTCGTGTGATCAGCCCCTTCTCGTCGAAGCTTTGGACGATGCGGCTGAGATAGCCGGGGTCGAGACCGAGGTCGCTGCCGATCTCTTTCGCCGAGAGGTCGTCGCGATGCGCGAGCTCATAGAGCACGCGGGCCTCGCTGAGCGAGAACGGGCTCTCGCCCAAGTGCTGGTCGAGCACACCGAGCTTGCGGGTGTAGAAGCGGTTGAAGGAGCGAACCGCTGCGATCTGGTCGTCGGTACCATCGATTGACATCGGACACCTCAGTACTTGCCATTGTCAAATAATTATTTGACTTTGGCAAGTATCTGATGCCTCACGCAACCATGACGATCCGGCTGCGCAGCATGGTCCGGGAGGAGCGGCCGAGCCGCCTGAGCAGCCGCGCCTCGGAACGGCGGGCCTGGGGCAGGTAACCGCCGATCCGGTCGTAATGATCGCGCGCGATCAAAAGCCCCTGATCGCTGAGGGGGCCGACCAGCTTGCGCGCCACGGACCACAGGACGTCGCGGAATCCGGTATCAGAGTAGGGTGAACGGGCATAGCGGAACACGGCCGCACGATCGCGGCCGCTGGCCGCGACGGCCTGGATGAACTGGGTGGTCTCGTCGATCCAGCCCGTGTCGAGCACCGCGCCGGCGGGGAGGAACATCAGCCAGGGCGAACGGGCCTCGCGCGCGCCGGCGGCCAGCGCCGCGCCTTGCGACGACCCCTCGCAATCGACGAAGCGGCAGCCGGCGACGTCGGCAACGCGCTCGATGACGCCGTTACGGGTGCCGTCGACCAGCAGGACTTCCTTGATGACGCCCGCCGCAGCACCGGGGACCAGCGCGGCCAGAGTTGCGACCGCGGTCTGCTCGACGCCTTCGGTCGGAATGATGACGCTCAGCATGATTGAGACTTCGATGTCCGCAATTCGGGAGAAGCGTAACTCGTTATGATGTTGTCATAAACACGCTGCGGTGCCGAGTGCAACTTTTCGCAGGCTGCGCGGCATGCGATGGTAAACCGGCGCCCACCCGCAGCAGTCGAATATGTCGTCCGCGGGGTGGCCAGATTGCCGAATGTTTCGGCGATTTTCCGTTTGGTGAGCTTCAAACGGGGTGTTTCTCTGCCGATATCGTCGGAGTGACGGCGCTGTTCCCGTGCGGACGGGAAGAACATGCAGCCGCCGTTGCGCAAAGCGAGATATGTCCAATGACCGCCGATCAGCTTCCCATGTCTGCGACATCTGCATCGCCGAAGCCGGACGCCGCGCCGACCTTGCGGATCCGCGCCGTGATGCTGGGCGAACGCATCAATCCGTCGGGGCTCGAACTCGGTCCGGCGGTCTCCTCGACGCCCGCTGCCTTTCGCGTCCATGCCGGCCTCGCCGTGATCTTCCGCTACGGCGTCGTGGTGCTGATTGGCCTTCTTCCCTCCGAGGAGAAGGTGCTGCTCGATAGCCTGAAGTCCCGCGTCACCGGCGAGCTCAGCCCCTTCGAGGAGGAGATCGCGCAGGCACAGCTCTGCAAGGACGAGACCACCGAGGCGATCCAGCCCGGCGGGCCGATCACTCTCTCCAAGTTTTCCGACGAACGGCTGCTGCTGATCGCGGACACGCTCGCCAAGAGCACGTCGCTGGCGCGCGATGAGCGACGCGTCGCTGCGGTCTTCGATGTCATCGAGCCCTTTGCCCGCGAGCTCGCCGAGAAAGGCCGCACGTCGCGGCGGCGCAAGGGCATCCTGCAACTCATCGGCAACGCGCTGCTCGTCCAGCAGCGCGTCGCCGGCCGCGTCGCGGTCGCCGAGAAGCCCGATGCGCTCTGGGAAAAGCCGCAGCTCGACCGCCTCTATGCGCGCCTCGAAGACGAGTACGAGCTGAAGGAGCGTCTCGACACGCTCGAGCGCAAGCTCACGGTCGTTGCGGAGACGGCGGATGCGCTGACCGACATCATCGACACCCAGCGCTCCCTCCGGCTCGAAATCGCGGTGGTGGTGCTGATCTTGATCGAGGTGGTGATTGGGTGCGTCCAGATCTTTGCCGGGACGCACTAGTTCCGGTTGCGCGCGCTCGTGCGGGCGGCGTGAAAAAGGAACAGTCGTTCACGTAGATGAACATTTTGGCTTGATCCAAATCAACGGCGCGAAGCTCCAGCGCACGAGACTTCGATCGGACCCGCGGTCAACGCGATGTGCAGGTTCCGCGGATTCCTCGTTCGAAGAAGGAGTACGCTGATGTTGCGTCGAGTTCTCATCGCTTCGGCGGCCGCAGCCATGCTGCTGGTCACTCTCACTCCCGATGATGCATCTGCTCGCGGCGGTCGCGGCGGCGGCGTGCGCGCTGGAGGTTTCCACGGCGGTGCCGTGCGGGCGGGAGGCTACCGCGGGGGCGCGGTCGCTGCCCGCGGATACCGGGGCGGTGCTGTTGCCGTGCGCGGTGGGCGCTACGGCTATCGGGGTGCTTATGCGGGGTATCGCGGGTACCGCTACGGGGCCGGTGCGGCGGCTGTTGGGGCCGCTGCGGTCGGCGCGGCTGCGGCGGGTTCCTACTACCGCAGCGGCTGCGGCTATGACGCTTACGGAAACTATGTTTGCCCGGGCGGATACTCTCCGTACTGAGCGGCCCGACTCGGTTGACACATGGTGCGCGAAGCGATGGCGAAGTCACCTGCTCTGCGCACCATGATCATTTCGGCAGTGGCCGACCGGGTCTCTCAGCTCGCTCGTAGCATCACCGCGCAATGCCGTGCGATCGTCAGTTCCTCCTTGGTCGGAATGACGAACACATCGACGGCACTGTCGTCACTGCCGATCCGCTCGCGCGCGGCATCATTCGCAGCCGCATCGATGCGCACGCCGAGCCAGGCGAGGCGTTCGCCGATCGCGCGGCGGATTTCCCCGGCATGCTCGCCGATGCCGCCGGTGAAGACCAGGGAGTCGATACCACCGAGCGTATTGGCCATCATCGCGATCTCCTGCGCCGCGCGGAAGGTGAAGAGATCGACGGCGTCGCGTGCAGCACTCTCGCGGCTCGCAAGCAGTGTGCGCATGTCGGCGGAGATGCCGGAAACGCCGAGCAAGCCTGACTGGTGATAGAGCAGGTGCTGGACGTCTTCGACACTCATCTTCTCGTGCTGCTGCAGATAGAGCAGCACGCCGGGATCGATCGTGCCGCTTCGCGTCCCCATCACGAGGCCATCGAGCGGCGTCAGTCCCATCGTGGTGTCGACGCTGCGTCCGTCGCGCAGGGCGCACAGGCTCGCGCCGTTGCCGAGATGCGCGACGACAGTGCGCTTCGTGGCGAGCTCAGGTGCGATTTCCGCCAGACGACCCGCGACATATTCGAACGAGAGGCCGTGAAAGCCGTAGCGCCGGATGCCGCGTTCCTCAAAATGCCGCGGGATCGCGAAGCGGCTCGCGGGCGGCGTGATGCCGTGATGGAAGGCGGTATCGAAACAGGCGATCTGCGTCAGCTCGGGCCTGATTGCGCCGATGGTGCGAACGGGTTCAAGGCAGCGGGGCTGATGCAGCGGCGCGAGCGGCGTCAGCGCCTCCAGCTTTGCGTAGACATCATCCGTCAGTTCGATCGGGCCGGAATAGTCCCGACCGCCATAGACCACGCGATGGCCGACCGCGCGCAAGCGGCCTTCGAAATGATCGTCAATAAAGCCGAGCACGTCGGCGAACAGATGGCCGCTGTCAGTGTCCCTCTGCGTCTCGAACAGATCTTGGCCCGCGGGGCCCTTCACGACGAGCCGGGGTTTTGCCTCGTGCTCGTCGAGCAGGCCCTTGCAGAGCAAGGCAGGCTCGGCTCCTGCGATATCGAACAGGCCGAACTTGATGCTCGACGAGCCTGCATTGAGGACGAGGACCGACGCCGCCACGACGTCAACCCGTCTTGCCCGGCCAGACCCAGTCGCGAATCTCCGGCATGTCCTCGCCGTGCTCGCGCACGTAACGCGCATGCTCGATCAGCCTGTCGCGGAACTGCTGCTTGACCTGCGCGGCCCTGGTCGCAAGCCCCGGCACGCGCTCGATCGCCTCGATCGCGAGGTGATAGCGATCGAGCTCGTTGAGCACGACCATGTCGAACGGCGTCGTGGTGGTGCCTTCCTCGGCAAAGCCGCGCACATGCATGCCGGCATGGTTGGTTCGGTTATAGGTGAGGCGGTGGATAAGGTAGGGATAGCCGTGGTAGGCGAAGATCACGGGCTTGTCCGATGTGAACAGGCTGTCGAAGTCGCGGTCGGACAGGCCGTGCGGATGCTGCTCGCTCGGTTGCAGCGTCATGAGGTCGACGACGTTGACGACGCGGATCTTGAGGTCCGGCAGCGCCTTGCGCAGCAGGTCGACGGCGGCGAGGGTCTCCAGTGTCGGCACGTCGCCGGCGCAGGCCATCACCACGTCGGGCTCCCCATTCGCGTCCTCGTTGCCGGCCCAGGTCCAGATGCCGATGCCGGCATCGCAATGTGTCGCCGCCTCCTGCATCGATAGCCATTGCGGCGCGGGCTGCTTGCCGGCAACGATGACGTTGATGCGGTTGTAGGTTCGCAGGCAGTGGTCGGCGATCCACAGCAGGGTGTTGGCATCCGGCGGGAAATAGATGCGGACGATGTCGGCCTTCTTGTTGGCGACGAGATCGACGAAGCCCGGATCCTGATGGCTGAAGCCATTATGGTCCTGACGCCAGACATGCGAGGTCAGGAGATAATTGAGCGAGGCGATCGGACGCCGCCATGGCAGATGTCGCGTCACCTTCAGCCATTTGGCGTGCTGGTTGAACATGGAATCGACAATGTGGATGAAGGCCTCGTAGCAGGAGAAGAAGCCGTGCCGTCCGGTGAGCAGATAACCCTCCAGCCAGCCCTGGCAGAGATGCTCGCTCAAGACCTCCATCACGCGGCCGTCCTGCGCGAGATGCACGTCGTAGGCTTCGATCGGCTCCATCCAGGCCCGTTCGGTCGCCTCGAATACGGCGTCCAGCCGGTTTGAGGCGGTCTCGTCCGGGCCCATGATACGGAAGTTGCGCTCCCCGGCGTTGAGGCGGATGACGTCGCGCAGGAATTTGCCGAGCTCGCGTGTTGCCTCTCCCGTGACGCTGCCGGGCTGTGGCACGTCGAGTGCAAAGCTGCGGAAGTCCGGCAGCTTCAGCTCCTTCTTCAGCAGGCCGCCATTGGCATGCGGATTGGCGCCCATACGGCGGATGCCGTCGGGTGCGAGCGCCTGAAGCTCGGGAATGAGCGCGCCGCTCGTGTCGAACAGTTTTTCCGGCTCGTAGCTGCGCATCCAGTCTTCGAGGATCTTCAAGTGCGCCGGGTTCTCGCGGCAGCTCGCAACGGGAACCTGATGCGCGCGCCAGAAGCCTTCGACCTTCTTGCCGTCGACCTCCTTCGGGCCGGTCCAGCCCTTCGGGCTGCGCAGCACGATCATCGGCCAGCGCGGCCGCTCGACGCTCTTCTTGCCGTCCCGGGCGTGCTGCTGGATCGAGCGGATGCTGGCGAACGCGACATCGAACGCATCGGCCATGGCCTGGTGCATCAATTTGGGATCGTCGCCTTCCACAAACAGCGGCTCGTGGCCGAACCCACGGAAGAGATCGCGGATCTCGCTGTCGGGCATTCGCCCGAGCACGGTCGGGTTGGCGATCTTGTAGCCGTTGAGATGCAGGATCGGCAGAACCGCGCCGTCATGGGCGGGATTGATGAACTTGTTGGAGTGCCAGGACGCTGCCAGCGGGCCGGTCTCGGCCTCGCCGTCGCCGACGACGCAGGCAACGATCAGATCGGGATTGTCGAACGCTGCGCCATAGGCGTGCACCAGCGCGTAGCCGAGCTCGCCGCCCTCGTGGATCGAGCCCGGCGTTTCCGGCGCCGCATGGCTCGGAATGCCGCCGGGAAAGGAGAACTGTCTGAAAAGCTTTCGCAATCCGTCCGCATCGCGCGCGATGTCCGGATAGATCTCGCTGTAGCTGCCTTCCAGATAGGTGTTGGCGACCATGCCGGGGCCGCCATGGCCGGGACCGCAGACATAGAGCACACTGACGTCCAGCGCGCGGATGACGCGGTTGAGGTGGGCATAAATGAAGTTCAGGCCGGGCGTCGTGCCCCAATGACCGAGCAAGCGCGGCTTGATGTGCTCCGGCCGCAACGGCTCGCGCAGCAGCGGATTGTCCAGGAGATAAATCTGCCCGACGGAGAGATAGTTCGCGGCGCGCCAGTAGCGATCGAGGAGATCGAGGTCGTTGCTCGCCGCGCGCGATTGTTGTTGATTTGTCATGTTCCTGCCGACCTTCACCCGGGATCGTCATCAACCGAGTTCCGGCGAGATCGATCCCAAGATTGATACTTGCCCGCATCAAACGGGATCAGGCTCACGCAGTGTTGCGTGAGGTCAAAAGTCAGCGCGCGAAGTTTGGGCAGCTCTACTGTGCATGGGGTTGTTTTCACGTTTTTTGTTTGCGTTCTTGATTTGTTCCTTTTGCGTGCTATCTTGGCTGCATGAGTCCAGCAGCATCCTCTCATGCTCTCAAGCACCCGCCGGTCAAGGCGCCCTCCGAGCCGGCGGGTGCGGACTCTGACTTTCCCGAGCTTGGCGTCGCCATCGACCGCGCCCGCAGGCGCGGCCGGGGCGCGCAGTCCAACGCCAGCGGCCGCTATGAGGCCGAGGCGCGCGTCGCCTTCGACGATGGCTGGCAGAGCCTGGAAGAGCTGCCGCCGTTCAAGACGACGGTCGCGGTCGACACCTCGCGCAAGGTGATCACACGCAACGATTCCCCCGACATCGGCTTCGACCGCTCGATCAATCCCTATCGCGGCTGCGAGCACGGTTGCGTCTACTGCTTCGCGCGGCCGACCCATGCCTATCTCGGTCTGTCGCCGGGGCTCGATTTCGAGTCGAAGCTGTTCGTGAAGCCCGAGGCGCCTGCGCTGCTCGAGAAGGAGCTCGCGGCCGCCGGCTACGAGCCGCGGATGATCGCGATCGGCACCAACACCGATCCCTATCAGCCGATCGAGCGCGAGCGCAAAATCATGCGCGGCATTCTGGAGGTGCTGGAGCGTACCGGCCATCCCGTCGGCATCGTCACCAAGTCGGCGCTGGTGGTGCGCGACATCGACATTCTCGCGCGCATGGCCAAGCGGAACCTTGCCAAGGTCGCGATCTCCGTGACCTCGCTCGACTCAAAACTCGCGCGCACCATGGAGCCGCGGGCCTCGACACCGCCGAAGCGGCTCGAGGCGTTGAAGCAGCTCTCGGAGGCCGGTATTCCGACCACCGTGATGGTCGCGCCCGTCATTCCGGCGCTGAACGATTCCGAGATCGAGCGCATTCTGGATGCCGCCGCCCATGCCGGCGTCAAGGAAGCCTCCTACGTGCTGCTGCGGCTGCCGCTGGAGGTGCGCGATCTCTTCCGCGAGTGGCTGATGGCGAACTATCCGGACCGCTATCGCCACGTCTTCACGCTGATCCGCGACATGCGCGGCGGCCGCGACTACGACGCCAAATGGGGCGAGCGCATGAAGGGCACGGGCCCGATGGCCTGGACCATCGGCCGCCGCTTCGAGATCGCCTGCGACAGGCTCGGCCTCAACAAACGGCGCTCGAAGCTGACCACGGATCACTTTGCGCGGCCGAAGCAGAACGGCGAGCAGCTAAGCCTGTTCTGAGAGACGAAGTGGAAGAGGCGTCACATGAGTAAGGAATTGCCGGCTCCGGTGCCAGAGCTTATGCCAAGGCTCACCGTTATCACGCTCGGCGTCAGCGACATCCGGGCCAGCATCGCCTTTTACGACGCGCTCGGCTTCTCGCGCCGGCTGAAGGCGACCGGGGAGGCGGTTGCGTTTTATGACACCGGCGGTCCGGTGCTCGCACTGTATCCCTGGGATCTGCTCGCAGCCGACGCCAAGTTGCCCGACGATCCCCGGCCATCGGCCTTCCGCGGCATCACGCTCGCCTGGAACTGCCGGACCCGCGAGGAGGTCGATGCGGTGCTGGCCTTCGTGCTCGGCAAGGGCGCGAAGTTGCTGAAGGCCGCGCACGAGACCGATTACGGCGGCTATTCCGGCTATTTCGCCGATCCCGACGGCCATCCCTGGGAGGTCGTGGTCGCGCCCGGTATCGAGGTCGGCGACGACCGGCGGGTGCACCTGGCGGAATAGGGCGGCCTGAATAACGGGAATTGTCAGGGGTTCCCGGTTGCGCGAGTGAGGCTGCTTGCGCACGATCCCGGCCATGATTCGAGACAAGTCCGCCCCAAAGCCTACCGAGGATGCGAAGGCTGCCGAGAAGAAGGCTGCGCCTGCCAAGGCCGCGGTCGGCAAGAAAGCCATCATCGCGGTTACATCGCCAAGTTTCCGCCGCGAGCGCGCGCTGATCAAGCGCGGCGTCTGGCCGGTTGCGGGCTGTGACGAGGCCGGCCGAGGACCGCTGGCCGGTCCCGTGGTCGCGGCCGCAGTGATTCTCGATCCCGACCGCATCCCGCGCGGCATCGACGATTCCAAGCGGCTGACCGCCGAGGAGCGCGAAAAGCTGTTCGACAGGATCTGCGCCACCGCACAGGTCTCGGTTGCCGTCGCATCCACGGCGCGAATCGACCGCGACAACATCCTGCGGGCCTCGCTCTGGGCGCTGAAGCGCGCGGTGGTGGCGCTGCCCGAGGCGCCCCGCCACGTCTTCGTCGACGGCCGCGACCGGCTCGACACGGCGTGCGACTGCGAGGCGGTGATCGGCGGCGACGGTATCGTGCTGTCGATTGCGGCTGCCTCCATCGTCGCCAAGGTGACGCGCGACCGCCTGATGTGCGCGCTGGCGCAGGACTGCCCCGGCTACGGCTTCGAGCAGCACAAGGGCTACGCCGTCCCCGAGCATCTCGCCGCGCTCGACCGCCTCGGCCCCACGATCCATCACCGCAGCTTCTTCGCCCCCGTTGCGGCTGCGCGCGCCAAGCACATGCCCTGGACAGTCGAGCCGGTGCAGGATCTGTTCGAAGTTGCCGAGGTCGAGGTGCAGGTGGACGCGGCCGTCGAAATCGATGCTTCAGCAGGCCTCTAGCGTAGACGGTCGTTGCCACGACGCGCAGCGCCCTTTATCAAAACAGTCTTGAGCGAATAGGGCCGGCTGGACGGGTTGGCTGCATCTTTCGGGCGTTGCATGCGGTTTACCTCCCTGGTCATCGAGCTCATTCGCGCCCGGCCGCGGCTGATCGTGTGGATCGTCGTGCTGCTGCAGGCGGCGATGTGGCTGTTCGTGGCGCTGGTGTTCTACCGCAGCCCGCCCGGCACGCTGGCGACCCTGCTGGCCTTCGGCCGGGAATACCAGGTCGGGACTGATCTCGGCCCGCCCTTGCCGATCTGGCTCGCCGACATCGCCTACCGCGCCGCCGGCGGCCATATGTTCGGCGTCTATGTGCTCGCCCAGCTCTGCGAGATCGCGACCTTCATCGCGCTCTACCATCTCTCCCGCGCCGTGGTCGGCTCGCAGCAGGCGGTGCTCGCCGTGCTCCTGACCATGACGGTGCTGGCGTTCTCTTCGCCCGCGCTCGACTTCGGCCCGCTGGTGCTGGCGCGCCCGCTCTGGGCGCTGCTGCTGCTGCACTCCTGGCAGATCATCGGCCAGCGCCGCGGCAATGCCTGGTTCGCCTGGTCGATCGAGGCGGGTCTCTTGCTGCTCACCACGCCGGCGGCGATCTTCCTGCTGCTCCTGCTCGTCATCTTCGCGGTCTCCACCGCCGGCGGCCGCCGCACGCTGCTCGCGCTCGATCCGCTGTTCGCGCTGATCGTCGTCGCAGTGCTGGCGATGCCCTATGCGGTCTGGCTGATGCGCGCCGAGACGCTGGTGCTGCCGACCTTGCCGCAGGTCGAGGAGCTGAACGCCCGCGCCATCCATGCGGCCTGGCTGCTCGGCGGGCTCGTGCTCGGCGCAGCCGCGATTCCCGCGCTGACCTTCCTCAACACCGGGGTGTTCGTCGCCAAGGGCGAGGAGGCGCCGATCATCTACCGCCCGCCGGTCGAGCCGCTGGCGCGCAACTTCGTCTATTTCTTTGCGCTGGCGCCGGCGCTCGGTGCGGTGCTGATCGCGGGCGTGCTCGGGCTCGATGCCGTCGTTGGCGGTGCCGGTGTCGTGCTGGTGTTGTCCGGACTTGCCGTGGTGGTGACGGCCGGCGACCTCATCGCGATGCGCCGCGCGCGCATGCTGCGGACGGTGTGGGCGGCGGCCGTGGTGGCACCAGCCGCCGGTGTCGTGCTTGCCGTGCTGTTCCTGCCCTGGACCGGCGCCAACGAGATCGCGACCTCGATGCCGGCGCGTGCGATCTCGGATTTCTTCGACGAGAGCTTTGCCCGCCGCACCAATCATCGCCTGCGCGCGGTCGCCGGCGAGACCCAGCTTGCGAGCCTGATCACGCTGCATTCCGGCCGGCCGCATCTCTTCATCGATGCCCAGCCCGCGCGCACCCCATGGATGAGCCAGGCCAGGTTCAGCGAGACTGGCGGCGTCGTGGTCTGGCGCGCGTCCGATACCGCCGGCACGCCGCCGCCGGAAATCCTCGCGCGCTTCCCCGGCATCGTGCCCGAAGTGCCGCGCGCCTTCGAATGGCTGGTGACGGGACGTCAGCAACTCCTGCGCATCGGCTGGGCCATCGTGCGGCCGAAGGGGAGTTGAGCCGCGTGCACGCTCTCTCCGTCGTCATTGCGAGCCAACGGGTCCGCGCGAAGCGCGGCCCGATGACAGGCTCCGCGAAGCAATCCAGAATCCGTCCGCGGAAACAGTTCTGGATTGCTTCGTCACTTCGCTCCTCGCAATGACGGGGAGGGAGCGTCCAGCGCCTCACGCGCCCGCCAGCACCTTCGCGATCGCGCGCAGATCCTGCCAGGCCAGGCGCTTGTACGACGGCGAGCGCAACAGGTAGGCCGGATGGAACGTCGGCAGCGCGCGGATGGTGCGCTGGCCGGTCTCGTACTCGAACCAGCGGCCGCGCGTGCGCATGATGCCTTCGCGGGTCGAGAGCAGCGTCTGCGTCGAGGGATTGCCGAGCGTCACCAGCACGTCGGGATTCACCAGCTCAATCTGGCGCTGGATGAAGGGCAGGCAGATCTGCGTTTCCTGCGGCGTCGGCGTGCGGTTGCCGGGCGGGCGCCACGGAATGACGTTGGCGATGTAAGCCGTGGTGCGGTTGAGCCCGATCGCGCCGATCATGAGGTCGAGCAGCTTGCCGCTGCGGCCGACGAACGGCAGCCCTTCGATGTCCTCGTCGCGCCCCGGCGCTTCGCCGACGAACATGATGCGCGCCTGCGGATTGCCGTCGGCGAACACCAGCCGCGTCGCGGTGTGCTTCAGCGCGCAGCCTTCAAAGCTATGCATCAGCTCGCGCAGCGCCTCGAGCGTCGGCGCGGTGCGCGCCGCCTCGCGCGCGGAGGCGATGGCGATGTCGGGTGCCGGTGCGGCCTCGCCGCGCATCACGGCGGGGGCGGCGACCGGCCGCGGTGCCTCGACCGGCGGAGCCGCGCGCGGGGCCGGCGGCGGCGTGTCCAATTCCGCCAGGCGGTCGATCGGTTCCTCCGCGAGCGCGCAGTCGACGCCGGCCTCCAGATAGAAGGCGAGAAGCTCTCGGACGGTGGGTGCGGGCTCTGGGATCATTTGGAAAGTCAGACTATTAGTTCATCTTAAGGCGCCTTGCATCCCACCGGAACGCATTTCCGTGGTTGTCCTACCCGGAAAAATCGGAAACAAGGGAGCGCAAATGACAAGGAACCGTCTCAAGGGCTGAGATCAGATGAGCACCGAAGAACTTCCCCCGCGCGAATCCATGGAATTCGACGTCGTCATCGTCGGCGCCGGCCCCTCGGGCCTGGCCGCGGCGATCCGGCTGAAGCAGATCAACGCCGATCTCAACATCGTCGTCGTGGAGAAGGGCTCCGAGGTCGGTGCGCACATCCTCTCCGGTGCGGTGATCGATCCGATCTCGCTCGACAAGCTGATCCCGGATTGGCGCGAGGATCCCGACTGTCCGCTGAAGACTCAGGTCAAGGACGATCACTTCTACTGGATGTTCGGCGACAACCGCATCAAGCTGCCGAATTTCGCGATGCCGCCGTTGATGGACAATCATCACTGCTACATCGGCTCGCTCGGCAATGTCTGCCGCTGGCTTGCGCCGAAGGCGGAGGCGCTTGGCGTCGAGATCTATCCGGGCTTCGCGGCGACCGAAGTGCTCTATGACGAGAATGGCGCGGTGCGGGGCATCGCGACCGGCGACATGGGCATCGCCAAGGACGGCACGCACAAGGATTCCTACACCCGCGGCATGGAGCTGCTCGGCAAGTACACGCTGTTTGCCGAAGGCGCGCGCGGCTCGCTGTCGAAGCAGTTGATCGCGAAGTTCGCACTGGACGCCAACAGCGAACCGCCGAAGTTCGGCATCGGCCTGAAGGAAGTCTGGCAGATCGATCCGGCCAAGCACAAGAAGGGTCTGATCCAGCACTCCTTCGGCTGGCCGCTCAATAATTCCACCGGCGGCGGCTCGTTCCTCTATCACTACGACGACAACCGCGTCGCGGTCGGCTTCGTCGTGCATCTGAACTACAACGATCCCTATCTGTCCCCGTTCGATGAATTCCAGCGCTTCAAGACCCATCCCTCGATCCGCGACGTGTTCGAAGGTGGCAAGCGGCTCGCCTATGGCGCACGCGCCATCACCGAAGGCGGCTACCAGTCGGTGCCGCGTCTGACCTTCCCGGGCGGCGCGCTGGTCGGCTGCGCTGCGGGCTTCGTCAACGTGCCCCGCATCAAGGGCGTGCACAACGCGATGGGCACCGGCATGCTCGCCGCCGAGCATGTCGCCGCCGCGCTCGCTGAAGGCCGCGCCAATGACGAGGTCGTCGCCTACGAGAACGCCTGGCGCGATTCCGCGGTCGGCAAGGACCTCTTCAGGATCCGCAACGTCAAGCCGCTGTGGTCGAAGTTCGGCACCTTGCTCGGCGTGCCCCTCGGCGCAATCGACATGTGGACCAACCAGCTGTTCGGCGTTTCGCTGTTCGGCACGCTGTCGCACGCCAAGCCCGACCGGTCGACGCTCGATGCGGCCAAGAGCCACGCGCCGAAGAACTATCCGAAGCCGGACGGAAAAATTTCCTTCGACAAGCTGTCCTCGGTGTTCCTGTCCAACACCAACCACGAAGAGGACCAGCCGGTCCATCTGAAGGTGGCCGACATGAACCTGCAGAAGACCTCCGAGCACGACGTGTTCGCCGGTCCCTCGAATCGCTATTGCCCGGCCGGCGTCTATGAGTGGGTCGAGGAGGGCACGACCCCGCGCTACCAGATCAACGCCCAGAACTGCGTCCATTGCAAAACCTGCGACGTGAAGGACCCCAACGGCAACATCACCTGGGTTCCCCCGGAAGGCGGCGGCGGCCCGAACTACGAGGCGATGTAAGCCGGAAGTTGGATCAGGGCGATCGATCCGGGGCGAATGTGACGTGCCCCGGCATTGTGACGCACGTTCGCGTGAGAACCCGGCTGCGGTGAGGGGCCCCGGCCACGATAAGGCCATACTGGCAGCGTCTTGGGGCGTTGTCGGCCGATTTGGGGCGTGCGGAGGGGATCGCGTGCCCGAATCCTTGCGGTGAAGCGCCAAAACCGGCATTGTCGGCCCGACGGTTCCGGGTCCCGATGCCACCGGTCGCGTTCGCATGCGAGACGGCTTTCTGCAGCAAACCCAGGCACTACCAACTCAAGGCGAGCCCTGATGTTCTCAAATCGTTTCAACCGCTGGACTGTTGCCGCCATCGCCCTGATGGGCACCGCGATCGCGACGGTCCCCGGCGCGGTCCTGGCGCAGACGCCGGACCATCCGTCCGACACGGCGGCGCAGTTTCCGACCCGAAACGATCTGAAGTCGCTCACCACCGCCGGCAGCTATCTCGCCGCCCGCCACGCCAGCGTCGAGCGCGACGCGGCCTCGGCCGCCGCATTCTACCGCTCGGCCCTGCGCACCGACCCCAAGAACAACGAGCTGCTCGACCGCGCCTTCATCTCCTCGGTCGCCGACGGTGACATCGACGAGGCGGTCAAGCTCGCCGAGCGCATTCTCACCATCGACAAGACCAACCGCGTCGCGCGCCTCGTCGTCGGCGTGCACGATCTCAAGATGAAGAAGTACGCGACCGCGCAGACCAACATCAACCAGTCGATCCGCGGTCCGATCACCGATCTCGTCGCCACGCTGCTGTCGGGCTGGGCCGCCTATGGCGCCGGCGATGCCAAGGGCGGCGTCGCCACCATCGACAAACTGGCAGGTCCGGAATGGTATCCGCTGTTCAAGGATCTCCATGCCGGCATGATCCTCGAGCTCTCCGGCAAGGAGAAGGACGCCGGCACCCGCTTCGAACGCGCCTACAAGCTCGACGATTCCATGCTGCGCGTCACCGAGGCCTATGCGCGCTGGCTGTCGCGCAACAAGGATGCGGCGGCGGCGACCACCGTCTACCAGGCGTTCGACAAGAAGCTCGCCCGTCATCCGTTGATCGTGGAAGGCCTGCGCGACACCAAGGCCGGCAAGAAGCTGCCGCCGCTGGTCGATTCCGCGCAAGCCGGCGCGGCCGAAGCGCTCTACGGCATCGGCGCCACGCTGACCCGCCGCGGCGGCGAGGATCTGGCGCTGGTCTATCTGCAGCTCTCGCTCTATTTGCAGCCGACCCACCCGCTGGCGCTGCTCTCGCTCGCCGATCTCTATGAATCGGTGAAGCGCCCGCAGATGGCGATCAAGATCTACGAGCGCGTGCCGGCGACCTCGCCGCTGAAGCGCAACGCGCAGATCCAGCTCGCAATCGACCTCGACTCCGCCGACCGCACCGACGAGGCGATCAAGATCCTCAAGGGCGTGACCACCGAGGATTCCAAGGATCTCGAAGCCATCATGGCGCTCGGCAATATCGAGCGCGGCCGCAAGCGGTTCGGCGACTGCGGCGCGACCTATTCGCAGGGCATCGAGGTGCTGCCGGCCGGCAACGACAAGGCCAACAGCGTCTGGTACTACTATCGCGGCATCTGCGAGGAGCGCTCCAAGCAGTGGGGCAAGGCCGAAGCCGACATGAAGAAAGCGCTCGAGCTTCAGCCCGACCAGCCGCATGTCCTCAACTATCTCGGCTATTCCTGGATCGACCAGGGCGTGAACCTCGACGAAGGCATGAAGATGATCAAGCGCGCCGTCGAGCAGCGTCCCGACGACGGCTACATCGTCGATTCCCTCGGCTGGGCCTATTACCGCATCGGCAATTACGAAGAAGCGGTGAAGAATCTCGAGCGCGCGATCGACCTCAAGCCCGAGGATCCCACCATCAACGACCATCTCGGCGATGCCTATTGGCGCGTCGGCCGCACGCTGGAAGCCAAATTCCAGTGGGCGCATGCGCGCGATCTCAAGCCCGAGCCGGAGGAGCTTCCGAAGATCGAGGGCAAGATCGCCAACGGCATGACCGACGACAATTCGAACTCTTCGGCCGCGCAGGCGGACAAGAAGAAGGACGACGGCAAGGGCGGTTGAGAGTGCGTTTGGGGGTAGATCGCCAATGCCGACGTTGATTGAGGAAGGGCGCGCGAAGGTCAATCTGAGCCTTCGCGTGGTTGGCCGTCGTGCCGACGGCTATCATGATCTCGAGAGCGTGGTCGCGTTTGCCGACTGCGCCGACCGGCTCACGCTGGAGCCGGGCGGCGAGCTGAAGCTCGCCACCACGGGGCCGCTCGCCGCGGCCTGCGGCGAGACGTCCGACAATCTCGTGTTCAAGGCGGCCAAGCTTCTGGCCGAAGCCGTGCCGAATCTGAAGCTGGGCGCCTTCGCGCTCGACAAGGTGCTTCCGGTTGCCGCCGGCATCGGCGGCGGTTCGGCGGATGCCGCGGCGGCGCTGCGGCTGCTGGCGCGTCTCAACAATCTCTCGCTCGATGATCCCAGGCTCCAGAAGGTTGCGCTCGCGACCGGCGCCGACGTGCCGGTGTGCCTGTTCTCGCGCGCCTGCGACATGACCGGTGTCGGCGAGCAATTGCTGCCGCTCGCACTGCCGAGCATGCCCTGCGTGATGGTCAATCCGCGCGTGCCTGTCGCCACCAAGGACGTGTTCCAGGAACTCGGCCTACGCAACGGCGAGCTTCTGGTCGGCGCCACCGCCGTCCTCGACGCGCCGGCCTGGCCGGAGGAGGGCGGCTCGATTGCCGACTGGGTCGACGTTCTCGAAACCGTCGCCAATGATCTCGAAGCGCCTGCGCTGCGCATCGAGCCCGTGATCGGCGAGGTGCTGGACGCTCTTCGCGACTCCGCCGGCGTCAAGCTCGCGCGCATGTCCGGCTCCGGCGCGACCTGCTTTGCGATCTACGGCGCGCCGACCGAAGCCCATGCCGCCGCCGAAAAGATCCGGCGCGACCACCCCGGCTGGTGGGTGCATTCGGGGACGTTGAGCTAAGCGTGGCTGCCGTAGGGTGGGCAAAGGCGCGATAGCGCCGTGCCCACCATGTGTCGACGTCATGCAAAGTGGTGGGCACGCTTCGCTTTACCCACCCTACGGTTTTTGATCACTTTACCAGCGCGAGATATCCGCTAATGGTCAGGATCGACGTGACCGTTGACGCCAGAATGACATTCGACGTCATCGCCGCCTCGCGCTTGTAAAACTCCGCCAGCATGAACGGACCCGTGCCGGTCGGAAGCGCCGCCAGCAGCACCGCCGTGTGCGTGAGCAGCGGTGAGAGGCCGAACACGGCGGTTGCCATCACCCAGGTGACAGTTGGCTGGAGCACGAGCTTGAAGCTCACGAGCAGCGCCGCCGACCCGACATTCGTTTCGGAGCTGTCGCGCCTGGTCGCGAGGAACAGGCCGAGCGCGACCAACGCGCATGGTGAAGCTGCGCCACCGAGGAGCTTGAGAAAACTCTCGGCGGCATCGGGCACGCTGAGACCGGCGACCGGTACGATCGCAGCTACAGCGGGAGCGACGAGCAGCGGATTGCGGATCAGCGAGCCGCCGACCTTGGCGAAGAGATGCCGGCGCCGCTTCTCGGTTTGCAGCCCGGTCTCGATCAGGACGATGGCGATCGCGAACAGCACACAGACCGTGATGATCGTAGCGATCAGCGTCGGCGCCAGAGCCTCGCGACCGAGTGCGGCGAGCGCCAGGGGGAAGCCGACGAAGCCGGTATTGGCATAGCCTGCATTCAGGGCGTCGATCGCGGCGTCGGCGAGATGTCGCGGGCGGCGCAGGCGAACGGTGATGGTCAGACAGAACACCAGCGCCGCGCCGATGCCGAAGGCGGCGATGAAGCGCGGATGCCAGACCTCGGCCCATCGCGCATGCGCGACGATATCGAACAGCAGGGCCGGAAGCGCGAGATACACGACGAAGCGGTTCAGCTCGCCGGACGCGTGCGGACCGAGGACGCCGATCCGCCGGGCGAGCCAGCCGGCGAAGATGAGCGCGAAAATAGGGAGAACGGCCGCGAGGGTGGAGAGCATTGGGGATGCCTGGTTTTGGAAGGTCCAATTAGGCCTATCCAACCGGATTGATATCATCCAATACTGATTGTTGCGCTGCTTCATACCTTTTCGGTATAAATATGATCGACATCAGACAGATGCGCTATTTCGTGGCTGTGGCCGAGACGCTGCATTTCGGCCGCGCCGCCGAGCGCCTCCACATCAGCCAGCCCCCTCTCAGCCGGCAGATCGCGACCCTGGAGAAGGACCTCGGGGTCCGCCTGTTCGACCGTCAATCGCGGCGCACGACGCTGACCCCCGCCGGCCGGCGCTTCCTGGAGGACGCACGGGCGGTGCTGATCAGTTTCGACCAGGCGTGCCAGAACGCGCGCATGGCCGAGCGCGGCGAGCTCGGCGAACTCTCCGTCGGCTTCATGATGCACGCGGCCTATACGGTCCTGCCGGGCCTGATGCGGCGCTACATGGCGAACCATCCGGGCGTGCGCGTCGAGCTGCGCGAGGTGATCCCCGCAATCCTGGGCGACGCGGTACTGACCGGGCGCTTCGATGCGGCGATTCTGTTCGATCCCGGTCCCGTGCGCGGTCTGGCGACCCATGTCATCTTTCGCGAACCGCTCAGCCTTGCCGTCTACGCCAGCCATCCGCTCGCCTCGAAGACGACGATCGCGGCGGAACAGCTCAATGGCGAAGCCTTCATTGCAGCACCAGCCGAAGTGGCACCGAAACTACGTCAGTCGATCGTGAGCTATTGCCGTTCGGGCGGGTTCGAGCCGACGTTCAGGCTCGAGGTCGAGCTGCAGCAGACCATCGTCAGCCTCGTGACGGAGAATCTCGGGATCGCTCTGGTGCCGCAGTCGATGGCAAAGCTCGGAATTGCGAACCTGGCGTTCTGCGACCTCGAAGACGCGCCAATCATCGAGCACGTGGTCGCCTGGCGGCCGGGCAATCTCAATCCGGCGTTGGCGCCATTTCTGGCGGAAGCGCGCAGCGACGTTAGCGACGATCCGTAGCCCGGATGAGCGAAGCGATATCCGGGATTCTTCCTCGCGCCGTCCCGCATATCGCTACGCTCATGCGGGCTACGGCAGTTGAGCTAGCCGTTGCTTTCTTCGGCCAACCCGAGAAACGATCGGATCTCACCCAACACCTCTTGCGGCTTGTCATGCTGCAGCCAGTGTCCGGCCCCGGCGATGGTCTCGATGCGCGCCTGCGGGAAATAGCGCTCCAGGCTTGCCCCCCTCGCGCCGGCCAGAAAACTTTCGCCGGCATTGAGCAGCAGCATCGGGCAGGCGATGCGCGACCACAGCGCGAGGTGATCGTCCGGCCAGAGCCGGTGCGGTGCACTGGTGCGCTGATAGGGATCGAACTTCCAGCTATAGGTGCCGTCCTCGTTCTGCCGTGCGCCGTGGGTGGCGAGATGCAGTGCGAGGTCGCGGGACAGGCGCTTGTTGTGCAGCACCATCTGCGCGGCCGCAGCATCGAGGGTCGCATAGCGGCGCGGGGTGCGGTCCTGCAGTTTGTCGAGCTGGCCGACCCATTTGCCGATGCGCTCATGCACCGGCGGCTTCGGTGAATCCGGCAGCATGGTCACGCCGTCGAGCACGACCAGCTTCGTGACGAGCTCGGGGAACGATCCCGTGAAGATCAGGCTCACCATGCCGCCCATGGAATGGCCGATGAGCGTGATCTCTGGCGCGCCGAGACTGCGGACAAGCTGGACGAGATCGTAGACATATTCGGTCAGCGCGTAGCTGCCGCCCTTGGTCCAGTCGGAATCGCCGTGGCCGCGCAGATCGGGCGCGACCACGTGGAAATGCGACTGCAGCGACCGCGCGATGAAATCCCAGCTCCGGCAATGATCGCGGCCGCCATGAACCAGGATGAGAGGCGGCGCGCTCTCGTTGCCCCAATCGGCGTAATGCAGCCGCAGGCCGTGCGATTCGTAGAAGCGGTCTTGCGGGGGGCTAGCCATTGGCCGGCCGCCGCGCCAGTGCGAGCGAGAGGCCGAGGCCGGCGATGAAGACGCCGGAGCCCTGCGTGAGACGCCGCATCAGATGCGGCCGTCCGATCAGTTGCGTGCGCGTCGCGGAGGCCATCAGCACCACGACGACATCGGCGAGCGTGTTCAGCGTCACCGAGATCGCGCCCAGCATGATGAACTGCAGCGTCGGGTTCGATCCCGCGGGATCGAGGAACTGCGGAATGAAAGCGAGGAAGAACGCCGCCGTTTTCGGGTTCAGCGCCTCGACCAGCACGCCGTCACGAAACGCGCGCTTGTCGCCGATTGCTTCGCTTTCCAGCGACAGCGCGCGGCCGGCGCTGCGGAAGGTCTTGATACCGAGCCAGACCAGATAGAGCGCGCCGACGAATTTCACGGAAGCGAACAGCTCCGCGCTGGCCAGGATGATCGCGGAGATGCCGAGGCTGCCCGCAACGACGTGAACCAGCCCGCCCAGCGCCGTGCCGGCGGTCGAGGCGAAGCCGCTGGTGCGCCCCTCCGACAAGGTGCGTGCCGCGACGTAGAAAATACCGGGGCCGGGAACGGCGGCGATGAGACAGGCGGCTGCCAGGAACAGCCAGAAATTCGTGTCGATCATGCTGTTTTCGTAGCGCAGCGTGCCGCGATTGCAAGGCCCGTCGTTCAGCCCATGCGGCGGAAGATCGCGCTGGCATTCACCCCGCCGAAGCCAAAGCCGTTGGAGATGGCGTTGAGCATCGGCATCGGCCGCGCGCGACCTGCGACGATGTCGATGCCGTCGGCGCCCGGATCGGGGTTTTCGAGATTGAGCGTCGGCGGCGCGATCTGGTCGCGCAAGGCGAGGATGGTGAAGATCGCCTCCAGCCCGCCGGCGGCGCCGAGCAGATGGCCGGTGGCCGATTTGGTCGCGCTGACAGCAATGCCGCGATTGCGGCCGAACAGCGCGGCGAGGGCGCCGAGCTCGCTCTCGTCGCCGGCCGGCGTCGAGGTCGCATGCGCGTTCAGGTGCTGCAGATCCGCGGGCGCAAGATTGGCCTGCCGGAGCGCGATCTCCATGGCGCGGCGGGCGCCGTCGCCGTCGGGCGGACCCGACGTCATGTGATAAGCGTCCGCGGTCGTGCCGTAGCCGATGATCTCCGCGATCGGCGTCGCGCCGCGCGCCAGCGCATGCTCGAGATCCTCGATCACGAGGATGCCGGCGCCTTCGCCCATGACAAATCCCTCGCGGTCGCGATCGAACGGGCGCGAGGCGCGTGTGGGTTCGTCGTTGAAGGAGCTCGACAGTGCGCGCGCCGCGGCAAAGCCGCCGAGGCTGACGATGTCGATGCAGGCTTCCGCGCCGCCGCAGATTGCGACATCGGCCTCGCCGCCGCGGATCATGCGTGCGGCATCGCCGATCGCCTGCACGCCGGCGGCGCAGGCCGTGACCGGCGTGCCGAGCGCGCCCTTGTAGCCATATTTGATCGAGACATGGCCGGCGGCGAGATTAGCGAGGAACGAGGGAATCGTGAATGGCGAGAGCCGGCGCGCGCCGCGCTGCTCGGTGATGCGCACCGCTTCCGCCATCGCCGGGAAGCCGCCGACGCCGGACGCGATGATCGTTGCTGTTCGCTCCAATGCCGCAGCGTCCTGCGGCATCCATTTGGCCTGCGCGACCGCTTCGGCGGTGGCGAGCAGCGCGAACAGGATGAAGCGATCCATCTTACGCTGGTCTTTTGGCGCTGCGGCGTGTGCGGGATCGAAGCCGCCTTCGGCGTCATCGGCCTTGTCGGGCACGAGGCCGGCGATGCGCGCCGGAAGCGCCTGCGCCCATTCAGGCAGGGGGCGCAGCCCGCTCTGGCCGGCAAGCAGCCGGCGCCACGACAATTCGACACCGCAGCCGAGCGGCGACACCGCGCCCATGCCTGTCACGACGATACGACGCATGTCAGTCTCCAGCCGGCGCGACGGCCGGGTTCATGGCTTTGAGCGAGGTGAGCCGCGCGCGCATGCCGCGGCTGGCGCGGGGGCCTGCGATGACGACCGCATTGGCGAGCGTGATCGGTTGCATATCGGCGGCATCGACGACGATCGGGTCGAACGGACGACTATCTTTGCGGTTCGCCAGAATGATGGATTCGCCTTTGGGGGCGAGATGCTTGTTGCCCCAGGCCAGCAGCGCCGCAACTACGGGAAAGAAATCGCGCGCCTTGTCCGTCAGCACATATTCGTAGCGCGGCGGCCGCTCATGATAGCGGCGACGGACGAACATGCCGCTCTCGGTCAGATGGGCAAGCCGCCGCGACAGGATGTTCGGCGCAATGCCGAGGCTTTGCTGGAACTCGTCGAACTTGGTTGCGCCCTGAAACGCATCCCGCAGGATCAAAATGCTCCACCATTCCCCGACCGTCTCCACGGCGCGGCCGACCGGGCATTCCAGGATGGAGGGGGATTTGGGCTGCATGCGGCGGAAGGTAGGGGAGTGGCTTGCAAAATGCAAGTGACTGGGTGGTACTTCGGACGTGGAGCGTGTCAGGCGACGGCAGGAATTGTGGCTACGAGCGTTAATGTGAGTTGGTGGACAGTGCTCGCGCACCCTGCTCCGTCATTGCGAGCGAAGCGAAGCAATCCAGAAGCCCTCCGCGTAGGCAGCCTGGATTGCTTCGTCGCTTCGCTGCGCTCGCAATGACGGTGTGGCAGCAGAACACACAATCTATCGCCGTCACCCCCGCGCAACGGCGAAGCCGTTGTCGCTGGAGGTGCGAGCGCAGCGAGCCTCGAAGGGCGAACGGCCTGGCTGCAGCTCGGCCGTACATCCTTCGAGGCTCCCCATGGGACGCGTTGCGTCCCATGCCTCGCGCCTCAGGATGACGGGACTAATGGCAGTCCAGAAATCGAAAGTGACGTCAGGCGGCCGAGCTCAGTGCGACCGTGCCAGACAGAACGCCACCACCTGCTCCAGTGCGCTCTTCATCGGCGAGGGCGGGAACAGCGCCAGCGCATCCACCGCCATGGCGCCGTAGTGCTGGGCGCGGCTGAGCGTGTCTTCCAGCGCGCGGTGCTTGTTCATCAGCCCGATGGCATGGTCGAGATCGGTGTCGCCGATCTCGCCGCGCTCCAGCGCCTTGATCCAGAACGCGCGCTCGGTGTCGTTGCCGCGGCGGAAGGCGAGCACGACGGGCAGGGTGATCTTGCCCTCGCGGAAATCGTCGCCGGTGTTCTTGCCGAGCTTGGCGCTCTTGCCGCCGTAATCGAGCACGTCGTCGACGAGCTGGAAGGCGATGCCGAGATTCATGCCGACCGAGCGGCAGGCGGTCTGCTCGGCCTTGGGGCGGTTGGCGATCACGGGGCCGACCTCGCAGGCCGCGGCGAACAGCTCGGCGGTCTTGCCGCGGATCACGGCGAGATATTCGTCCTCGGTGGTCGCAGTGTTCTTGGCGGCGGCCAGCTGCATCACCTCGCCCTCGGCGATGGTGGCGGCGGCAGCAGACAGGATGTCGAGCGCGCGCAGCGAGCCGACCTCGACCATCATGCGGAACGCCTGGCCGAGCAGGAAGTCGCCGACCAGTACGCTTGCCTCGTTGCCCCAGAGCATGCGCGCCGACAGTTTTCCGCGGCGCATCTCGCTCTCGTCGACGACGTCGTCGTGAAGCAGCGTGGCGGTGTGCATGAACTCGACGGACGCGGCGAGCTTGATGTGGCCGTCGCCGGCGTAGCCGGCGAGGTTGGCCATCGCCAGCGTCAGCATCGGCCGCAGGCGCTTGCCGCCGGAGGAGATCAGATGGTTGGCGACTTCAGGGATCATGGTCACGTCGGAGCCGGTCCGTGACAAGATCGTGGCGTTGACGCGCTCCATGTCAGGGGCGACAAGGGCAACCAGCTCTTCGATCGACGCGCCGGGAGTTTCGAAAGGTACGATGACGGCCACGCCGGTCTCCAATATTTGCCCCGGAAGGGCTATTCTGATGGAAATACAATAGAAACTGGCGGCGCATGCGGCAAGGCCCGCGGAACCATTGACATTTGCCGCTTTAGCCCCCTTCAGGCAGGAGATCTGCGTTTTGCGTGAACTGGTTCGGACCAACGATATGGTGCTGGTGTCGGCGATCGGCGCGTTGCTCGACGGCGCCAACATCCATCATCTGGTGCTGGACCAGAACATGAGCATCATCGAGGGCTCGCTGGGGATCCTGCCGCGGCGAATCCTGGTCCATGAGGACGATGCCCAGGAGGCGCGGGCGCTCCTCACCGAGGCCGGCCTCAGCCACGAACTGCGCGGCGATGATTGAGGCCGACCTCACCGAGGACGCCTTTCTCGGCGGACAATTGCGGCTGAAGCAGCGGCGCACCGGCCATCGCGCCGGGCATGATGCCATTTTGCTGGCGGCGGCGACGCACGCGCAGGCGGGCGATCGGGTGGTCGATCTCGGTGCCGGCATCGGCACGGCCGGGCTCGCGCTTGCCCGCCGCGTCGCCGGTATCGGGCTGAGCCTGGTCGAGATCGATCCGGAACTGGCGGAGCTCGCGCGCGCCAACGCGGCGGCGAATGGAATCGCGGCCGAGGCGATCGTGCTCGACGTCACCGCCGATGCGCAGGCGTTCGCGGCCTGTGGACTTATGGCTGACAGCGTCGACGTGGTGCTAACGAACCCGCCCTTCAACGACCCCGCCCGCCATCGCGGCTCGCCGGATCAGTCCCGCCACACCGCGCATGTGGCGACGGAAGAGACTCTGCATGCCTGGGTGCATGCAGCGCGGCGCATCCTCCGATCGAATGGCGCGCTGACCTTGATCTGGCGTGCAGATGGAATCACGGACGTTCTGGCAGCGCTGTCACGCGGCTTCGGCAGCCTTGTCATCCTGCCGGTTCATGGAGAAACGGGACGGCCCGCGATCCGCGTGCTGGTGCGCGCGGTCAAGGGCGGCCGGGCGCCGACTCGATTACTGCCGGGCCTCATGCTCAACGAGGAGTCACGTGTGCCTAAAAAAGAGGTGAGAGAGATTCTGGAGGGGAGGGCGGTGTTGCCGCTGGCTGAGCCGTGATGGCTTACTGCGGAAGCGATTCCGACTGCTGCTCTTGCGCGGGTGTGAAGCGAATCGCCGTGAAAAGCGCGCACATCAGCAGCATCAGCAGGTAGATCTTCATCGCGTTTCCTCCGCTGCCTTATTGCAGCTTCCCAACGGGCAGACTGCAAAACACGTTCCAGGCACTTTCAATGACACTCGCGTGATAAGAAATGGTTAACCAGAGGTAACGGCATGGCCGCACAATTGAATGATCGAGAGAGTTCCGGCCTGGCCGACAAGCTCATGGGCTATCTGCCGGCGCGCTTCCGTCCCGGTGCGGCGGTGGTGCCGGTGGTCCGGCTGTCGGGTGTGATCGGCGCGGTGACGCCGCTGCGCCCGGGCATGTCGCTGGCCGGTGTCGCACGGGTGCTGGAGCGGGCGTTTTCGTATCGGAACGCCAAGGCGGTGGCGCTGGTGATCAACTCGCCCGGCGGCTCGCCGGTGCAGTCGCGCCAGATCTATCTACGCATCAAGCAGCTCGCGGCGGAGAAGAAGCTGCCGGTGCTGGTGTTCGTCGAGGACGTCGCGGCCTCCGGTGGCTACATGATCGCCTGCGCCGGCGACGAGATCATCTGCGATCCCTCTTCGATCCTCGGCTCGATCGGTGTCGTCGGCGGCAGCTTCGGTTTCCAGGAGGCGATCAAGCGGCTCGGCATCGAGCGGCGCCTCTACACCGCCGGCACTCACAAGGCGATGCTCGACCCGTTCCTCCCGGAAAATCCGGACGATGTGGCCAAGCTCAAGACGATCCAGCGTGAGATCCACCAGATCTTCATTTCGCTGGTGAAGGAGAGCCGCGGCGCGCGATTGAAGGGCAGCGACGACACGCTGTTCACGGGAGAATATTGGGCCGGCGAAAGCTCGATCGCGCTGGGGCTCGCCGACAGCATCGGCGATCTCCGCTCAACTCTTCGTGCCCGCTATGGCGAGAAGGTTCTCACCCCTGTGATCGCCCAGCCGACCGGTCTGCTCTCCGGCCTGTTGGGCCGGAAAGCGCCCGGCGCGGGGCAGCTTTCGGCCATGGAATCAATGGCCGGCCTGCCGGACGATCTGATCTCGGCGGTCGAGACGCGGGCGATTTGGGCGAAATTCGGGTTCTAGGCGAAGCGCATCCCGCGCCATTTGGTCCGGACTGAGCCAATTGCGGCGCAGCCCGGAGTGCGCGAATATGCGTGTGGGGGCTGAGCACTAGACAAGGATCGACCGATGCCGCCGTTCGTCGCTTTCGCGGGCGTTCTGGGCGGGCTTGCCGTGGTCCGCTGGGCCTACAAGACCGCTGTCCGGATCAATCAGGAGCTGGAGGAGATGCGCCTGTCGCGCGTCGCCGAGGCCGCCCGCATGGGGAATATCCAGACGTTGAAGCGTGACCCGGTGACCGGAGCTTATCGCCCGGGCTAGCGCTCTCAACACGAGAGGTGCCGTAGGGTGGGCAAAGGCGCTCTTACGCCGTGCCCACCATCTTTCCAGGACGATGATGTCGGCGGTGGGCACGCGTCGCTTTGCCCACCCCAAGGCACCGTCCGCGGACGATCCACCGATCGGCCCGAATCCGTCCCCTTTGCCTTGATTCCCACCCCCGCCGTCGATACGGTCCCGCGCGATTCAAAACCCCCGCGAGAGCCTGATCTGACGATGGACGCCTCATTGCCCGCCCATATGCGCCCGGAACGCTCGTTCCAGGGCTTTATCCTCGCGCTCCAGCGATTCTGGGCCGAGCAGGGCTGCGTGATCCTGCAGCCCTACGACATGGAGATGGGCGCGGGTACCTTCCATCCGGCGACGACGCTGCGCGCGCTCGGGCCAAAACCCTGGAACGCCGCCTATGTGCAGCCCTCGCGCCGGCCCAAGGATGGCCGCTACGGCGAGAATCCGAACCGGATGCAGCACTACTACCAGTTCCAGGTGATCATGAAGCCGTCGCCGCCGAACCTTCAGGAACTGTACCTGAAGTCGCTTGCCGCGATCGGCATCGATTCCGCCGTGCACGACATCCGCTTCGTCGAGGACGACTGGGAGAGCCCGACGCTGGGCGCCTGGGGCCTTGGCTGGGAATGCTGGTGCGACGGCATGGAGGTCAGCCAGTTCACCTATTTCCAGCAGGTCGCCGGCTTCGAATGCGCGCCGGTCGCGGGCGAGCTCACCTACGGGCTCGAGCGCCTCGCGATGTATGTCCAGGGCGTCGACCGCGTCTATGACCTCAACTTCAACGGCCGCGAGGGCGATGCCAAGGTCACCTATGGCGACGTGTTCCTGCAGGCCGAGCGGGAATATTCGAAGCACAACTTTGAAGTCGCCGACACCGCCATGCTGTTCGAGCAGTTCAAGATGGCGGAAGCGGCGTGCCGAAAATATCTCGACGCCGGATGGAAAGACGGCAAGCGCGAGGCGCATCTGATGGCGCTGCCGGCCTATGACCAGTGCATCAAGGCCAGTCACGTCTTTAACCTGTTGGACGCGCGCGGCGTGATCTCGGTGACGGAGCGGCAGAGCTACATTTTGCGTGTCCGCGAATTGGCAAAAGCCTGCGGCGAGGCCTGGATTCACACTGAAGCGGGCGGAGCGGCCTGATGCCCGAACTTTTGCTTGAACTGTTCTCGGAAGAGATTCCCGCGCGCATGCAGGCCAAGGCGGCCGACGATCTGCGCCGCCTCGTCACCGACAAGCTCGTCGCCGAAGGCCTCGTCTATGAGGGCGCGAAAGCGTTCGCGACGCCGCGCCGCCTTGCGCTCACCGTGCACGGCATTCCTGCGCGCCAGCCTGATCTCAAGACCGAACGCCGCGGCCCGAAAGTCGGCGCGCCCGATGCGGCCGTGCAGGGCTTTCTGAAAGCGACAGGTCTGAAGTCGCTGGACGAGGCCAAGATCCAGCGCGACCCGAAGGGTGACTTCTACATCGGGCTGATCGAGAAACCGGGCCGCGACGCGATCGACGTGCTCGCGGAAATCCTGCCCGTGATCATCCGCACCTTCCCGTGGCCGAAATCGATGCGCTGGGGCGCGCGCTCCGGCAAGCCGGGCTCGCTGAGCTGGGTGCGTCCGCTGCACGCGATCACCGCGACCTTCGGGCCCGAGACGGAAGAGCCCGATGTCGTGAAATTCTCGGTCGACGGCATCGAGACCGGCCAGACCACCTACGGCCATCGCTTCATGGCGCCTGCCGCGATCAGCGTGCGCCGCTTCGAGGACTACGAAGCCAAGCTGAAGGCCGCAAAGGTCATCCTCGATCCGCAGGCGCGCAAGGACATCATCTTTGCCGACGCCAAGGAACTGACCTTCGCGCAAGGCTTCGAGCTCGTCGAGGATCAGGTGCTTTTGGACGAGGTCTCGGGCCTCGTCGAATGGCCCGTTGTCATGATGGGATCGTTCGAGGCGGAATATCTGGCGATCCCCGACGAGGTGATCCGCGCCACCATCCGCAACAACCAGAAGTGCTTTGTGGTCAAGGATCCCAAGACCGGAAAGCTGACCAACAAGTTCGTCCTCACCGCCAATATCGAGGCGACTGACGGCGGCAAGGTCATCGTATCAGGCAACGAGCGCGTGATCCGTCCGCGCCTGTCGGATGCGAAATTCTTCTACGAGACCGATCTGAAGACGAAACTCGAGGACCGTCTGCCGAAGTTCGATCAGATCGTGTTCCACGAGAAGCTCGGCACGCAGGCTGCGCGCATCAAGCGTATCGAGCGTCTTGCGGCCGAGATCGCGCCGCTGGTCGGCGCCGATGTCGGCAAGGCGACGCGCGCCGCGCATCTCGCCAAGGCGGATTTGCTGACTGAAGTCGTCGGCGAATTCCCGGAAGTGCAGGGGCTGATGGGCAAGTACTACGCGCTGGCGCAGGGTGAGGATGCCTCGGTCGCCGCCGCGTGCGAGGAGCACTACAAGCCGCAAGGGCCGACCGATCGCGTGCCGACCAACCCGGTCAGCGTCGCGGTGGCGCTTGCCGACAAGATCGATACGCTCGTCGGCTTCTGGGCTATCGACGAGAAGCCGACGGGCAGCAAGGATCCGTATGCGCTGCGTCGTGCGGCGCTCGGCGTGATCAGGATTATCCTGGAACAGACCGATCGCATTTCTCTGACACCGATTTTCCAGGATGCGATTGCACTTCATATCATGCGCGGCAGTGACGCCGCGTTTGAGGACGTTGTTCGCGCCGTTCGCAATCCGACCCCCGATTCGACGTTCCTCCGAAAGGGCGGATCGATCGCAGCCGATAATCTTGCCTCACTGATCGGAGATCTCCTCGCCTTCTTCGCTGACCGCCTGAAAGTCCAGCTCCGCGAGCAGGGCGCCCGTCACGATCTCGTCGACGCGGTGTTCGCGCTCGGCGGCCAGGACGATCTGCTCATGATCGTCCGCCGCGTCGAGGCGCTCGGAAAGTTCCTCGACAGCGACGACGGCAAGAACCTGCTCGCCGGCACCAAGCGCGCGGGCAACATCCTCTCGATCGAGGAGAAGAAGGACAAGCGGACCTTCGACGGCGCGCCCGATGCCGCGCTCTACAGCCTCGCTGAGGAGAAGGCGCTGGCGAAGGCGATCGGCGAGGTGAAGGCGGAAGCGAGCGCCGCCGTCGCCAAGGAGGACTTTTCCGCCGCGATGAGCGCGATGGCAAAGCTGCGTCCGCCGGTCGATGCGTTCTTCGACAAGGTGCGCGTCAACGACGACGATGCCAAGGTGCGCGAGAACCGCCTGAAGCTGCTGAACGAGATCCGCAGCGCCACGCGTGCGGTGGCAGATTTCTCGAAGATTCAGGATTGAGGCGCGGTCGCGCGGCAAACACAAATGTCATTCCGGGGCGTGCGAAGCACGAGCCCGGAATCCATTGTGCCGCGGGTGACGTCGAAAAATGGATTCTCAGATGCGCAATTGCGCATCATAGCTCGCGCCAAGTGGCGCGTCCCGGAATGACAGCGCAAAAAAGCCCCGCCCGGCGGGGGGAGACCGGGCAGGGCCTGATGTCCGATTTTACACTGCTCGCGTCAGCCTGATTGATATGACGCGCCGGACATCCAGTCGAACATTGGCGCTTTCAGGCGAAACGGATATCGGCTTCGCCTGAAGCAAGCGCGGCTAGTCCATCACCTCGACGATGCGCCGCGAGCGCGGCTCGACCAGCACGGTCTCGCCGTTCACGACGGTGTAGCGATAGGTGGTGGCGCCGAAACGTTGCGGCACGTCATAATAGGTGATGCCGGTCTCGGGTAAGGTGGCACCGACCACCACGCGATCCGGAATACGGAAGGTCGGCACACGTTGTTCGACGACATAGTCGCGGAAGGCCGGCCGCTGTTCGACGGCTATCGTCGGGCCGCTGTCGACCACGACAGGCGCGCGTCCAACCGTGCCACCGCTTTGCGCCTGCGCCGCCAGGGGCGAGCCGATTGCGGCCGCGAGCGCTGCAAGAGCAAGAATCCTGTTCCGCATGCGAAACTCCTTTGACGTTTTTTTGCGACGTGATTCTTCGGAAGCGCCAGTGGCGCGACCAGTTGCCAATGCATGCGTCGTGGCAATGTTCCGGGAAAAGCCCTGCCGCATTCGCGGCAATTTCGGGCAGTTTTCGCGAAGCCGGGAACCCGCGCGGCAGCCTATGCGTCTCTACCCGCGGAACCCGGTCCGGTATGATCCGGCCGCGATTCGCCACACACCACGGAAAGACAATTCATGCACATCACCATCGCTCACATCTCGCCGCTCTTGTCGCTGCTGGCCGGTGTGCTGATTCTGATCATGCCGCGCCTGCTGAACCTGATCGTTGCGATTTTTCTCATCATAAATGGTGCGATCGGGCTCGGATTGTTGAAGTGGCTCCATCTCTAGGCCTTCATTTTCCGGAACTCTTCGACTTGCGCGGGCCCGCTCAAAGTGGTGTAAGGCCCGCGATTTCCCCTCCCTCTCGCAGGTTGTGTGCAAGCTATGGCCAAAGCCGCCTCGAAGCCGACTAAATCTCCAGCGAAATCAAAGCCCTCCGCCAAGGCGAAGGCCGCGCCGGCAGCCCGCAAGGCGCTCGCCAAGAGCGCATCGAAGCCGGTCGCCAAGGCTGCTGCAGCCAAGCCGGCTGCGAAGACGGTGACCAAGGCCGTTGCTCCGAAGGTCGCCGCGAAGCCGGCGCCGAAGAAGGCTGCCCCGGCCAAGGCGCCAGCCGCGGCCAAGGCCGGCAAATGGGTCTACACATTCGGCGACGGCAAGGCCGAGGGCCGCACGGAGATGCGCGACCTGCTCGGCGGCAAGGGCGCCAATCTCGCCGAGATGGCCAATCTCGGCCTGCCGGTGCCTCCCGGCTTCACCATCCCGACCTCGGTCTGCACCTACTTCTACGCCCACGACAAGTCCTACCCGAAGGAATTGCAGTCGCAGGTTGAGAAGGCGCTCGACCATGTCGGAAAGTTGACCGGCAAGGTGTTCGGCGACACCAAGAACCCGCTGCTCGTCTCCGTGCGCTCCGGCGCCCGCGCCTCGATGCCGGGCATGATGGATACGGTGCTCAATCTCGGCCTCAACGACGAGACCGTGGAGGCGCTGTCGGAACTGTCGGGCGACCGCCGCTTCGCCTATGACAGCTATCGCCGCTTCATCACCATGTATTCCGACGTGGTGCTCGGCTTCGAGCATCATCACTTCGAGGAAATCCTCGACACCTTCAAGGACAGCCAGGGCTACACGCTCGACACCGATCTGTCCGCCGAGGACTGGGTCGAGCTGGTCGGCAAGTACAAGGACGCCGTTGCGCGTGAGACCGGCAAGGACTTCCCGCAGGATCCGCACGACCAGCTCTGGGGCGCGATTGGCGCGGTGTTCTCATCCTGGATGAACGCGCGCGCGGTGACCTACCGCAAGCTGCACGACATTCCGGAATCCTGGGGCACTGCCGTCAACGTGCAGGCCATGGTGTTCGGCAACATGGGCGAGACCTCGGCAACCGGCGTTGCGTTCACGCGCAACCCCTCGACCGGCGAGAGCAAGCTCTACGGCGAGTTCCTGATCAACGCGCAAGGCGAGGACGTGGTGGCGGGCATCCGCACGCCGCAGGACATCACCGAGGAAGCGCGGAAAGAGTCGGGCTCCGACAAGGCGTCGATGGAAGCGGCGATGCCGGAGGCCTTCAAGGAGCTGACGCGGATCTACACGCTGCTCGAGAAGCACTACCGCGACATGCAGGACATGGAGTTCACGGTCGAGCAGGGCAAGCTGTGGATGCTGCAGACCCGCGGCGGCAAGCGCACCGCGAAGGCGGCGCTGCGTATCGCGGTCGAGCTCGCCAATGAAGGCCTGATCACCAAGAAGGAAGCGGTGACGCGGATCGATCCGGCCTCGCTCGATCAGCTCCTGCATCCGACCATCGATCCCAACGCCAAGCGCGACGTGATCGCGACCGGCCTGCCGGCATCGCCCGGAGCTGCCTCCGGCGAGATCGTGTTCTCCTCGGATGAAGCGGCCAAGCTCCAGGGCGACGGACGTAAGGTGATTCTGGTCCGCATCGAGACCAGCCCGGAGGACATCCACGGCATGCACGCTGCCGAAGGCATCCTGACCACGCGTGGCGGCATGACCTCGCATGCGGCGGTGGTCGCGCGCGGCATGGGCAAGCCCTGCGTCTCCGGCTGCGGCACCATCCGCGTCGATTACGGCCGCGGCACCATGAGCATCGGCTCGCGCACCTTCAAGACGGGCGACGTCATCACCATCGACGGCTCGCTCGGCCAGGTGCTGGCCGGCCGGATGCCGATGATCGAGCCGGAGCTCTCCGGCGAGTTCGGCACGCTGATGAACTGGGCCGACCAGGTCCGCAAGATCGGCGTCCGCGTCAATGGCGACACGCCGGATGACGCGCGCACTGCGATCAAGTTCGGCGCGGAAGGCATCGGCCTCTGCCGCACCGAGCACATGTTCTTCGAGGAGACACGCATCCGCACGGTGCGCGAGATGATCCTCTCCGAGGACGAGCAGTCGCGCCGCGCCGCGCTGGCGAAGCTGCTGCCGATGCAGCGCGCCGACTTCGTCGAGCTGTTCGAGATCATGAAGGGCCTGCCCGTCACGATCCGTCTGCTTGATCCGCCGCTGCACGAGTTCCTGCCGCACACCCATGCCGAGGTCGAGGAAGTGGCGCGTGCCATGAACACCGACCCGCGGCGCCTCGCCGACCGCGCGCGCGAGCTCTCGGAGTTCAATCCGATGCTCGGCTTCCGCGGCTGCCGTATCGCAATCGCGTACCCCGAGATCGCCGAGATGCAGGCGCGCGCGATCTTCGAGGCGGCGGTCGAGGCCGAGAAGCGTACCGGCAAGGCCGTCGGCCTCGAGGTGATGGTGCCGCTGATCGCGACCAAGATGGAGCTCGACCTCGTCAAGGCGCGCATCGACGCCACCGCGAAGGCGGTGATGCGCGACAACAACACCAAGATCGCCTATCAGGTCGGCACCATGATCGAGCTGCCGCGCGCCTGTCTGCTTGCGGCCGAGATCGCGGAAAGCGCCGAGTTCTTCTCGTTCGGCACCAACGATCTCACGCAGACGACCTACGGCATCAGCCGCGACGACGCGGCGAGCTTTCTCGGTCCCTACGTGACGAAGGGCATCCTTTCGGTCGATCCCTTCGTCGCGCTCGACCAGGAAGGCGTCGGCGAGCTCGTCAAGATCGGCGTTGCACGCGGCCGCAAGACGCGCCCGAAGCTCAAGGTCGGCATCTGCGGCGAGCACGGCGGCGATCCCGCCTCCGTCGCCTTCTGCCACGACATCGGCCTCGACTACGTCTCCTGCTCGCCCTACCGCGTGCCGATCGCGCGGCTTGCCGCGGCGCAAGCCGCACTCGGCAAGGCGATCGCGAGCCAGGCGTAAGCGCGAGTTGATTTGAATGGAGAGAGGCGGGGCCAAGCCCCGCCTCTTTTTGTTTGAGGCGACACTCCCTCCGCACCGTCATTGCGAGCGCAGCGAAGCAATCCAGGATCCTTCGGCGGAAAGACTCTGGATTGCTTCGTCGCTGCGCTCCTCGCAATGACGAGCTTGTACGCCCGTCCCATATTGGTACGGGCCAGCAAGAATTCCTTCACCATTCGCGTTGACCGGTTGTTTACCGCTTTACGCGACGCGGCATTTACCAACGCGCAGCATCGTCCCGTGAAAACACCTGCAATCGCTTGAGTGTGCCGCGCGTGCAACGCCGATTAACGCCCCGGCAACCTAAATTGGATACTGACGATAAAGATCGAATTGCACGGATGTACTGAGTTCGATCTGACGAGCGTAAGCGTAGCGTGAGCGTGTTGATGTCAGTGTTGCGTAACCATCCGAAGGGCGCGCGGTTCGCGTCCTTCGGCATCGGTCTCTGCATCTTCGCATTGATGCCGAGAGAGACCGGCTATCAGGACATTGCTTCTCTGCTGGCGCGTCAGCCCGGCGTCGCCGAGCGCTGGCAGAAGCAGGTCTATTCCGCGGCATCCTCGATCCAGCTCGCCACCTACAGCTTTTCCCGCCCCATCGGCACCTCGGTTCCGCAGAGCGCGATGGTTCGCCTCGCAAGCCTCGATGGTCGCGACGTGACCGGCGCGATTGCCCGCAATCCGGCGCTCCAGGCGCCGCCGCGCTACCAGTCCGCAGATTTTCCCAAGGTCGATCGCTCGCTGAAGGGTGATCGGCTCGCTACCGTGACGCCTACGCAGGCGCCCGAGACGGCCGCGCCGGCTTCAGTGCCCGCGCAGGAAGATCCCGCGACGTCGAACAGCTCGGTGTTCGGCGCCAAGACCGCCGCATTGCCGCAGGCGACGTCACAAGCCATGTCGCCGGAGTCCGCGGCCGCGCTCGACCCGGAGCTTGCGGAAGCGCTGCGCGCGCCGCCGCTGCCGCAATATTCCAATCCGCCGCAGGCCAGCGACGTCGCGCGCTCGTTTGCGGTGCAGCCGCTCGAGGCGCTGAAGCGGGCCACTGCGCCGGCCGCGCCCGCGCGCGATCCCTTCAGCGTCAAGACCTCGAACCTGTTCTTCGGCAGTTCCTCGCTCGGCGGCAATATCGAGAGCATCGAAAGCTGGCAGCCCGGCGCCGAGCCGCTGATCGTGATGGCCGATCCCGACATGAAGGTGACGGCCTCGCTGACGCCGCCGACGGCGGAGATCGCCAAGGATATCGAGAGCGGCGAGAGCGTCGCGCCGAAGGGCGAGGTCAACGCCGACAACCAGCGCGCCAGGTCACCGGCGGAACGGCTCGCGCTCGATGACAAGTCGCGCGCGAAGGCGGAGAAGTGTCTCGCCGAAGCCGTCTATTTCGAATCCCGCGGCGAGGCCGTGCGCGGCCAGATGGCGGTCGCGCAGGTGGTGATGAACCGCGTGTTCTCCGGCAAATATCCTGACACCGTGTGCGGCGTGGTCTATCAGAACAAGTATCGCCACTTCGCCTGCCAGTTCACCTTCGCCTGCGACAACAATCCCGACGTGATCCGCGAGCCCGAGATGTGGGATCGCGCGAAGAAGATTTCGAAGGCGACGCTCGATGGCCAGATCTGGTTGCCGGAAGTCGGCAAGTCCACGCACTACCATGCCTATTGGGTGCGCCCGTCCTGGGTCGCCGAGATGAAGAAGATGTACAAGACCGGCGTGCACACCTTCTACCGCCCACGCGCCTGGGGCGACGGCAGCGAGGAGCCGAGCTGGGGGACGCCTGCGCAAACGGCCGCGCTGTCGGCCGAGCTCGTGCAGGAAGCCAAGAGCTCCGCCGAGATGGGCGCGATCGAGCGGAGGTAGCTGTCCTTTACCTCGCCCCGCTTGTGGGGAGAGGTCGAATTCGAGCGCAGCTCGAATTCGGGTGAGGGGGGACAGGTCTCTGGACGCTCTCACGTGTGGAGAGATCCCCCTCACCCCAACCCTCTCCCCGTAGGAACGGAGAGAGGGAGCAGACCACGTCACGCCTCGATATCCAGCGCGCAGTCGAAGTTCGGCGCCGAATGCGTCAGCGCGCCGGCTGAGGCATAGTCGACGCCGGTCGCCGCGATTGCGGCGATCGAGTCCAGCGTGACGCCGCCGGACGCCTCCAGCTTGAGGCGCCCCTCGTTGATCCGCACCGCCTCACGCAACGTCGCAAGATCCATGTTGTCGAGCAGCACGGCGTCGGCAAGGCCAGTGTCGAGCACCTCGCGCAATTGCGCCAGCGTGTCGACCTCGATCTCGATCTTGACGAGATGGCCGGCATGCGCCCGCGCGCGCTCCAGCACGGGTCGAATGCCGCCGGCGACCGCGATGTGGTTGTCCTTGATCAGGATCGCATCGTCGAGCCCGAAGCGATGGTTGAAGCCGCCGCCGCAGCGCACCGCGTACTTCTCCAGCGCCCGCAGCCCCGGCGTTGTCTTGCGCGTGCAGCAGATCCGCATCTTCGTGCCCTCGGTCCGCGCGACGTAGTCGGCCGTCAGCGTCGCAACGCCCGACAGCCGGCCGACGAAATTCAGCGCGGTCCGCTCCGCCGTGAGGATGGCGCGGGCGGGGCCGGAAATCGTCAACACGTGTTGGCCCCGGGCAACGCGCGCAGCGTCGCGGACATGGGCGCGGACCTCGATGTCGGTTGAGAGCTTTTGCAGCGTCGCCAGCGCGAGCGGCAGGCCGGCGATCACGCCGGATTGCCGTGCGACCAGGATGGCCTGTGCCTTGGTCGCTTCCGGGATTGTCGCGAACGAGGTGATATCGCCGGCGCGGCCAAGGTCCTCGTCGAGCGCGCGATGCACGGCCTCGTCGATCGCGAGTGATGAGAGGAAGGCGTCGGGGTAGAGCAGGGAGGTCGGGGTGATCATAACAAAACTCCGTCAGGCGATCATGGGTTGCGCAAAGCGCGGCAGGCGGTCGCTCAGGCTCTCCGCGACCTCGCGCGCCGCGTTGAGCGTCGTCATCGTGCGCTGCGCCAGCGCGGGCAGTTCCGCGGGATGGTCGGAACGGAAATGCGCGCCGCGGCTCTCTCGGCGGCTCCATGCGGCGGCGGCGACGAGCAGGGCCGCTGTCGCCATGTTGCGGACGGTGATGTTCGCCGCCGTGCGTTCGAGCGCGGCGAAGTCTTGGACGGCGTCCGCGAGCCCGTCGCCGTCGCGGATCACGCCGACATTGGCGCTCATCATCGCACGCAGCCGCTTCACGCTTCCTGGGTCCGATACGCCCCCGCGCGGCGCTACCAGTGCGTCGGGGAGACGACTGGGTGAGGGGATCGCGCGGCCGGCGATGTCATCGGCGATCCGCGCGGCATAGACCACGGCTTCCAGCAGCGAATTGGAAGCGAGGCGGTTGGCACCGTGTGCGCCGGTGGACGACACTTCGCCGCCGGCCCACAGCCCGTCGATCGAGCTGCGACCGCGCGCGTCGACCGCGATGCCGCCCATGTGGTAGTGCACGGCCGGCGCGATCGGGATCGCTTGCATCGCCGGATCGATGCCGGCGGCGATGCAGCTCGCATGCACGGTCGGGAATTTGTCGGCGAAGCGCGTGCCCAGCGCTTGCCGCGCGTCGAGGAAGGCGCCGCGTCCTGCCGCGACCTCGGCGAACACACCGCGGGCCACGATGTCGCGTGGCGCGAGCTCGGCAAGCGGATGGCGCGCGAGCATGAAGCGCTCGCCCTCGCTGTTGATCAGCGTTGCGCCTTCGCCGCGCAGCGCCTCCGTCGCCAGCGGCGCCGGATCGCGTCCGACCATGATGGCGGTGGGGTGGAACTGCACGAATTCAGGATCGGCGATTACGGCGCCGGCGCGGGCCGCGATGGCAAGGCCGGAGCCGCTGGCCTCGAACGGATTGGTGGTGACGGCATAGAGATGGCCGAGGCCGCCGGTCGCAAGCACGACCGTGCGCGAGGCGAGCAGGACCGGCCGTGCCAAGGGATTCCCGGCCTCGCGCAATTGCAGACCGGTGACGGCGCCGTCCTCGGTCAGCAGCGCTTCGGCGACAAAGCCCTCGATCAGCCGGATCGACGGCGTGCGGCGCACGGCCTCGCTCAGGGCCGCGATGATCGCGGCGCCCGCACCGTCGCCGCGCACATGCACGATGCGGCGCGCGGAATGCGCAGCTTCCCGCCCGACTGCGAGCCGGCCTTCTAGATCGCGGTCGAACGGCACGCCATAGGCGAGCAGATCGTGGATCCGCAGGCCCGCCTCGCGCGCGATGCCGAGCGCGACCGCTTCATCGACGATGCCGCCGCCGACCGCGATGGTGTCGGCGGCATGGGCTTCCGGCGTATCGCCTTCGGCCACGGCTGCTGCGATGCCGCCTTGCGCCCAGGCGGAGGACGCGCCCTGTCCGAGCGGCGCCGCCGAGATCAGCGTCACCGGCCGCGGCGCGAGCTTCAGCGCGCAGAATAATCCGGCGAGACCGCCGCCGACGATAACGACATCATCGGTGGAGCGGGTGAGGTTTGGGATGTTGTCTTGCATGTTGTGTTCTCAATTCTTCAGATTGATCATCCGCTCGACCGAACGCCGCGCGCGCTCCGCAAGCGCGGGATCGATCGTGACTTCCTCGCCGAGCGTCAGCAGGCTCTCCAGGATATTGGCGAGCGTGATGCGCTTCATGTGCGGACAGAGATTGCAGGGACGCAGCATCTCGACGTCAGGCAGCTCGGCCCTCACGTTGTCGGCCATCGAGCATTCCGTGATCATCACGAGGCGCCGCGGCCGCCGCTCGCGCACCCAGTTGATCATGTGCGCGGTCGAGCCGGTGAAGTCGGCCTCGGCCAGTACGTCCGGCGGACATTCCGGATGCGCGATGATCTGCACGGAGGGATCGGCCTCGCGAAGGGCGCGCAGCTCCTCGCCCTTGAAGCGTTCGTGCACCTCGCAGGCGCCTTTCCAGGCGATGATCTTCACGTTGGTCTTCGAGGCGACGTAGGTTGCGAGGTAGCGGTCGGGCAGGAAGATCACGGTCGGCGCGTTGAGGCTCTCGACCACCTGCACCGCGTTCGACGAGGTGCAGCAGATGTCGACCTCGGCCTTCACCTCGGCTGAGGTGTTGACATAGGCGACGACGGGCACGCCGGGAAATTTTTCACGGAGCAGGCGGACGTCCGCGCCCGTGATGCTGGCCGCGAGCGAGCAGCCCGCGCGCGAATCCGGGATCAGCACCGTCTTGTCCGGGTTGAGCAGCTTCGAGGTCTCCGCCATGAAGTGCACGCCGCACTGGACGATGATGTTCGCTTTCACCTTGGTGGCTTCGACCGCGAGCTGGAGCGAGTCGCCGCCGATGTCGGCGACGCAGTGGAAGATCTCGGGCGCCTGGTAATTGTGCGCGAGGATCACCGCGCCGCGTGCCGCCTTCAGCTCGTTGATGGCCTTGATGGTCGGCGCCATCAGCGGCCACTCGATCGGCGGGATCACGTGCCTGACGCGCGCGTAGAGCGGGGCCGTGGCGCACTCGACCTCCGGCGTCCATTCGAGTGATGGCCTCGGCAGCGAAGCGCCCGGTCGCGGCGGCGCGGCGCGGGGAGAGGTGGTGTGGCCCTGTGGCCGGCCTGCAAAGTCGTCGGGGCCGTAAAGTCCAGTGATCGGCATGGAAGCCTCCCGTGAATGCTAATTATGCTCTATTTGAGTATATATGGATTATGAGAAATCCGGCCGAGGGGGCCGGTGGATTTGCCAAGGCTCACATATACTCAATCTGAGTAAATCAAAGATAACACGCGGCCGAGGAGACCGCCAGACCCAGCCGCACACATTCCCGTCAAGATGCGCCGGCCCGCGTCAGGCGAGGCCGCATTGAAATGCAATGCTCCCGCGATAGCTCTCCGTGGAACGCAATCACTTTTGACTTGGGATTTTCATGCATCTGCATTAAACGGCTGACTCGCGGTGACCTATTCCGGACCGCCAACGACAGATGAGGAACACCATGTCGACGCAAGTGGGCGAGCTCGGTCCGGCTTCACGTTCCTCCTCCTGGCGCACACCGGCGATCATCATTCTCTGCGGCTGCGCCATCGGCATGCTCGGCTTCGGCCCGCGCTCGGCGCTCGGCTTCTTCGTGCAGCCGATGAGCCATGAGTTCGCCTGGGGCCGCGACGTGTTCGGCCTCGCGATCGCCGTGCAGAACCTGTTGTGGGGATTGGGCCAGCCGCTCGCCGGCGCGGTCGCCGATCGCTTCGGCCTGTTCCGCGTGATGTGCGTCGGCGCGCTGCTCTATGCCGGCGGTCTCTTGCTAATGCGCTATTCCTCGACGCCGCTGTCGCTCAACCTGGGGGCGGGCGTCATGGTTGGCTTCGGTCTTGCCGGCTGCTCGTTCAACCTGGTGCTGTCGGCGTTCACAAAGCTGTTGCCGGCCGAGAAGCGCGGCCTCGCGCTCGGCGCCGGCACGGCGGCGGGCTCGTTCGGCCAGTTCCTGTTCGCGCCGATCGGCGTCGCGCTGATCGACAATTTCGGCTGGCAGCAGGCGCTGACCGTGTTCGGCTTCCTGATGCTGCTGATCATCCCGCTGTCGCTGGCGCTCTCGACGCCGCCGGTCACGACCACGGCCAACACGGTGCCCGCGGACGAGCAGACGTTTACGAAGGCGCTCTCCGAAGCCTTCGGCCATCGCTCCTACGTGCTCCTGGTGCTCGGCTTCTTCACCTGCGGCTTCCAGCTCGCCTTCATCACCGTGCATCTGCCGGCCTTCCTGGTCGATCGCGGCATCTCGACGCAAACCGGAGGCTGGGTCATCGCGGCGATCGGCCTGTTCAACATCATCGGCTCGCTCAGCGTCGGCTATCTCCAGAATAGCTTGCCCAAGCGCTACATCCTCTCGTCGATCTATTTCACCCGCGCGCTGGCGACGCTGGCCTTCATCTCGTTCCCGATCACGCCGTTCTCGGCAATCGCGTTTGGCGCCATCTCCGGCCTGACCTGGCTGTCGACGGTGCCGCCAACCTCGGCGCTGGTGGCGCTGATGTTCGGCACGCGCTGGCTTGCCACGCTCTATGGCTTCGCCTTCGTCAGCCATCAGGTCGGCGGTTTCCTCGGCGTCTGGTTAGGGGGCATCGTGTTCGAAAAGTTCGGTTCCTACACGCCGATCTGGTGGCTCTCGATCCTGTTCGGCGTGCTCTCCGCGCTGATCAATCTTCCGATCGTCGAGAAACCGGTCCAGCGGGCGGTTGCGCAGCCTGCCTGATCGGCTAAACATCCCCGACAAACAAGTCAGGGAGTGCAGTCGTGGCCACATTCAAGGCGATCCGGATCGACAAGGCGGACAAGGGCACCACCGCGCAGCTTACGCAGTTCGACGAAGCCGAGCTGATGGACGGCGACGTCACCGTCCGCGTCGAATGGTCGACGCTGAACTACAAGGATGGTCTTGCGCTCACCGGCAAGGCGCCGGTGGTGCGTCGCTTCCCGATGATCGCCGGCATCGATTTCGCCGGCACGGTCGAAGCCTCCTCGCATCCGCAGTGGAAGGCGGGCGACAAGGTCGTCTGCACCGGCTGGGGCATGGGCGAGACCCATCTCGGCGCCTATGCCGAGAAGGCGCGGGTGAAGGGCGACTGGCTGGTCGCCTTGCCCCAGGGGCTCTCGACGCGCGACGCCATGGCGATCGGCACGGCCGGTTTCACCGCAATGCTGTCCGTGCTGGCGCTGGAAAAGCACGGCCTGTCGCCTAAGAGTGGCCCCGTCGTGGTGACGGGCGCGGCCGGTGGCGTCGGCTCGGTCGCCACCGCGGTGCTGTCCAAGCTCGGCTACCACGTCATCGCCTCGACCGGCCGTGCCGCGGAGGCGGACTACCTGAAAGAGATCGGCGCGGCCGAGATCATCGACCGCAACGAGCTGTCAGCGCCGGCAAAGCCCCTCGCCAAGGAGCGCTGGGCGGGCGGCGTGGACAGCGTCGGCTCGACCACGCTCGCGAATCTGCTGTCGATGACGAAGTACGGCGGGGCGATCGCCGCCTGCGGTCTTGCGGCCGGTATGGACCTGCCGTCTTCGGTCGCACCCTTCATTTTGCGTGGAGTGTGCCTTCTCGGCATCGATTCCGTGATGTGCCCGATCGAGCCGCGAAAAGCTGCCTGGCAGCGTCTGGCGTCCGATCTGGACCGGACAAAACTATCTGAAATCACTCATGAAATCGCGCTGGGCGAAGTCCCGGAATGGGGCGCGAAAATCCTCGCCGGCCAGGTCCGCGGCCGCATCGTGGTAAAAATTCTCTAACGGCGTTCAGACTTTACCAACCAAGCTGCTTCAATGTCGCCATGGTTAGTATGGTAAGCAGCGGGTAAAGAGATAAGGCATCGCCCGCTGCGGGGGTTAGTTCGGAGTAGAGCATGCTTGCGCGTATTGTGTTGGGGGCTGTCACGGCGGCAGCGACGTTTGCGCCGGCCATTGCTGGAAGCATGAATGCTGACGAGGCGCGCCGCTTCGTCGCCGGCAAGGTATTCGCTTTCACCTGCTTCGACGGCACCCGCGGCGCAGGTCGCATCCTCGACGACATGGGCGCTGCCGGGGCCGTGCAGTTCTCGGGCTCGGGCCCGGTGAAACATCTCCGCCTGCCCGGTAACACGCTCCAGATTCGCGGCCAGAACGTCTGCGCTTCGATCAAGGGCATCCCGTTCGAGCCCTGTTTCAACCTTGAAAAGACCGACGACCGCAGCTTCCGCGGATCGGTCTCCGGCATGGGCTTCGCCTATTGCGACTTCCACCACCAGGGCGGCAACCAGATGCTGATGGCACGCGCCGTGGCGCGTCCGCGCTCGCTGCGTTCGTCGGAGCACACCGGTTCGGTCGGCGCGTCGAACACCGAGGTCGCCGCGCGCGTCGAGACGCCGCGGGTCGACAGCGGTCGCCTCGAGCCGGTGAAGTCCGAAGCCAGGTCGGAGCCCGGCAAGGGCGAGGCCCCGCTGGAACTACGCCGCTCCACCCAGTGAGCTGGCTGCGCGAGACCGCTCGCGCACCCTGCCATTGAAAGCGCCCATCGATCGCGAAGCCGCTGCGCCGTAGTCATACGGACGGCGGCTTTCATGCGTTGGTAGCGACTTGCGCCCCAGTTTGCCCAGGGCCGGGGGGCGCAAGGGTTCTACGATGTCGCTGTACTTCTTTCGCATCAGCACCGGTCGCTATTCCGGTGCGGCCGACCAGCCCTACGAGTTCGAGGACCGCGCAGCCGCCTGGGCCGAGATGACCGAGGTCTGCGCCAATCTGCTCGGCAGCATCTCGCGCAACATGAGGCCGAATGCCAAGTGGAGCATGGAGCTGCTCGACGAGAACAAGAAGCCGGTCTTCCGCGTCAGCCTGGTCGGCGAGAAGATGTGCTGACGGCCATGAAGGAAGCGATGGGCGTTAACGGATGCCCATGCGCTCAAATTCGAG
The DNA here is from genome assembly GCF_054185225.1 of Bradyrhizobium sp. 18BD. Lineage (NCBI taxonomy): Bacteria > Pseudomonadati > Pseudomonadota > Alphaproteobacteria > Hyphomicrobiales > Nitrobacteraceae > Bradyrhizobium > Bradyrhizobium sp. 18BD. Next base: position 96,304 of record NZ_JAVAYL010000010.1, on the reverse strand, counting down.
AAGCGGCGATCACTGCACGTGAAAGCTGCGCAAGCGCGCGGCGTAAGCGCCCGAGCTGCCCGGTCGGCATGGCATTGCGTGAAGTGGGGTGCGCTGGTGCGGCACGGCGCGACGTTTGCTGCGTTGCAACGCATGATTGCGAAACAAACAGCGGCGCCAGCGAATTCCGTAGTTCCACGTAGGTTCCTGTTAACGCCTGTTTGCAACTATGTGCGCAATCTTACCGGATAAGAACCAGCCAGCATTGTTGGAATGACTCCCGTCCCTGTCGTCCGTCGCGACGGCGGCGGCGCGGATCACTTGTGCGTTGCTGGGTATCATCGGGATTTGTCGTGATGTCGAAGTTGTCGATCGTCTTCAAGCTTCTGACCGTGTTGTCGGTCCTCGTGCTCTCGCTCGCCGGCGTCGGCGTGACCGCGATCGGCACCATGCAGAACATCAACTCGCACACGGTCGAAATCGCGGAGAGCTGGCTGCCCAGCGTGCGGGCGCTCGGCTCGATGCGGGCCGACATCAACGAGCTGCGCGTCGCGCTCCGCCTGCATCTGATGCAGGACACGGCTGAAGGCAAGGAGGCGGCCGAGAAGCGCCTCGCCTCGCTGCAGGCGCGCATCGACCAGACCCGCAAGGTCTACGAGCCGCTGATCACCACCGCCGAGGAGCGTTCGCTCTACGAGCAGTGGACCAAGGCGTGGGCGGACTATTTGAGCGGCGTGCAGGACGTGATGGCGCTGTCGCGCAAGAGCCCCGGCAAGTTCCCGACCGACGCCAACGAGCTGCTGCAGACCAAGGTCGCGAAGATGGCCCAGGCGGCCGACCCGTTGCTCCAGAGGGGCATCGAGCTCAACAACCGCGGCGCCGAGATCGAAACCAAGCAGGCGGCCGACAGCTACGCCATGATCTTCCGCGTGCTGGTCGGGATCATCGTGTTCTCGGTCGTGATCGCGATCGGCGCGGCCTATTATCTCGTGCGCGACGTGTCGCGCGGCATTGCCTCGATCATCAAGCCGATGCAGTCGCTCGGCGAGGGCGATCTCTCGGCCGACGTGCCGCATCGCGGCGAGAAGACCGAGATCGGCTCGATGGCGGATGCGCTGCAGATCTTCAAGGAAGCGCTGATCGCCAAGCGAGCCGCCGACCAGGCCGCCGCGGCCGATGCCGAAGCCAAGATCGAGCGCGGCCGCCGCGTCGATGCCATCACCCGCAAGTTCGAGGCGATGATCGGCGAGGTCGTCGGCACCGTCTCTGCGGCGTCGACCGAGCTCGAGGCATCCGCGACGACGCTGACCGGCACGGCGCAGCGCGGCCAGGAGCTCGCGACCGTGGTTGCCGCGGCCTCAGAGGAAGCCTCCACCAACGTCCAGGCCGTGGCATCCGCCTCGGAGGAGTTGTCGTCCTCCATCACCGAGATCAGCCGCCGCGTGCAGGATTCGGCGCGGATGGCCGCGGAAGCCGTCGAGCAGGCCGCGCGCACCAACGAGCGCGTCAACGCGCTGTCCCAGGCGGCCTCGCGCATCGGCGACGTCGTCGAGCTCATCAACACCATCGCGGGCCAGACCAATCTGCTCGCGCTGAACGCGACCATCGAGGCGGCGCGGGCGGGCGAAGCCGGCCGCGGCTTCGCGGTCGTCGCGTCCGAAGTCAAGGCGCTGGCCGAGCAGACCGCGAAGGCGACCGGCGAGATCGGCGCGCAGGTCTCAGGCATCCAGGCCGCGACGCAGGAATCCGTCAGCGCCATCCAGGAGATCGGCGGCACCATCGAGCGGCTGTCGGAAGTGTCCTCAGCGATTGCGGCCGCCGTCGAGGAGCAGGGCGCGGCCACGCAGGAGATCTCGCGCAACGTCCAGCAGGCCTCGGTCGGCACGCAGGAGGTCTCGTCGAACATCACCGACGTGCAGCGGGGCGCGATCGAGACCGGCGAGGCCTCGGTCGAGGTGCTGTCCGCGGCTAAATCGCTGGCAACCGACAGCACCCGCCTCAAGGTCGAGGTCGCGCAGTTCCTGGATTCGGTCCGCGCGGCTTGATTCTTCAGCTTCCCGTCTGCGGAGCCGGCGGCGTGACCTGCCGCCGGAACAGGATGCGCTGGTAGAGCCAGCCGATCGCGACCAGCACGACACCAAGGCACATGAACGACAGCGCGCGGTAGACGCCTGTCAGGGTCGACATGTCGATCACGAAGGCCTTCAGGATCGTCAGCGCGATCACCGCGGCCGACGCCAGCCGCGCCCGCTCCGAATTGACCAGAATACCGACGCCGAGCAGCACCACGCCGAAGGCGAGCCAGCCGATCGAATAGGTATATTGCTCCGCGCCTGTCGTCGGTCCTGTCGAGAGAATCGGGCCGTGATAGAAGCGGCGGATCGTCAGCGTGACATAGGCGAGCGCAAACAGCAGCGCGCCGCACGCAATGGTGTTGGCGTAGACCTTGCCGCGTTCGCCGACCACGGCATAGGAGAGCAGCAGCATCAGCACTGCCGGCAGCGCGTAGCCGAGCAGCAGCAGGTTGAACACGGCGCCGCCGACATCGATGTGCCAGATCAGCGGGTTCTCCAGGATCAGGAGGCCGAACAGGCTGATGATGCCGGCGATCGCGGTGAGCACGATCGCGCCGACATTGTGCACGACGCTGCGGCTGCGCAGCCGCAGGCGTTCCAGCCCGATCGCCATGGCGAGCGAGACGCAGACCTGCAGCGCGCATTCGAGCAGCGACGGCGCCGCAATCATGTCGCCGCCGGTCGCAAGGTGGCGGATTTGAGCGAAGGCGAGCAGCGCGGTGAACAGGATCGCGGCGGCTTCGACCACGCGTAGCGGCGCATCGTCGGCGCGGCGGCGCAGGAAGATGCTCGCGCCCCAGAACGAGGCGGCCGGCAGGCCGTAGCCCCACAGCAGCCAGTTGAAGATCGGCGTGGTGCCGACGGCATCGCCGACGATGCGCGGATCGTAGACGATACGCGCGGTGACGATCGCGGCGAAGATGGCGGCGAGCCGGCGCAGCACCGGGATCGGCCGCTGCAGCGAGATCCAGGCGGTGCCGAGCGACATCAGCGCCAGCGCAATGGTGAGCCAGCCCTTCTCCAGCGCAAACGTCAGCGCCAGCGCCAGCGCGCCGAGCGTGCCGGTCGCGAACAGCGCGATGGAGGTCGGAGCGCCCGGCCGGTCTTCGCGGCGGCTGAGGGCTTCGGTCGCAGCGCCAAAGGCGGCGGCGAGCAGCACAGCGAGGATCGCGAACGGAATCGAGCGGTCGAGATGGGCGATGCGCGCATAGAGCGCAACGAGGATCGCGATCGGCGTCGCGACCGCCGCCGCCGACCACACCACGGGAATGATCGGGGAGTTCGAGCGGCCCTGCGCGAAAAAGCCAGAGATGCCGAAGCCGGCGGCGAAGATCGCGGCCATCACCAGATGCAGCGTCACCGAACTATCGGTCGCGACGGGTCCGACGCCGGGCATCGGGCCGCCCGGCAGCACCAGCATGTCAGGGTTGGCGCGCACCGCCCATTCGGCGAACACGATGAAGACTGTGGCCGCGGCCGCGCCGAGCGCGCCAGTCGTGGACGGTGCACGCCAGGCCACGAACAGCGTCCCGCCGACCAGCAGCGTGTAGGCGATCAGCGCGAGATCCGCGTGCGCGCTCGACAGCACGATCAGCATGCCGCCGAACAGATAGGCGCCGAGCGAGCTCGACGACACCGGTTCGATCTCGCCGTCCTCGATGGTCGGGCCGAACATGAAGCCGCAGACGACCAGCAGCGCGGCGAGCACGAAGCCCGCGATGACATGGAAGGCGTGCGGCGCGACCTGCAGATCGCTGGTGTCGAGGCCCGGGAAGACCCACAGCACGGCAAAGGCGATGGTGGTGACCGCAAGCCAGCGCCACAGCCGGATACGGGCGAGGCCAAAGCTCGCGGCGGTGACGATGGCGAGATAGATGTAGAGCGCCCAATAATCCGGCTTGCCGCTGGAGACGAGGATCGGCGTTGCGAAGGCGCCGACCACGCCGAGGCCGGCGAGCGCGGGTCCGTGCAGCAGAGCCGCGGCGAGCGTGCCCATCGCGACGATGCCGAGCAGCACGAAGGCCGTGGCAGGCACGAGGAAGCCGTAGAGCGCGTAGGCGGCATAGATGGTCGCGAACGCCACTGCGGTTCCGGCCGCGGTGAGGATCGCGGGGATGTTGGCGATCGGCAGCGCCTGGATGTTGGAGATGCTCTCCTTGCGCCGCGACCATTCGCCGGCGCCCAGCAGTGCGGCTGCGAACAGGCCGCCGAGGAACACGCGCACGCCTGGGCCGAGCAGGCCAGCCTCGATCGAATAGCGCACCATGAAGAAGCCGCCGAGCGCGAGCGCAAGGCCGCCGATCCACACCACCCAGCGCGTGCCGAGCCGCTCCTCGAAGCCGGGCGCCGGCGCGGGCAAAGGTGGCGGAGGCGGAGGTGCGGCGGCCTCGCTGCTCGCTTCGAGCGGAGGCGGTGCAACCTCTTCGGCGACGGGCGAAGGCGGTGCCTGCTCTGCTTCCGGCGCAAGCGGCGGCGGCTCGGCTGCGGCCGTTGTGGGCGCCTCGGCCTGCACCTGCGCGGGCATTAGCGGCGGCGGCTGCACCTGCCGCTGCGCGTAAAGCATCTCTTCGAGCGTGTTCAGCTTGCGGCGCAGCTCGGCCGCCTGGCTCGAGGCCTTGATCGCGACCAGGAAGGCGACGATCGCAATGATCAGCGCAAAGACGTCAAACGGGCCGTCGAACATGAAGCCTCCCGGCAACCGGCGGGCAGGGGCCGGTCCCACAAATCCTAGGATCTAGCGCCGGGAGCGGACGCGCAAGCCCGGCGCGGGCCGCTCCTGGAGCACGTCGCGGCGGAAGCGGTAGAGCGCCGCCGGACGTCCGCCCGTCTGTGTCGACATCGCCCCGGTCGGTTCGACCAGGGCTTCGGTTTCGACCAGACGGCGGAAATTCTGCTTGTGCAGGTGCCGGCCGGAGATGGCCTCCACCGTGTACTGCAATTCGGTAAGTGTGAACTCGGCAGGCAAAAGTTCAAACACCACAGGACGATACTTCAGTTTTGCGCGCAGCCGCGCGATCCCCGTGGCGAGAATCCGGCGGTGGTCGAACCGCATGGAGGTGCCGAGCGCGGGGAGGGTCTTGCGCGCTAATGCCGCAGGACGGCCGTCGCGCCGGGCTTCCTCGACCAGCCCGGCCTCGTAGAGCAGCTCGTAGCGGTCGAGCACGCGCTCCTCGTCCCAGGGCGCGCCGTCGAGGCCGAAATAGAATCGCACGCGATCCTTCCGCGGCAACGCGCGCGTGGTCTCCGGCGTTTCCTCTTCGGCCCATTTGGTCAGCTCCGGGATGATGTCGCGCGCGATGATCGCGGGCGGCTCCTCGCGCCAGTCTTCCCAGGGCAGGAAGCGGTACCACGGCTCGAAGCTCGCGCCATCAGCGGCCAACTCGCCGCCGACGGCGCGCGTCAGCGCGAGATAGCCGATGGAGACCATATGCGCGCCGGTGTCGGCGGCCTCGGCATGGCGGCCGCGATCGCCGAACGTGTAGAGCTGCTCGACATAGCCGAGCCTTAAGCCCGCCTGCGCCTCGACCCAGGCGCGCAGGCCGATCTCGAAGGTGCGGTGGCTCAGCGCATCGAACGGGCCGAACGGCAGGCCGGCGAGCCCGTCACTGCCGCGCGCGGTCAGGATCAGCGGCTCGTGATCCTCGATCGCGACGATCGCCGCGGTCAGGCCGATCTCGATCGGCGTCAGCAGCTTGTCGCTCATGCGATGATGATCGCAGCTGTCATTCGAGTTCGATCACGAAGGGGCGGCCTTCGACCATCATCGCGCCCGGGCCCATCTCGTCGAGTGCGCGCAGCATGCGGCCGTTGCGCCCCAATGCGCGGTCGGCAAGGCCGACGATGCGCCGGTTCGGCGAGGCGATCGGTGAGGCGGCGCGGATCTTCTTTGCGATCTCGATCTCGTCGCGCTCCGGATTGAGCGCGCACACCGCGGCGAACGCGCTCGCGGTGGAGCGGCTGATGCCGGCATAGCAATGCACCACCAGCGGCGCAGCGCGGTCCCAGCCGCGCACGAAATTCAGCACCTGGTCGATATGCGCTTCCGACGGCGCGACAAAGCCGTCCATCTCCTCGGTGATGTCGTCCATCGACACCTTGAGATGGTTGGCCGGCAGCACGGACACCGGCCGCGCCACCTGCTCGACATTGGCCATCACGGTCAGCACATGGCTGGCCCTGGTGAGGCGGACGGTTTCGGGAAGGGCGGCGAGGGAACAGACGTGGATCATGGCGGACCTTTTTCTTGATTATAACCGCGGCCGTAGGGTGGGCAAAGCGAAGCGTGCCCACCACCTTTGTCGCAAACGCGAAAGGACGCGGGCACGGCGCAAGCGCGCCTTTGCCCACCCTACGGCACTTGCGCAAACACAGCGCCAAACCGCTCCAGAAACTGCTTCTCGGCCCGTGCCGCGGTCCAGGGCGTGAGATAGTCGCGCCGGACGCTGTCGGAGAGGCCGGGATCCTTGCCGAACAGGCGCTTGGCCTCGCTCTCGCTGAAGCCGGCAAGCTCGGTCGCCTCCAGGTAAGCCGCGCCGCGATCGGCGGCCTTGATGGCCTGCGTGATCTCGTCCGGCAGCGCCGGCGGCAGGCCGAAGCGGATGTGGATGGCGCCGAGCAGGCGCTTCTCGACCGCCTTGTAATGGCCGTCGAGCACCGCCTTGAACGGCGAGATCATGTCGCCGATGACATATTCGGGTGCATCGTGCAGCAGCGCGGCAAGCCGCATGCGCTCATCGACGCGCGGCATCTCGTGCCGCAGCACGGTCTCCACCAGCAGCGTGTGCTGCGCGACCGAGAAGATGTGCGCACCGGTGGTCTGCCCGTTCCAGCGCGCGACGCGCGCCAGCCCATGCGCGATGTCGGCGATCTCGACATCGAGCGGGGAGGGATCGAGCAGATCGAGCCGCCGGCCCGACAGCATGCGCTGCCAGGCGCGGGACTCCGCGCCGCGTGCGGTCTTCTTCGCGGTCATTTGGCCTTGAGGCGCGGCTTGCGCTGCAGCTTGCTGCAGGTCGCGTGGCAATGGCAGTCGACCAGATGGTCGTTGACCATGCCGGTCGCCTGCATGAAGGCGTAGACGATGGTCGGGCCGACGAATTTGAAGCCGCGCGAGGACAGCTCTTTCGAGATCTGCACCGACAGCGGCGTCGAGGCCGGCACGCTGGCGCTGGTCTTGAAATTGTTGACCTTGGGCCCTCCGCCCATGAAGTCCCACAGCAGCTTCGAGAAGCCGGGGCCCTTCTCCATGATGTCGAGATACGATTTCGCGCTCAAAATCGTGCCGTCGATCTTGGCGCGGTTGCGCACGATGCCGACGTCGTTCATCAGCGCGTGCACCTTCTTGTCGGTGTAGCGCGCGATCTTCTCGGGCTGGAAGTCGTCAAAGGCTTTGCGGAAATTGTCGCGCTTGCGCAGGATCGTGATCCAGGACAGGCCGGCCTGAAAACCGTCGAGGATCAGCTTCTCATAGAGCGCGCGGTCGTCATACTCCGGCACACCCCATTCGGTGTCGTGATAGGCGACATAAAGCGGGTCTTCGCCGGGCCAGGGACAGCGGGTTTTTCCGTCGGGATGAAGGCGCGGGGCTCGGCTCATGTCGTGGGCTGCTTTGCGGGAACACGGACGACGTCGGGTTCGGCGAGCCTCACAGTGAGGCCGCCGGCGGTGAGCGGCTGGCCCGCATCGAGCGCATCGGCGACGCGGTCGATGCGCACCAGCGCGATGCCCTTGCCTTGCGCCGACGAGCCCATCGTGCCGACCGACTTGTCGCCGGCCATGACGCTGACGCCGGCCTCCGGGGGGAGATCATCGAGCAGCACCTTGACGCTGCGGGTGCGCGCGGTGCCGCGATGCTGCATGCGCGAGACGACCTCCTGGCCGACATAACAGCCCTTGTCGAAATCGACGCCGGCGAGACGATCCATGTTGGTCTCGTGCGGGAACGCATCGCTGTACATGAAATCGAGCCCGCCCCGCGGCACGCCGAGTGCGATCCGGTGCGCCTCGTACTCGGCGGCATCGACCAGCTCAGCACCGATCAGGTCCGACAGTTTCTGCTTGAGATCTTCCGGGATCAGGATGCGGGTGCCGAGCTCGGCATTGCGCGGATCGGCGAAGGCGAGGTCCGGCTGCGCAGCGGGCTGGCCGTCCCAGGCGGCGAGCACACCGAGATCGAGGTTTTCCACCGTCACCTTGGCGCGCAGCTTGTAGAATTTCAGCTTGGTGGCGAGGTTCTCTGCCAGCGCCTTCGGACAGTCGATCAGGAACCCGCCGCCATGGCCTGGGGGCACCTCCGTGATCAGGAAATCCACGATGATCTTGCCCTGCGGCGTCAGCAGCGCGCCGAATCGCCCGAGGCCCGGCTTGAGCCTGTCGATATCGGTGGTGATGAGGCCGTTGAGGAAGTTGCGCGCGTCATCGCCCGCGACCTTGATCACGGCTCGGTCGGGAAGAAACGCTGATTTCATGCGAAAATCTCTTGCGACATGGTGCTCCGGAACGTAAGCCCGCAAGGCATAAACGACAAGACCTCAAGCCCTGCGCTTGGGGATGAGAGAGGCCTCAAGCCATGACCCAGCGTTTCGATGTGATCCTCAAGGGCGGCACCGTCGTCAACCAGGACGGCGAGGGTGTTCGCGATATCGGCATCACCAATGGTCGCATCGCCGAGCTGGGTCCGCTGTCGCAAGCGTCCGCGGCCGAGGTGATCGACTGCAAGGGTCTCCACATCCTGCCCGGCGTGATGGACACGCAGGTGCATTTCCGCGAGCCCGGGCTGGAGCAGAAGGAAGACCTCGAGACCGGCTCGCGCAGCGCCGTCATGGGCGGCGTCACCGCCGTGTTCGAGATGCCGAACACGTCTCCGCTGACCGTGACGGAGGCCAGCTTCACCGACAAGGTGAAGCGCGCCCACCACCGCATGCATTGTGATTTCGCCTTCTTCATCGGCGGCACCCGCGAGAACGTGCAGGACCTGCCGGTGCTGGAGCGCGCGCCGGGCTGCGCCGGCGTCAAGGTGTTCATCGGCTCCTCGACCGGCGCGCTGCTGGTGGAGGACGACGAGAGCCTGCGCCGCATTTTTCAGGTGATCCGCCGCCGCGCGGCCTTCCACGCCGAGGACGAATACCGCCTCAACGACCGCAAGTCGCTCCGTATCGAGGGCGACCCGCGCTCGCATCCGGTCTGGCGCGACGAGACCGCCGCGCTGATGGCGACGCAGCGCCTGGTCAAGCTCGCGCATGAGACCGGCAAGCGCATCCACGTGCTGCACATCTCGACCAAGGAAGAGATCGAATTCCTGCGCGACCACAAGGACGTCGCGTCCTGCGAGGCGACGCCGCACCATCTCACGCTGGTCGCGCCCGAATGCTACGAGCGGCTCGGCACGCTCGCGCAGATGAACCCGCCGGTGCGCGGCGCCGATCACCGCGCCGGCATCTGGCGCGGTATCGAGCAGGGCATCATCGACGTGCTCGGCTCCGACCATGCGCCGCATACGCTGGAAGAGAAGCAGAAGACCTATCCCGCTTCGCCCTCCGGCATGACCGGCGTGCAGACGCTGGTGCCGCTGATGCTCGATCACGTCAATGCCGGTCGGCTTTCTCTCGCGCGTTTCGTCGATCTCACCAGCGCCGGCCCCGCGCGTCTCTACAACATGGCCTGCAAGGGCCGCATCGCCGCCGGCTACGACGCCGATTTCACGATTGTCGACTTGAAGCGCACCGAGACCATCACCAACAAATGGGTGGCCTCCAAGGCCGGCTGGACGCCGTATGACGGCGTCCGCGTCACCGGCTGGCCCGTCGGCACCTTCATCCGCGGCCGCCGCGTGATGTGGCAGGGCGAACTGGTGACGGCCTCGCAGGGCGAGCCCGTGCGGTTTCTGGAGACGCTGAAGCAGTAGGGCGCTTCTGTCGGGGGCGTACGCGCCATCCTCGTCATTGCGAGGAGCCCTTGCGACGAAGCAATCCAGAATCCCTCGACGGAGAGACTCTGGATTGCTTCCGCCTTCGCTAAAGGCTTCGGCGGACAAGTCGCTGCGCTCGCAATAACGGGCGGAGAAGTCTAAAGTGTCCTCAGCAGGGAGGACACGACAATGAGCCAAACGGCATCTGTCATCACCACCGAGCGACTCGCCGCCATTCTCGGCGATCCCAATCTCCGCCTCTACGATTGCACGACCTACAACGAGCCGGTGCCGCCGGGCAGCGACGTGCCGTATCGCGCCGTCCCCGGCGACAAGACGTTTGCGGCCGGCCACATCCCCGGCGCCGATTCCCTCGATTTGCAAGGTGAGTTCTCCGACACCTCCGCAGGACCGCTCTTCATGATGGCCGATGTGCCCCAGCTGGAGGCCGCCTTCGGCCGTCACGGCCTCGATGCGTCCAAGACCATCGTGCTCTACAGCATCGGCACCATGATGTGGTCGACGCGGTTCTGGTGGATGCTGCGCTCGCTCGGCGTCGATGCACGCGTGCTCGACGGCGGCCTCGACAAATGGAAGGGCGAGGGGCGGCCGATCGAGACTGGCGCACCGAAGGGCTATCCGGCGACGACCCTCAAGGCGACGCCGCGCGCCGGCTTTTTCGTCGACAAGAACACCGTGAAGGCGCGGATCGGCGATCCCTCGACCGTGATCGTCAATGCGCTCGGGCCGCAGTTTCATCAGGGCCTCGAGCCGAGCCGCTACGGCCGGCCCGGCCGCGTGCCCGGCAGTGTCAACGTCCCGGCGGCGACGCTCGCCAATGCCGACAAGACGCTGACGACGCTGGCGGACGCCGAGGCGAAATTCGTTGCGGCAGGCGTCACGCGCGACAAGACCGTGATCTGCTATTGCGGCGGCGGCATCTCGGCGACGATCGACCTGCTCATGCTGACGCAGCTCGGCTACGACAAGCTGACGCTGTACGACGCCTCGATGGGCGAATGGGCGAGGGACCCGTCACTGCCGATCGAGACGGATTAGGGCTTCTTACCCTCCAGGGAAGGGTGAAAAAGTCGGGAACCTTTTCCCTCGGCCTGCATCCAATGTCCGAAAGCAACGGAAACAAGCAGGTGACCGCCATGCAACGGATCGCAGCCGGCCTGTCCGCCGGCGCAAAAACCCCGGAAATCCGGGCGTCCGAAGCCGAGCTGATCGACCGCGCCCGGGGCCGCGACGAGGCGGCGCTGCGCGAGATCATGCAGGCCAATAACCGCAGGCTCTACCGCCTCGCGCGCGGCATCCTGCGCAGCGATAGCGAAGCCGAGGACGTGGTGCAGGAAACCTATGTCCGCGCCTTCACCCATCTCGACGGCTTCAGGGGCGAGTCCGGGCTGTCGACCTGGTTGTCGCGCATCGCGATCAACGAGGCGCTCGGCCGGGTGCGCAGCACCAGGCCGTTTGTCGAGCTCGGCGCGGTGCCGGAAGCGGCGCTCGAGGCGCAGATCATCAAGTTTCCCGTTTCTCCCGCAGGCGATCCGGAAAGGACCATGGCCCAACGTGAAATCCAGCGCGTCGTCGAACGCGCCATCGACGAGTTGCCGGATGTATTCCGCATGGTGTTCGTCGCGCGCGTCATGGAGGGCATGAACATCGAGGAGACCGCCGATCTGCTCGGCGTGAAGCCCGAGACCGTGAAGACGCGGCTGCACCGCGCCCGCACCATGCTGCGCGAGAATGTCGAGAAGGAGATCGGCCCGGTGATGATGGACGCGTTCCCGTTTGCCGGCTGGCGCTGCGAGCGTCTGACCGAGGCGGTGCTGAAGCGGCTCGGTGTCGGCGGTTGAACAATTTTCGGGAACGTTTGCGCGATAGTCCCATCCAATTCCTGTGAAGCAACACCGGCAAAACCGTCCGGCAGCACAGGAGTGTCAAACCATGTTCATCCGTTGGAGCGCGGCGGCCGCCGCAGCCATTCTGTTGTCGAGCCCCGTGCTGCTGCAAGGGGCGAGCGCGGCGGACAAGCCGACCGATCCGCAGATCGCGCACATCGCCTACACCGCCGGCGTGATCGATATCAACGCCGCCAAGCAGGCGCAGAAGAAAGCGAAGAACAAGGACGTCAAGGCGTTCGCCGAGGACATGCTGCGTGACCACGAAGCGGTCAACAAGCAGGCACTGGCGCTGGTCAAGAAGCTCAACGTCACCCCTGAAGACAACGACACCAGCAAGGCGCTGTCGAAGCAGGCAAGCGACAAGCTGGCCGAGCTCGACAAGCTGAGCGGCGCGGCGTTCGACAAGGCCTATGTCGCCAACGAGGTCGCCTACCACAAGGCGGTCAACGGCGCGCTGGAGACCCAGCTCATTCCGTCCGCCAGCAATGCCGAGCTGAAGGGTCTGTTGCAGACGGGCCTGAAGATCTTTCAGGGCCATCAGCAGCACGCCGAGCATGTCGCGGCCGAGCTGAAGTGAGGAGCGCGTCATGATGTCGGGACGGCTGTGTTCGATCTCCATCGCGCTTGTCGTCGCGGCGATGGTCGTCCCGGCGCGCGCCGCGACGATCGAGATCACGATGGAGAATCTCGTGATCTCGCCGGCCGAGGTGTCGGCGAGGGTCGGCGACACCATCACGTGGATCAACAAGGACGTCTTCGCCCACACCGCCAATGCAAAGAACGGCGATTTCGACGTGACCTTGCCGCCGAAGAAGTCGGCGACATCGGTTCTGAAGAGGGCGGGAACGGTGGAGTATTACTGCCGCTATCATCCCAACATGAAAGCGACGCTCAAGATCGAGCCGTGAGGGACGGGCGCACATTCCCGATCGCTGCGGGAACATCTCCCGGTCGTGGCGAGACTAATGCTTGTCGGGGAGAGGCGGCTTTCGTGCGATAAACGCAGCAGACTTCGCGATCTCTAGCAAAGTCATTCATCCGTAGACTGGCCCCGCCCATGCGGCGGGGTCATTTTCGAAAAGTGCTTATTGCCTTGCGAGCGTGACCGAGAATTCGCCGTTGCGGATGCGGCCGGGAAAACCCTCGACGAACTTCGCCACCGCGTCCTCGCCATAGGTGCCGACGAGCTCGGCGAAGGCCGCGAACAGGCTCGCCTGCGCCAGGCAGTCGCCGTCGACGCCGTCATGGCGTGCTTCGGCCCAGGCCTCGTTGAGGTAGCTCAGTGCGGCCTGTTTCTGCTCGTGATCGGGCAGCGGCGCGCGGGCGGGGGCGTAGGAAATCGGCTGGCTCATGAAACTCGATCAGGGCTGGGGCGCGATCCACGGCGATGCGCTGCAGATGAGGTGTAGCACGCGTATTAACGCCCGCTAGGCCACATCTTTAAGAACGGTTAACGGCTGTGAACAAAGACGATGACAGGGTTCCGGTCGCCGTCATTCCGGGGCGCGACGAAGTCGCGAGCCCGGAATCCATCACGCCACCAACTCTGCGGCCCAATGGATTCTCAGATGCGCAATTGCGCATCATAGCTCGCGCTACGCGCACCCCGGAATGACGGCGCGAACTCAGTTCGCGTAACGCGCCGTGAGATCCCGCGAGATCTTCGAGCCTTCCTCGATGTAACGGCGGATCGCCACGGTCGCTGCCGGCGTGCAGCTCCGGTAGGTCTGCTGGAAGCCGTTATAGCCGCGGTTGAAGCCGGCGATCATGCGGGTGCGGCGCTCGCCCGAGGGGGTCTCGGCATCGATCAGCGCCTGCATCTCGCTGCGCCATTTGTTGCCCTCGTTGGACCCGCAGATGCCACGCAGATAGTGCAGGCCGCCGAGGATCTCCGCCAGCCGCTGCAAATCGGCGTCAAACGGCGCTGCCACGTCCTGGGCCCTCGTGGGCACCGAGGCGCAGGCGAGGATCAGGGCAAAAATGGCCAGAAATCGCGTGGACATCGGCGGGGTGTATGCCCCCTCAGGGCTGAGGACGCAAGGCGGGCGGTCAGGGGCCGATCAGGCGCGCGGCGGACTGGATGACCTCCTCCAGCCCTCCGGTCATCTTGAGGTCGCCCAGGCTGCCCAGGGCATTCGGGGCGATCCAGCGGTAATCGTCGAGCTCGTCGTTCAGGGACGGTTCCCTGGCCACCCAGCGGGCGGCAAAGGACATGATCAGATAATGGCCGGCGCCGGGCGCGGCCGGCAGCACCTCGCGCCACCCGGCAAGGCCGATGATCTCGATCTCGAGCCCGGTTTCCTCGTCAACTTCGCGGGCGAGGGCCTGGTGCAGCGATTCGCCGAACTCGACCCGGCCGCCGGGCAGCGAATAGAACCCTTTGGCGGGGGAGCGGGCGCGGCGGGTCAGCAGCACCTTGCCGTCGCGGAAGATGGCCGCGCTGACCGCGATCTGGGGATGGGTGGGCTGGGCGACCGCGGACACGGCTTAATTCGCCATGATGGTGTCGACGTCGGCCTCCGCGCCGCCATTGATGATGCCGCCGCAGGCCGCGATCAGCGGCTTGACCCAGAGGGCGGCCTGCTCGGCGAGGCGAACCCGGGTCGAATCCTTCTCGACCTCGCGCATGGCCGAGCCGACCGCTGTTAGAATCGAGGTCATGGTGTCGGTGATGTGGTCGAACTGGGCGCGGACGTTCGGATCGGCCTTCTCATAGGCCTCAATGGCCAGATCCCGCGCCTTGAAATTCGATGCCGTGAAATGCTCGGCATAGGAGAGCGGCGACCAGGTCAAGAAGTCTTCCGCGCATTCCGGCATATCCGGCACCATTTCCAGCAGCATCACGGCTTCATTGAAATGGTTGAGATAGTCGGTGGCAAGCCCGGTCCGCGGATTGATGTTGGCCACGCGCAGCCGCTCGGCCCAGGCGGCGGCCTCGGGGCCCGTCTGTACATGCGTCCGCGCGGGTTTGGAGGCCGTTGAGCTCATCTGCCGCAGTGTTAAGGTTCGGGGTTAAAAGGACATCAACGGACCCTATATTGGCCCAAGGATGTGTGGACGCTTCGTCATAACTTCAGCCCCCGCGGCTTTACGGCAACTATTCGGCTACATCGAGCAGCCGAATTTCCCGCCACGGTACAATGTCGCTCCGACACAACCGATTCCGGTCGTTTTGGTCGAGAACGGCGCCCGCCATTTCCGCCTGATGCGCTGGGGATTGCTGCCGAGCTGGGTGAAGGACCCCAAGGGATTTACGCTCTTGATCAACGCGCGTTCGGAGACGGTGCTGGAGAAACCCGCCTTCAAACGCGCGATTCGCCGGCGCCGCGGTCTGATCCCGGCCGACGGCTATTACGAATGGAAGTCGATCGACGGCCGCAAGCAGCCCTTCTTCATCCGCCGCGCCGACGGCGAGCCGCTCGGCTTCGCCGCGGTGTTCGAGACCTGGCTCGGCCCGAACGGCGAGGAGCTCGACACGGTCGCGATCGTCACGGCGGCGGCGGGCGAGGATCTGGCCGCGCTGCATGACCGCGTCCCCGTCACCATCGGCCCGCGCGATTTCGAGCGCTGGCTCGACATCCGCGGCGACGAGGTCGATGGCGTGTTGCCGCTGATGAGGGGCCCGCGCATCGGCGAATTCGCCTGGCACCCGGTCTCCACCCGCGTCAACCGCGTCGTCAACGACGACGAGCAATTGCTGTTGCCGATCAGCGCGGAGGAGATGGAGGCGGAAGCCGAGGCGGTGAGGCCCAGGAAGGCGGTGCGGAAGGTTGCCGCCGGTTCGGTGGATGACGGGCAGGGCTCGTTGTTCTAGGCGCGCTGCCGCCACCCACTCCGCTGTCGTCCCGGGGCGCGCGTAGCGCGAGCCCGGGACCCATAACCACAGGGAGAAATTTGGCGCGAGCTGGTAACCACGAGTCTTCGCCAAACCTGATCCTGTGGTTATGGGTCCCGGATCTGCGCTTCGCTTGTCCGGGACGGCAGCGGAGCGCGAGGCGCTACCCTCACACAATCTCCTTTGCCCTCAGCGCCGCAATCTCCGCCGCATCGAATCCCAGCTCGCCCAGCACCGCATCCGTATCCGCGCCGAGCTCCGGCGCCATCCGATCCAATTTGCCACCACCATGAGCGAGCTTGAATCCGCTGCCGGCGAAGCGCAGGCGGCCGTAGGGCGTATCCAGTTCTTGAATGGCGCCTCGGGCCTTGATCTGCGGGTGGTCGATGACCTCCTCGACCTTCCAGATGCTGGCGCAGGGCGCGCCCGCATCTTCCAAAATCGTCTCCCACTCGCGCGCGGGCTTGGCGGCGAGCGCTTCCTCGATGATGGCGCGCAGCGCCGGCTCGTTCTCGTTGCGCGAAAACCAGTCGGCGAAGCGCGGATCCGACAGCGTGTCCTCGCGCCCGAGCGCGGCCATCAGCGCGCGGTACTGCTTCTCGTTGTTGACGGCGAGCAGGATGTGGCCGTCGCCGCATCTGAACAAATTCGCCGTGGTCCGGCGGCTCACCGCCTGGTTGCCTGACAGCTGCTGGCGATGACCGGCGACCGACCAGTCCGCGATCTGGCCCGAGAGAAACGCCATCGTCGCCTCAAGCATGGAGACGTCGATGAACTGGCCCTTGCCGGTGCGGTCGCGCTGGTAGAGCGCGCTCGACACGCCGAACGCGGCGGTCGCGCCCGAGAGCACGTCGCACACGGCAAAGCCCGCGCGCGTCGGTCCTGTTTCGGGATGGCCGGTGATCGCCATGATGCCTGACAGCGCCTGCATCTTG
This sequence comes from Bradyrhizobium sp. 18BD, assembly GCF_054185225.1. Lineage (NCBI taxonomy): Bacteria > Pseudomonadati > Pseudomonadota > Alphaproteobacteria > Hyphomicrobiales > Nitrobacteraceae > Bradyrhizobium > Bradyrhizobium sp. 18BD. The sequence continues at coordinate 79,664 of NZ_JAVAYL010000010.1, read as the reverse complement.
CCGTCATAACCGGGCCGCAAACGATCCGGCCCGGTCTGGCCGAAGCCGGACACCGCGCAATAGATCAGTTTTGGATTGATCGCCGACAGTGCTTCGTAGCCGATGCCGAGCTTGTCCATCACGCCCGGACGGAAGTTTTCCATGACGACGTCGACGGTCGCCGCAAGCTTCTTCACGATCGCGATCGCGTCGGGCTTTTGCAGGTCGAGCGTCAGGCTGCGCTTGTTGCCGTTGATGGCCTGGAACGCCGGCGCCAGCCCGCGCTCGGCCCATTCACGAGAGAGCGGCGTGCGGCGCATGTCCTCGCCCTCGCGCCGCTCGACCTTGATGACGTCGGCCCCGAGCAACGCGAGCTGGTAGCTCGCATAGGGGCCGGCCAGCACTTGCGTGAAGTCCAGGATCTTCACGCCCTCGAACGGTCGCGTCACGTCGCTCTCCCTTGTTTGTTGTTATTGGAGGACGTCAGGCGGCACGGTTGCCGCGCGCGATCTCCTTCTGCTTGTCGAATTCGGCGCGGCGGCGCGCCAGCTCTTCCGGCGAAAGCTGCGCGACGTTGTTGTAGTCGAGCTTCCAGGAAGCGTCCTCGCTCCAGCGCAGCGGCGACTGCATCGTGGTCTGCGGGCCGCTCGCGCTTTCCAGCACTTTCAGCGCCAGCTCGAGCGTCTGCGCCTGCGAGGCTGTGTCATGCGGCTTGCCGGCGGAATTGCCGAGCGGGAAGTCAGAGAACAAGAAGCGCGGCACGGCGGCGTGCTCGATGATGTCCTTGGCGCAGCCCATGACCACGGTCGGAATGCCGTGGGCTTCCAGATGCCGCGCCACCAGCGCCGTGGTCTGGTGACAGACCGGGCAGTTCGGCACCAGCACGGCGACGTCGACCTTGTCTGCAATGCAGCGCGCCAGAATCTCCGGCGCGTCGGTGTCGAGCGTGACGCGATGGCTGCGATTGGTCGGCGCACCGAAGAAGCGCGGCGCGACCTCGCCGATACGCCCCGAGGCGGACGCCTTCAGGAGCTGCGGCAGCGGAAACCAGGTGCCGTTGTCGGTGGCCGTGGTGTGCTTGCGGTCGTAGCCGATATGGGAGATGCGAAGGTCATGCGCTTGCGAGGTGTCGCCGTCATAGACCTGGTAAAACTTCGCGCTGCCATTATACGCCGCGCCCGGCCCCTGGTCGCCCTTGGTCGGATCGTACGGCGCGGCCGTGGTGATGATGGTGACGCGCGACTGCGCCAGCGGCTTCTTCAGCTTCTGGAACGGCGCCTCGGTGTAATGCGCCCAGCGATACGGCGTGGTGTAGCCGATCGCGCTGTAGTAGTCCCGCGTGCGCTGCATATAGGGAACTGGGGAATCATAGTCGGGCGCAAAGCCGAATTCATCATCGCGCGAAGCGGACATGGGCGCGTCTCCTGGTTCTTGGTTAGAGCCAGACTAGAGATAGTTTTCGGGTTGCTCAACAGGGGGCGGGGTGATGCAGGCCTGAATTGCATTGGGCAATGGCTCGCCGCGCGGCAGGTGCACTCCCTCGCCCCGCTTGCGGGGAGAGGGGTGGGGTGAGGGGAGTCTCCGCGAGGGAGGTGACAGTGAGACTCGCGGAGAGTCCCCCTCACCCGGATTGCATCTTCGATGCAACATAGCCGAAGCTTAGCTTCGGCGTTCTTAGGACGGCCGCCCGAGGCGGCCTATGCCTCTCCCCGCATGCGGGGCGAGGTGAAGAAAGCCCTACCTGAAAATATGCAGCGCCGCGTATTGCAGCAGCATGATCGCCTTGGCGTCGATGATGCGGCCGTCGGCGATCATCGCCAGCGCATCGTCGATGCCGAGCTCCAGCACCTCGATGTCCTCGCTCTCGTGCGCGAGGCCGCCGCCGTCGCTGACCCGCATCGAAGGCTCGTACTCGGCGACGAAGAAGTGCAGCTTTTCGGTCACCGAGCCCGGGCTCATGAACGCCTCGAACAGTTTTTCGACGTGGTGCAGGCGATAGCCGGTCTCTTCCTCGGCCTCGGCGCGGATGCGCACCTCGGGCGAGGCGTCGTCCAGCACACCGGCGGCCGCCTCGATCAGCAGATCGTCGTAGCCGCGGATGAACGCTGGCAGGCGGAACTGCCGCACCAGGATCACCGTGCGTCCAGCGCGATTGTACGGCAGCACGGCGGCGGCGTTGTCGCGCTCATAGGTCTCGCGATGCTGCGTCTGCCACTCGCCATTGGCGCGCCGATACTCGAACGTCGTGGTCTTCAGCGTGGTCCAGCCGTCCGAGAGCACGCGGACGTCCTTGATGCGGACGCGGTCGGAGATGGTCATGAAGCCTCTCTGTTTCTTCACCTCGCCCCGCTTGCGGGGAGAGGTCGGATCGTCCCCGGCGATGCGTAGCATCGTCCGGCGCGATCCGGGTGAGGGGGTACAGGTCTCACACCGATCTCACCCGCGGAGAGAGGCCCCTCACCCCAACCCTCTCCCCGTAAGAACGGGGCGAGGGAGCGCAGTTGCGCTCGTGGATGCAGCGCTCTGACTTAAGGCGTCTGTTCGCGGCCGTCGAGCCACTTCTGGAACATCACCGACGTCGATTCCTCGAAGCCGAGCGACCGGTAGAACGCATTCGCCTGTCCATTCTCGCGGCGCACCAGCAACTGCAGCTTGGCGATGCCGGCTTGGCGCAGCCAATCCTCGGCGGCCGCCATGATGGCGCGGCCATAGCCGCGCTTGCGTCCATCGGGGTCGACGGCGACGTAATAGACCCAGCCGCGATGACCGTCATGGCCGACCATGACGGTGGCGACGATCGCGCCATTGTCGCGGCCGATCAGCACGGTGGAATTCTCACGCCGCCGCGCCAGCGCGATGTCGGCATGCGGGTCGTTCCAGGGCCGCGTCAGGCCGCAGCGCTGCCACAGCGCCACGACGTTCTCGATGTCGGCATCGCTAATCGCGTCAATTGCAAGAGCACTCACAGCACCTTCCCCGGATTCATGATGCCGTGCGGATCGAGCATCGCCTTGATCGCGCGCATCAGCTCGATCGCGGTCTTGTCCTTGACCTCTGGCAATTCGTCGCGCTTGAGCACGCCGATGCCGTGCTCGGCCGAGATCGAGCCGCCCATGCGCAGCACGATCTCGAACACGACGGCGTTCATCTCGTGCCAGCGCGCCAGGTAATCCGCGGTGTTGGCGCCGATCGGCTGGCTGACATTGTAATGCAGATTGCCGTCGCCGAGATGGCCGAACGGCACCGGCCGCGCGCCGGGGATCAGCTTCACCACGGCGGCGTTCGCTTCCGCGATGAATTCAGGCACCGCGGCGATCGGCACCGAGATGTCGTGCTTGATCGAGCCGCCCTCCGGCTTCTGTGCCGACGACATCTCCTCGCGCAGCTTCCAGAAGCCGTTGCGCTGGGTGAGGTTGGCCGCGATCACGGCGTCGTCGACGATTTCCTCCTCCATGGCGTGGGCCAGGATCGTCTCCAGCGGCGTGCGGGCGTCGTCGCCGGGCGAGGACAATTCCATCAGCACGTACCAGGGATGCTTTTCGGCAAGCGGATCCCGCACGTCGATGCCGTGGCGGACCGAGAAATCGACCGCCATCTCCGACAGCAGCTCAAAGCTCGTCAGCGCGCCTGCGGCCTCGCTCTGCGCGATCGTCAGCAGCTTGAGCGCCGCCGCCGGCGACTTCAGCCCGACATAGGCGGTCTCGATCGCCCGCGGCTTCGGAAACAATTTGAGCGTCGCCGCGGTGATGATGCCGAGCGTGCCTTCCGCGCCGATGAAGAGGTTGTGCAGATTGTAGCCGGTGTTGTCTTTCTTCAGCTTCGACAGCACGTTGAGCACGCGCCCGTCGGCGAGCACGACCTCGAGCCCCAGCGCCATCTCGCGCGCGACGCCAAAGGCGAGCGCCGCGGTGCCGCCGGCATTGGTCGAGAGATTGCCGCCGATGGTGCAGCTTCCTTCCGCACCGAGCGAGAGCGGAAACAGCCGGTCCACGTCGGACGCCTTCTGCTGCGCGATCTGCAGCACCACGCCGGCCTCGCAGGTCATGGTGTTGGAGGCGGTGTCCACCTCGCGGATCTTGTCCAGCCGCCGCAGCGACACCACGACCTCGCCATTATGCGGCGTCTGCCCGCCGACGAGCCCGGTATTGCCGCCCTGCGGCACCAGCGCGATTCTGTGCTCGGAGGCGAGCTTGCAGATCGCGGCGACTTCCGCCGTCGAGCCGGGCCTCAGCACCAGCGGCGAGCGGCCGTGGAACAGATTGCGCTCCTCGGTGACGTAAGCCTCGATGTCGGCCGCATCGGTGATGGCGTGCTTGTCGCCGACGATCTTGCGGAATTGGTCGACCAGCTCGGGCGCAAGCGGAGGGGTGGCGGATTGATTGATGTTCATTGTCTTTTCTTCCACTCTTATCTCGCAACAGCCGCGCGCCGCAGCCGGTCATTGATCGCTTCGCCCAAGCCTTCCTCTGGGATCGCCATCACCGCGATCGCCTTCGGTCCCCTAGCATCGAGGCTGCGAAGATAGCCGAACAGATTGGCCGCCGCTTCATCGAGATCAGCCGCGGGCGACAAATTCATGACGGCGGCAGCAGCATCAATTCCGGGCAGACGGGCAGACCCGAACGCCAGCAGCGCTTCATCAGGCGCAACCTCCTGCGCCTTGAGCCGCACATGGGCGCGCGGTGCGTAATGCGAGGCCAGCATGCCCGGTGCCAGCGGCTGGCTGTCGTCGCTCTCGGCCTCCACAGGCGGCCGCGCCAGTGGCGCACCGAGCACCGCCTCGATCCGCTCGCGCGACAGCCCGCCGGGACGGAGCAGCATCGGCGCCTCGAAACAGCCCACGATGGTCGATTCGACGCCGACCGCAACCGGCCCGCCGTCCACGATCAGGTCGATCCGTCCCGCAAGGTCACTCTCGACATGGGCCGCCAGCGTCGGGGAGACATGGCCGGAAATGTTGGCGGACGGCGCCACCACGGCCCCGCCAAAGGCGCGCAGGATCGCTTCCGCCACGGGGTGGGCGGGAATGCGGATCGCGACCGTGTCGAGGCCCGCGGTGGCGAGATCCGACACCGGGCAGTCGTCCGTCTTCGGCACCACCAGCGTCAGCGGCCCCGGCCAGAACGCCTCGGCAAGCTTCAAAGCGCGCGCATCGAACCGTCCGATCCGGCGTGCGGCCGCGAGGTCGGGCACGTGGGCGATCAGCGGATTGAAGGCCGGCCGCCCCTTGGCGCTGTAGATATGGGCCACCGCCGTGGCATTGGCGGCGTCTGCCCCGAGCCCGTAGACAGTCTCAGTCGGGAACGCGACCAGCCCGCCGGCGGCCAAAATCCGGGCGGCGGCCTCGGCGGCAGTCGCACCGGCCGGTAAAATCAGCGTTTCAAGACCCGTTTTCACAGGGACAAAATTCCTTATCTCGGCCGCTTGCGGTGCGCCAAACCCGACGCTATAAGCCGGCCTCTTGTCGGAGTGTGGCTCAGCCCGGTAGAGCACTGCGTTCGGGACGCAGGGGTCGCAGGTTCGAATCCTGCCACTCCGACCATCATTTCAATGACTTATAGTTTCCGGGGCGACGTGGCGCAATGAATTGCGCCTTGCGTCTCTGCATACCTCTCGCGAATTGCGTGTTTTGGGCATTTGAGTGCCCGATAAGTTGTGTCCAGTCGGGTCCCGGCACACGGTGCCCGTCCGGGCAGCGGATATTCGCGGGAGATTTTCAGCGCTTCATTATTTTAGGTCGGTTGGCCAGTATTTCGATTTCCAGAGCCCCTCTTGCGTTCAAGCCCCCAACCGTTGGAGGCTTTGTTGTCCGAAATCGGCCCGATGTTGAGTTTGCATTGTATTCGCCGAGTTGGTGACAGCTTCCAGTTGTTGCGCAGCCTGTTCGGACCGTCGCGGCCATGAAGTCGACCGATGGACGATCCTCTCATACCCCATTTGGGTGATGCGACGATCGATGCTTTATGTCAGCGGGATAAGCATGCCGCCGAGATGCCAACGCCGTCCGCTATTGGCGGCAACGCACGAGTTTGGGGCGGCTAAGGTCAGCTTCAGAGCGAGCGCACAAGACAAGCATTTGTCAGTCATCGATCAAGCAGGATGAGCGATTTTTTTGAGATACTGATCCGCTTAGGCGGACGGGTTATTGGTTTTGCGATTTGTTGCTTTTTACTCTACCAGGCATGGCAAGCGGGCCGTTCGGCTCTCTTGGGCAAGAATGCCGACATTGCTGCCCCTGGACGCAACCCTGGCTCCGCTTCATCAAGGTTCGCCGCGGCTTTGTGGTCAGCCACAACTCTCATAATGGCCGCGATCGGCTTTGGTGCGGTGTTTGGTCTTGACGTCCTCGGCACCCTTCTTCGTCTTTTCAGTTTGGCTTCCTGAGCCGAGCAAGGGGAATCGTGGGTCTGATCCAGAGGCTGGACTCTGCTCTTGCACGAGCGTGGTCAGCCCACCGGCTGACTGCGAACGCGGCGCCGCTCGCGGAGACAGCTAACGGCGTACGTGAATGAAGGGCGTTCGTAGATGACGGGTCGGCAGCTCTGGCCTGCGAAGCCGCCGAAGCCCAGACCGTGGTGGCCGCGCTTACTCGACGAACAGAAGCCCGGTGGATCTCCTCGCCTCGCTACGCTCATACCCCATTTGGGTGATGCGCCCCGCCATCAGTCCGCGGCGTTCATCCCGTTTAGAGCGAGGACATCTGTGAAGAGCATAATTGCTGTTGTCAGGCACAACCACTTTGCCTAATTTTTTCGCGGCAATTATGCCACTTTAGGGGTATTTCAAAAATGATGAAGAGGATCCCGCTTTTTCTAGCGTTCGTAGCGGCCGGCGGACTGTTTGCGGTCCAGGCCAACGCGGCTCAGACGGCTTACGTCGCGGCGACGGCGGCTAGCCCGTCTGCCGCCTGTACCATCACTGCACCCTGCACCACGATCGCAGCGGGACTCTTCTCCGCCAATGCCGGCGGAGAGGTTGTCATCTTGGACTCCGCGACTTACAACGAGGCCCTTACGATCACCAAAACCGTTGTGATTACCGCGCCAAACCGTCCGATCATCGTTCCACCGGGTGGCAGCTCGGCCTTCACCTTGGCCACTGCCAACGTCAGTCTCAGCCTCTCAGGGGTCATCATCGATGGCAACGCAGGGACGGCGTCTGGCATCAATGTAACCAACGGCCGGAATCTGTTCGTATCGGACACCTCCATCCGAAACTTCACTGGCGTCGGCGTCGCTGCCATCTACGTGACGCCTCCTGCTGGCGTTAACTTCAACCTGTTCGTGACCGGCAGCAGCACCAGCGGCAACAACGCTGGCATTGTCGCCGACGGCTCAGCGGGAGGCACCGTTCGCGCCAGCCTGCGCAACTCGCTTGTTTCGGTTAACACCAACGGTGGACTTACAGCACTTGCAGGTGGCTCCGGAAACGCGGTTTTCCTTCTTCACCAGGTGCTCGTGCAAGGTAACGGTATCGGCCTTGCTACTTCCGGCACGGGTGGGTTTCTGGTCGATGATTGTCGGATTTTCGGCAATTCCAGGGGAATCTCGGCAGGTCCCAGTTCTTTCGTCCTGTCCTACGGGAACAATAACCTGAACGGGAATTTTGGAAACGACGGCGCGTTCACCGGCTCTGTCGGACTCCAATAATCGCCTAAGCGCCTCCGGACGAACCCAGGTTCGCCCGGAGGCGCAGTTTGAGATTGTTATCAACGACTGGCGATGACTCGCCGCGTCTCGTTGAGATCTTTTCGAAATCGGAAGCAGCCGATTTCCTTCGATCGTCGTCGAGACGCCATCAACCGTTGGCGGTTCTTTCACGGTTAGTGCTCACTGCACCATTGTTGGAAATCCAACGGACGATTAGCCTCGAACCAGGCGCACAGTGCAGCGCCACCTTCCAGATCGGCAAATCGTCGCCTTCAACATCGAGCATGTCTCGCGCGCAAATCTGTCGCGCAAGCTGTCGGGATTTCGACGACGCTGCATCTACGCGCTTGCGTGACCGGTGAAGCCGTCGCGCAGCATAACCGGTTGCCATCCGGTCGTGCCGGCGGCTAGATGGGCGCATAGTCGATCGCACGTTCGAGGACGCGATCGGCCAAGAACAAAAACAGGGTTGGAAATCATGAACAGGACAATCGTCGCGCTCGTTGCAGCGTTTGGCCTTGCCGCTTGCGGCCCGGCATGGGCCGCCTGGCCGGAAGACAAGCCGATCGAGGTCGTCGTCGGCTTCGCGCCTGGCGGCGGCACCGATGTCATGGCGCGCAAACTTCTTCCCTTTGTCGAGCGCGCGCTGGGCGGCAAGGCGAAATTCGTCGTCCTGAACAAGCCCGGCGCCGGCGGCGAGATTGCTTTTGCGTCGATCGCGCGCGCGCAGCCCGACGCCTACGCGATGGGCGTCGTCAACGTGCCGGGCTACAATTTCCTGCCGATGACCCGCAAAACCCAATACACCACGGACGAAATCCGGCTGGTCGCGCGGGTCGTCGAGGATCCGAATGTGATCGTGGTGCCCGCGGACAGCAGATTCAACAATCTGCCGGATGTGGTTGCCGCACTGCGCAGCAAGCCGGGCTCGGTGACCTTCGGCCACAATGGCGCCGGCACGAACGGTCATTTGGCCATTCGCATGCTCGCAGCAGTCGCGAAGGTCGAACCCAACGAGATTTCCTACAGAGGAACGGCGGCACAGCGGACCGATCTGTTGGGCGGGCATCTGGAAGTCGGGATGGTCAGTCTCAGCGAGATCCCTGAATTGCATGGCACCAACAAGGGGCCGCTTCGCGTCATTGCGATCCTGTCGAAGAAGCGCTTTTCATCGCTGCCCGAAGTTCCGACGGCAGAAGAGGTCGGCTTTCCGGTCGTGACGACGGCCGAGCGCGGCTTCGCGGTGCCGAAGGGCGTTCCGGACGATATCGTCAAAAAGCTGGAAGCCGGGATAGCCGAGGGCCTGCGTAATCCAGAGTACCTGACGGGCTCGCCCGGGGATGAGCCCGTGATCGCTTTCATGCCTGGTGCGGAGTGGCAGAAACGTCTCGACGATATGTCCGAGGCCCTGCGTCCTTTCGCTGAGCAGATGCGGGCCAGCGAACAGAAATAGTCCTGTCGCAAGCAGCTTTGGCGCGGCTACCGCCGCGCCACCAGCACACCCACCAGGAACGCCACCATCAGCGACGGCAGCGGGGCCTCGCGCACCATGCCGCGGACGATGTCCGGCCAGTGCTGATCGGGTACGAGTCTTGGCGACCTGATTTCCGCCATCGGCGTCATGCCCCAGTCCGAGGCGAGATCGGTGATCTCGCTCGATGCCAGGCGCGAGCCGTCGCGGACGCGGAAGATGGCGGCATCGGATCGCTCGCTTGGCGCGAGCGCCATCAGCGTTGCGATCGCGGTGCGCAACGTCATCTCGCCAAAGCCTTGCAGCCTCACCGACTCCTCGGGATCGGACGTCATGCGAAATCCCTCACAGCGCCAAATTCTTCACAACGCCAAATTCTTTACAACGCGAAGTGGCGTGCGATGGTGAAAGCCGCCGTCGCGCACAGGACCAGCGTGGAAACCGCGCCGGCCACGCCGCGTACGAGATGGGCTCGCGTCAGGTGCCTGGTCATGATTTTGCTCCATGCTCAGCATGGAAATGGCGCTGCGCGGCGTTGGTTCCTTGGGGCGCGGCCGAATGTCGAACTTGCAGGATGGGTAGAGCGAAGCGAAACCCATCACCTTTGTCCCCCGTGCGAGGGTTCGATGGGTTTCGCTTCGCTCTACCCATCCTACGCACCGCCGAATCATCCGGCCGCGCCTATCTCCGCAGCAGCTCGCTCAACGCCGCCGTCGCCTCGGCGCAGCGGATGTCGTCGATCTCGCGCGACAGCCTGAGCGCGCTCGATCTCAACTCGTCGAGCTTCCAGCTCTCCGGACTCTGGCCTTCGAGTTGGCTGAGACGCTTGTTCAGATCGTCCAGTCTCGATTGGAGCTGCCCGATGCTGGCGGCCCCGTTCACTTTCCAAACGCGTTGTGCACGCATCGTATTTCCCCTGTCGTCTCACGGCGTTGTGAGAGCGGTTCGTGGCCGGAATGGGAGTTTCTTTTGTCCGGCTTCAGACAGTGGGGAACCGTTGCAGATCGGCAACGAAAGTTCCCTACTGAGGTGGGATGTTCGAGGATCACCGCAGATCGGGTCGAAAAGGCATGGAATTTGATTGTGCTCCGGCGACCAGCAAACGAAGGACAGAGCAGTGGCGAGATTTGTGAATGTTGCAGCCGGCCAGCTTGGCCCGATTGCGCGAGCCGAGACGAGGGGCGAGGTCGTGGCACGTCTGATGGCCTTGATGCGCCAGGCCCACGCCAATGGCTGCGATCTGATCGTCTATCCCGAGCTCGCGCTGACCACGTTCTTTCCGCGCTGGTATTTCGAGGATCAGGCCGAGATCGACACTTTCTTCGAGCGCGAGATGCCGGGGGTGGAGACGCAGGCGCTGTTCGACCTCGCACGCAAGCTCGGCATCGGCTTCTATCTCGGCTATGCCGAGCTGACGGTCGAGGACAGCATTGTCAGGCGCTACAACACCTCGATCCTGGTCGACAAGAGCGGCGCGATCGTCGGCAAGTATCGCAAGGTCCATCTGCCCGGCCACGCCGAGCATGAGCCGTGGCGCAAATTCCAGCACCTGGAGAAGCGCTATTTCGAGCCCGGCCGCGGATTCGGCGTGACCGAGGCTTTCGGCGGCGTGATGGGCATGGCGATCTGCAATGACCGCCGCTGGAGCGAGACCTATCGGGTGATGGGTTTGCAGGGCGTCGAGATGGTGATGATCGGTTACAATACGCCGGTGCACAATCCGCCCGCGCCGGAGCATGACGATCTCTCGCTGTTCCACAATCATCTCGTCATGCAGTCCGGCGCCTATCAGAACGGCACCTTCGTGGTCGGCGTCGCCAAGGCCGGCGTCGAGGAGGGCGTCGACCACATCGGCGGCAGCTGCATCATCGCGCCATCGGGCGAGATCATCGCGCGATGCACGACCAAGGGCGACGAGCTTGCGCTGGCGCGCTGCGATCTCGATCTCTGCCATTCCTACAAGCGCACAACGTTCAATTTCGACATTCACCGCCAGCCGAGGGCCTACGGGATGATCGTCGAGCGAAAGGGCGTGACGACGATGGCGGATGGGTCAGCTGTGAAGAAAGCGTGAGGCTCTCGTAGCCCGGGTGAGCGCAGCGATACCCGAGGCCGCTGTCGCTTGTGGCAAGGCCCCGGATGTTGCTTCGCTCATCCGGGCTACGGGACCTTGCCCGACAGGCAAAACATCCCGCGACGCTGTCAATCCGCCCGCGCGAAAATATTCCACTTTACCGAAATTCGGAAATGGCGTATGTGTCCACCCATCCCGGCTCATCCTTGAGGGGCGATCGTGTGGTCGTCATTTTCGCGAGCCGGGCTTGCGGTGGACGCCGCGCGAGAGGATTGGGCAGGGCGGATTGCTCTCCGTGAGCCCAAAACTCCGTGCCGACGAGCGGCGCTGTCAGGGTTCGTTTCGCCAGTAAGTTTCCGGCTCCGTCGACAGGGTCGGGAAAACTGCGGCGAGGAGCGAGCCGTGCGTACGGCAAAACCGTGTGGTCCTGGCCGTCGTTGCTACGGTCAAGCTTTCGTGGATGCGGCATCAGCGTCAACCGGCGCGGTGCCGGCGACTTTCGCGAAGGTGAGGGAGGCCAAAGGGAATTCGGCTCCCGGGAGAGCACGCCATAAGCCGTCCAACCACTGCGCAGGGAAGGCCGTGTGTTGGGCTTCACCTGTTGCTGCTGTGCGGTCTCCTAGCGCACCACTTTCGCGCAGCGGACCGCGGGTGCCAGCCGGCACCCGGCCTTCCCTGCGCCCTCTTGGCTTACGAGGGCGAAGAGATCAAGCAAAGCTCGGGCGGAAAGCGTCGCGAGATTGCGAAGGCGTGTCTGCAAGATGGTAGGATGGGTAGAGCGAAGCGAAACCCATCATCTTTCCGCGAGGAGGATGCGCGATGGGTTTCGCTTCGTTCTACCCATCCTGCGAGTGCGTGTCGGAGACCCGTGCTGACGCCTCATACCCCGTCATTGCGAGGAGCGAAGCGACGAAGCAATCCAGAGTCTTCCCGCGGAGGGATTCTGGATTGCTTCGCTTCGCTCGCAATGACGAGCCCGAGAGGCCCTCAATCACAACTCCGTGTCTTTATTCGGAAACGATCATTCCCTATTATCCCGCAATGCAAAAAGCCGCCTGCCAATCGCAAGCCGTCGCCCGTCCGCCCGGTCGTCCCCGGGAGTTCGACATGGATACCGCGCTCGACCGCGCGGTGCGGGTGTTTTGCGAGCGCGGCTATCATGCGACCTCGATCGGAGATCTGACCGCCGCGATGCGGCTTGCCACCGGCAGCGTCTACAAGGCGTTTCGCGACAAGCAGGCCGTGTTCCTGGCCGCGTTCGAGCGCTACGCCACGGTGCGCAGGGAGCAGACCCGCAGCGCGGCCGCGCGGGGCGCCAACGGCCGCGAGCGGCTGCGCCATATGCTGCTGTCCTATGTCGAGCACTCCCAGGGGATCGAGGGGCGCCGCGGCTGCATCGTGGTCGGCGGCGCCGTCGAGCTCGCCGCGCTCGATCCGGAAGTCCGCGCCCGCGTCAACGCCCAGCTCGAGACCAACGAAAGCTTCATCGCCAGCCTCATCCGCGAGGGCCAGGCTGACGGCTCGATTCCCGATCATGTCGTGCCTGAGGATACCGCGCGGCTGATGATCTGCATCACGCAAGGCATGCGGGTCGTCGGCAAGGCGCGCCTGCCGCTCGACGGCGATCGCCTGGTCGGCGTCGCGATGAAACTGCTTGCCTGAATTTTTGTCCTATTAGGGAATGATCGTTCCCGATCTTTCGGAGACCACGTCATGACGATGAATGCCACGATCGAAACCGCACCCGAGCCGGATGCGGTGTCGCAGCGACTGACTTTCGTGCTGGCCGCGGCCTGTGGCATGGTCGCCGCCAACCTCTATTATGCCCAGCCGCTGATCGCCCCGATCAGCGCCGCGCTTGGCCTGTCGCATGAAGCGGCGGGGTTGATCGTCACGATGACCCAGGTCGGCTACGGCATCGGGCTGCTCTTCATCGTGCCGCTCGGCGATCTCGTCGAGAACCGCACCCTGATCTGCTCCGTCATCACGCTCGGCGCCGCCTCGCTGCTCGCCGCCGCCTTCGCCACCCATGCGCTGCCGTTCCTGATCGCCGCACTCTTCATCGGGCTCGGTTCGGTCGCGGTGCAGATCATCATTCCCTATGCCGCGCATATGGCGCCGGAGGCCATTCGCGGCCGCGTCGTCGGCAACGTCTCGACCGGCCTGATGCTCGGCATCATGTTGGCGCGGCCGGTGTCGAGCTTCGTCACCGCGGCGTCGTCCTGGCATGCGGTGTTCTTCGCCTCTGCCGCCCTGATGATCATGCTCGCCGCCGCGCTCTGGATGGTGTTGCCCAGGCGCAAGCCCGTTGCGCGCATGCATTACGGCACGCTGCTGCTGTCGATGCCGCACCTCGCCCTGCACACGCCGCTGCTCCGGCGCCGCGCGCTCTATCAGGCCAGCCTGTTCGGCTGCTTCACCCTGTTCTGGACGGTGGCGCCGCTCCAGCTCGCCGGCGCGTTCGGCTTCACCCAGACCGGAATCGCGTTGTTCGCGCTCGCCGGCGTCGCCGGTGTGTTCGCTGCTCCCATCGCGGGCCGGCTCGCCGATCGCGGCCATAGCCGGATCGCGACGCGGGTTGCGATGCTGCTCGCGGCCGCCGGCTTCCTCGTGACCTATCTCGGCGCGCCCGGCTCGATGCTGAACCTAGCCTGCCTGGTCGTGGCGGCGATTGCCATCGATATCGGCGTGCAGGGCAACGTCGTGCTCGGCTTCCGGGCCATCTTCGCGCTCGGGCACGAGCATCGCAGCCGCCTCAACGGGCTCTATATGGCGACGTTCTTCGCGGCGGGCGCCGCAGGCTCTGCGGTCGGCGCCTGGGCGTTCGCGCAAGGCGGCTGGGTGCTGGCGTCGGCCATTGGCCTTGCGCTGCCCGTTGCGGGCCTGCTCTATGCGGCGACCGAGTAGCCGCCGGCCGCGGCGGGATTGTGCGTTGCGGCCGTTTACCAGTCCCGAAGTGACGCAATTTCCGCCTCGCGGATTCCGTGCCGCTGTAGTACTTTGGTCGCAAGCGGACCTGGTTAACAGGCGGCAGGGGGAGGCCAATGAGGCGTGCGGGTTTGTTAGGCGTATTGCGACTACGGCCGTGGTCGTGGCAGGCGTTTCTGCTCGGATTTATCGTCGTCGCAGTGTCGGCTGCGCTTCAGGGCGTCTGCGTCGCGCTCGGCGCAAAGCTCTATTTCGCGGTATTCCTTCCCAGCCTGTTCGTGCTGGGCCTTGTCGCGGGTGCGCCGGCGGCGGCATTCGCCGCGCTGCTCACCGTTCCGCTGGTGTGGTGGGCGTTCATCCCGCCCTTCTTCCAGTTCACGCCGCTGTCCAGCGCCAATGCGGATTCCGTCAACCTGTTCTGCCTGCTCGCCGTGCTGCTGATCGGCCTCGCCGATCTCTGCCGCGAGACGATGACGCTGGTCAGCCGCGGCGGTTTGAAATCCCGCGGCGAAAGCGCGGCAACGAATTCGCAATAAATGCGCGACGCGCGGCCGGCGACGTTGCGTGCGTGCAACAGTCCGGCAACCATCCGCACAGCTGCTCCGCTCCGCTAACTTTTCAAAAAAGATTTGGCCGCAATTTCTCCCCCGGGAATGACGAGGGAGTTTTCGGACATGAACGGCCAGATCAACGGACACGCCATCCTGGAGAACGTGCGCCGCTATCGCGGCATCGCATCGCTCTATCGCCAGACCGCTGCATTCCGCCCGGGCCAGAGCTGGTCGCTGCTGGAGCAGGCGCGGGAGTGGGAAGACCGCGCGCTGTCGGAGCTGGAAGCCTATTTCGCGGCACGCATGGACTATGCGACGCCGCTCGCGGCCTGATCGTTAACCATCGCGGGACAGAGGTTGGCGGCGGCTCAAAACCGGTAGCTCGCCTGGACCCGCACCGTGCGGCCCTGGCCCGGCGAGATGTTGTTGTTGCCGTCGGCGGACGCCCAATATCCCCGGTTGAAGATATTCTCGACCGTGAGCTGCGCGCGCCAATTGGCATCGATTGTGGCGTAGACGCCGGCATCGAAGCGAACGAAGCTCGGCAATCTCACTGTGTCGTCCGACGACGCGAACGAATCGCCGAAATAGATGATGCCGAGCGCGGCCGCCCACATCGGCGTGAACTGATACTTGTTCCACCAGGCAAACTGATTGTACGGCACGAGCTGCACCCGGTTGCCGGGCACGACCGTCGCCGACGTCGCGCTGGTGATCTTCGCGTCCGTATAGGCATAGCCGAGCGAGGACTGCCATTGCTCCGTGACGTAGCCGACGAGGCTCGCCTCGAAGCCGCGCGTCAGCGTGCTGCCGGAGGGCAGGAAGAAGCCGGGATTGTTGCCGTCGGCGATCGGCTGGTTGGTGCGGTTAAGATTGTAGATCGCGGTCGAGAACAGCAGCCTCGGATTGATGTTCCACTTCATGCCGACCTCGGTGTTCTCGAACTTCTGCGGCTGAAGGATCAGCGTGCCGTCGTTGAGCGAGGAGAACTGGTCGCCGGAGGCGGGCAAATAGGAGATGCTGTAGGCGGTATAGACCGACATCGTCTCCATCGGCTTGAGGAGCACGGCCGCCTGCGGCGACACCAGATTGTCGGTGCGGTTGCGGTTGATGCTGGTGTTCATGTCCAGCGCCGACATCTCGAAACGGTCGAACCGCGTGCCCACGATGAGCTGCAGCGCGCGCGAAAACTCGATCGTGTCGCGCAAGTAGCCGGACTCGACGTTCAGCGCGTATTTGCTGTTGGAATCAGGCGTCGTGACGCCGTCGCCGTTTACGCCGGTGAAGTGGTGGATGAAGTTGACTGGCCCGAAATAGGTCGGCGCGAACGGATTCTGCACGATCGTGTTGGTGCCGTTCGGGAAGACGCCGGTGTTGCGGATGTCGACGCCGGTCTGGCGGCCGAACTCGGTGCCGAAGCCCACGGTGTGCGCGATCGGCCCGGTCCAGCCCTTGTAGGTGAAGTCGGTCTGGTTGAAGAAATTGTCGCGGTTGGTGGTGTGCTGATAGGCGCCGAGATTGACCGCGGTTTGGGCTGGATTGACCGCGCCGGCGAGCGGCCCGCCGGTCGGATAGACGTTCTGGTAGAATTTCTGGTAGTCCGCCGCCATCGTGCCGTTGCGCACCGACAATCCGTTCTGGAAGTCGTGCTCGATGATCGCCATGCCGGTCTGCACCGTTGCCTGCGCGGTATTGAGGCTGGGGCTGCCGAAGAAGACTTGCAGATTCCCGTTCGGCGCGAACGGCGTCGTCGGATTGAACCGCGTGACGCCGCCGGGGAGGCTCTGCGAGGGATTGCCGCGGTCGGCGGTGCGGCCGTCGTGGTAATATTCGTAGGACAGCTTGATCTTGGTGAAGTCGTCGGGCTTCAACGTGACGGTCGGGTTGATGCCGTAGCGTTCGAGATGGTTGAAGTCGCGGAACGCGTCGCTGCCTTCGTAGAACACGTTCAGCCGCGCCGCGACGTTGTCATTGACGGCCTGGCCCGCATCGAGCGAGACGCGGCGATCGCCCCACGATCCCGTCTGCGCGGTGGCCTGATAGATGCGGGTGCCGTCGGCTTCCTTGAGGGTGCGGTTGAGCACGCCGCCGCCGGCGCCGCGGCCGAAGGTGAGGGCGCTCGGGCCCTTCAGCACCTCGATGCTCTGGGCGTTGTACAGGTCGCGGAAATACTGCACGTCGTCGCGAAAACCGTTGACGAAGAAGTTCGCGCTGGAGTCGACGCCGCGGATGACGAGCTCGTCACGGTTGCCTTCGCCCTGGTGGACGGCGACGCTCGGGACGTAGCGCGTGACGTCGGTGAGGCCCTGGTAGTTCTGGTCGCGGATCTGCTGCTGGGTGATGACGGAAAGCGATTGCGGGATGTCGACGATGGGTGTGTTCGACTTGGTGGCGACGGAGGTGCTGTTGGCGAAATAGCCGACCGTGCCGGTGCGGGCGTCCTGCGATGGCGTGAATGGCTGCGGCGCGGGTGTTGTCTCCGGCCGCCGTGCCGTTTGCGTCCGCCGCGTCCGCGGTCCGCTCGTCCGGCGCGCGGCGGAGGACGGATTGGAGCGGCGCTGCGCCTCGGGCGCGGTCACGGTGACGGATGGAATCGTGACGCCTTGTCCTGACGAAGATTGCGCGAATGCCTGTGGGCTGGCGAGGAATGCGCCTGATGTCATCAGTGCGGCTAGGAAGCTGCGCGTGATCCCCGGAACCTTGCGCCTCGAAATATCGTCTGCAGAAGACAACAGCTCCCCGTTGGCTGCGATGTGGCTCATCGCGCCCTCCCTTACACTTCAAAACTCGCCCGAATTCCCCAAGGATGCGGCCGGACGCGGGGCAAGGCGCGTCCGTGCACGCGAAGTCACTGCGTGGATGAACACGGCGGGTAGCCGGCAATTCCGAGAAGCGCGATTTGAATCATTCGAAACAATGCCGGTTCCGGCGATCGCGAGCGCAGGCTGGAGCAATACCCGTGGCGACTACGGAGTTACCCGGTCATCCGCGTGTGATAGCAACGCGCTCAGATCTGCTAGACGGCCGGGGGCGTGCGATGACCACCTTCAACCGCATCTTCACGACGGAGCGCCTGCTCCAGATCATCGTCATTCTGGCGGCGACGATCGCGATGAAGCTGGTGGGCTGAGCATCGGCGAGCTAGCGCTCGCCGAAATCCGGCACCTCGGGCAGATAGTTCGAGCCCTCCGAGCCGAGAAAGTCGAACATCGCCTGCGCCGGCGGCAGCAGCACCTTGTCGCTGCGACGGATCACGTACCATTGCCGGACGATCGGAAGACCCGCGACATCGAGCACGATGAGGCGGCCTTCGGCGAGCTCATGCGCCACTGTGTGGGCCGAGATGAAGGCGATGCCGAGCCCGGCGATCACGGCCTGCTTGATGGTCTCGTTGCTGCTCATCTCCATGCCGATGATCGGCTCGAGGTCCGACTTCTGGAACATCCCCTCCATCAGCGTCCGCGTGCCCGAGCCCGGCTCGCGGGTGAGGAAGGTCTCGTGCACGAGATCGGTCAGGCTGAGGCCCGAATCCTTCGCCAGCCAGTGTCCCTTGCGCGCGACGATGATGTGCGGATTGCGCCCGAGCTGACGCACGTCGACGCTGACATCGGCCGGTGGCCGACCCATCACCGCGAAGTCGAGATCGTAGCCGTGCATGGCTTCGCGGATCTCCTCGCGATTGCCGATGGTCAGCTTGATCTCGATCTTCGGATGCCGCTTCGAGAACGCCGCGATCGCATGCGGCACGAAGTATTTCGCGGTCGACACCGCGCCGAGCTGGACCGTGCCGCCGGTCCGCCCCGCGAGCAGATCAAGCGCGCCCTGGCAGTCCGTGATCGCAGCTTCGACGCGCTCGGCCAGCGCCAGAACCTCGCGGCCGGCCTCCGTCAGCAGCATGCCGTCGCCGGTTCGCTGCACCAAAGGCAGGCCGGCGAGGTCCTGAAGTTGGCGGAGCTGCTGGGTCACCGCCGGCTGCGTCAGCCCGAGATGGCCGGAGGCCGCGGTGACGCTGCCCTTGGCTGAAAGCGCCGCAAGCGATCGCAGCTGCCGGATCGTCAGATGCCGGAGCTGTGCCGCTGCATGGCCGGAGCCATTATAAGAAAATTCTTTGGCTACCATTATGAATAGAAATTTTCCTTATTAAGTCGCCCCTGTCAATCTCCTCGTGTTGGGACTGACCGCACCGACCTCCAGAGAGGAGGGAACTGGATGCGGCACCTACAAGGGGATGGACGCAGATGACCGGGCAACTCAGGCTGGACGACCACCTTCAACGGTATTCCGAGACGGCGCCGCATGCGCTGGCGGTTGCGGCCGCGGTCGATGCCATCGCGGCGGCGGCGATCGAGATCGCCGACCTCATCGCGACCGGCGATCTCGCCGACGCCTCCGGCCTGACCACCGGGCGGAACAGCGACGGCGACGTCCAGCGCGATCTCGACGTCCAGGCCGATGCGATCCTGCGCCGCTGCCTCAGCAAGCTGCCAATCGCGGCGCTGGCGTCGGAGGAGATGCGCGAGCCGCAGATCGGCGACCGTGAGGCCAAGATTTGCGTCGCGATCGATCCGCTCGACGGCTCCTCCAACATCGACATCAACATGACGGTCGGCACGATCTTCTCGATCCTGCCCGCGCCCGATGATCTCGCGCTCGCCTTCCATCAGCGTGGCTCGGCACAGCTCGCGGCCGGGTTCGTCACTTACGGGCCGCAGATCTCGCTGGTGCTGACGCTCGGCGACGGTGTCGACATCTTCACGCTCGATCGCAGGTCCGGCTGCTTCCGCCTCGCGCGCAGCGGCGTTCAGATCTCCGAAGCGTGCGAGGAGTTCGCGATCAACGCTTCCAACCGCCGGCACTGGGATCCGCCGGTGCGCGCCTTCATCGACGAATGTCTGGCCGGCGTCGAAGGACCCGCGAACCACAATTTCAACATGCGCTGGATCGGCTCGCTGGTCGCGGAAGCCTACCGCATCCTCACCCGCGGCGGCGTGTTCCTCTATCCCTCCGACGCGCGCCCCGGCTATGGCGACGGCCGTCTGCGCCTCACCTATGAGGCACATCCGATGGCGATGATCGTCGAGCAGGCCGGCGGCTCGGCCACAACCGGGCGCGAACGCATCCTCGACCTCGCGGCGCAGAACCTGCACCAGCGCGTGCCGCTGATCATGGGCTCGAGCAACGAAGTGCGGCGCGTCGAGGAACTGCATTGCGATCCACTGCTCGTTGCCAGCGTCTCCGCGCCGTTGTTCGCGCGGCGTGGCTTCTTCCGGCTCTGAGGGAGGCGTCCGATGTCCAGGAAGCATCCGATCATCTCGATCACCGGCTCGTCCGGCGCCGGCACCACCTCGGTCAAGAAGACCTTCGAGCAGATATTCTTCCGCGAGAAGGTCAACGCCGTCTACATCGAAGGCGACGCCTTCCATCGCTACGATCGTGCGGAGATGCGCACGCAGATGGCGGCGGAAGCCGAGCGCGGCAACAAGCATTTCAGCCATTTCAGCCCCGAGACCAATCTGTTCGAGGAGCTCGAGCGGGCGTTCCGCGACTATGGCGAGACCGGCACGGCGACGACGCGGCACTACGTGCACGACGCGGAAGAATCCGCGCTGCATGGCGCGGCGCCCGGCACCTTCACCGAATGGGAACGGCTGCCGGAGAATTCTGACCTATTATTCTACGAGGGCCTGCACGGCGCCGTCGTCACCGACAAGGTGAATGTCGCGCGCTATGCCGACCTCAAGATCGGCGTCGTGCCCGTCATCAATCTCGAATGGATCCAGAAGCTGCACCGCGATCGCAGCGCGCGTGGTTATTCGACCGAGGCCGTCACCGACACGATCCTGCGGCGGATGCCGGATTACATCCACTACATCTGCCCGCAATTCACCGAGACCGACATCAACTTCCAGCGCGTGCCGACGGTGGATACCTCCAATCCGTTCATCGCGCGCTGGATCCCGACGCCTGATGAATCGATGGTCGTGATCCGCTTCAAGAATCCGCGCGGTATCGACTTTCCCTATCTGCTCTCGATGCTGCCGCACAGCTGGATGTCGCGCGCGAACTCGATCGTGTGTCCGGGCGCGAAGCTCGATCTCGCCATGCAGCTCATCCTGACTCCACTGATCATGCAGCTCATCGAGCGCAAGCGCAGCCTGAAGTGAAAAGGAGGATCCGATGAATATCTCGGTTCATGCCGAAGCCGATTTCACGGCGGTCGCCCATAGCGCTCTCGCCAATGCCGTCCGCTTCCTCGCGGTCGATGCCATCGAGACCTCGCAGTCCGGCCATCCCGGCCTGCCCATGGGCATGGCCGACGTCGCGACCGTGCTGTTCTCGCGCTTCCTCAAATTCGACTCCGCGCATCCGAACTGGCCGGACCGCGACCGCTTCGTGCTCTCGGCCGGCCACGGCTCGATGCTGCTCTATGCACTGCTGCACCTGACCGGCGGCGACGTCAGCATCGATGACATCAAGGCGTTCCGGCAATGGGGTTCGAAGACGCCGGGCCATCCTGAATATGGCCACACGCCTGGTGTCGAGACCACGACAGGTCCGCTGGGGCAGGGGATCGCTACTGCCGTCGGCATGGCACTCGCTGAGCGCATGGCCAATGCGCGGCACGGCAGCGGCCTCGTCGATCACTTCACCTATGTGATCGCAGGTGACGGCTGCCTCATGGAAGGCATCAGCCAGGAGGCGATCTCGCTCGCCGGGCATCTCCAGCTCGGCCGCCTGATCGTACTGTTCGACGACAACGGCATCTCCATCGATGGGCCGACGTCACTTGCGACCTCGGACGATCAACTCGCACGCTTCGCCGCCTCCGGCTGGTCGGTGCGCCGCGTCGACGGGCACGATCCCGAAGCCGTTGCGCAGGCGATCGCGGAGGAGCGCGAAAGCGCAAAGCCGTCGCTGATCGCCTGTCGCACCATCATCGGCTACGGCGCGCCGGACCGGCAGGGCACCGAGAAGGCGCATGGCGCGCCGCTCGGTACCGAGCAGACTGCGGCGGCGCGGCGGACGCTTGGCTGGGACTATCAGCCCTTCGTCGTGCCGATTCCCGTCGCGAAGGCGTGGCGGATGATCGGGCAGCGCGGACAGGTCGAGCGTCTCGCCTGGCTCGACCGTTATGAAGATGCGACGCCTGAGCAGCGCGAGCTCTTTATCGAGGGCAAGCCGGTTGCCCTGCCGACCGCCTATGCCCAGGCCTCGGCGAAATTGCGCGAGCGCTTTGCTACCGAGCGGCCGAAGCTCGCGACCCGGCAGGCCTCGCAACAGGTGCTCGACGGCATCGCCGGGACGATCCCCGGCCTGGTCGGCGGCTCCGCGGACCTGACGCATTCGAACCTGACGCACGCGAAGGCGCAGGCTCCCGTCAAGAGTGGCGCGTTCGCCGGCGACTATATCCATTACGGCATCCGCGAGCACGGCATGGCTGCCGCGATGAACGGACTCGCGCTGCATGGCGGTTTCATTCCCTATGGCGGCACGTTCCTCGCCTTCTCCGACTACAGCCGGCCGGCGATCCGCCTTGCGGCCCTGATGCGGCTGCGCGTCATCCATGTGATGACGCACGACTCCATCGGCCTCGGCGAGGACGGGCCGACGCATCAGCCGGTCGAGCATCTTGCGGCGCTGCGTGTCATTCCGGACTTGCTGGTGTTCCGCCCCGCAGACGCGGTCGAGACGCTGGAAGCCTGGGACTGTGCGCTCGAAGCGGAAGACCGTCCCTCCGTGCTGTGCCTGTCGCGGCAGGCGCTGCCGACGTTCCGCAGCGATGTACGCGGCAGAAACCGCGTCGCGCGCGGCGCCTATCTGATCGTCTCGCCCGATGGCGGCCGCGACGTGACATTGATGGCGACCGGTTCGGAAGTCTCGATCGCGCTGGAAGCCGCCCGCCTGCTTGCGACCGAGCACGTCCGCGCCGCCGTGGTCTCCGCGCCGTGCTTCGCGCTGTTCGAGAAGCAGCCGGACGATTATCGCGCGACCGTTCTCGGCACCGCGCCGCGGGTCGGCATCGAGGCGGCCGTCGCCGGCGACTGGCATCGCTGGATCGGCAGCGACGGCGAATTTGTCGGCATGCGTGGCTTCGGCGCCTCGGCGCCGGCGCCGGTGCTCTACCGCGAATTCGGCATCACCCCGCAAAGCATTGCGGAAGCCGGCCGCCGGGCGATCGCCCGTGTTCGCAAGCCATAACAGGAGGACTCTTCGTGGCCCGTATCACCCTTCGCCAACTGCTCGATCACGCCGCCAGCCACGGCTACGCGGTGCCGGCGTTCAACATCAACAACATGGAGCAGGGCATCGCGATCATGCAGGCGGCGGCCGAGGTCGACGCGCCCGTCATCATCCAGGCCTCGCGCGGTGCGCGCAGCTATGCCGGCGATCTCATGCTGTCGCACATGATCGACGCGCTGGAGCGGACCTATCCGGACATTCCGCTCTGCATGCATCAGGACCACGGCAATGACGAGGCGACCTGTGCCTCCGCCATCGCCCATGGCTTCACCTCGGTGATGATGGACGGCTCGCTCAAGGCCGACGCCAAGACCGCAGCCGATTACGACTACAATGTCGCGATCACCCGCCGCGTCGTCGATCTCGCCCATTGGACGGGTGCCTCCGTCGAAGGCGAGCTCGGCGTGCTCGGCTCGCTCGAGCATGGTGGCGGCGAGCAGGAGGACGGTCACGGCGTCGAGGGCAAGGTCAGCCACGACCAGCTCCTGACCGATCCCGACCAGGCCGTGGATTTCGTCCGCGCCACCAAGGTGGACGCCCTCGCAATCGCGATGGGCACCTCGCACGGCGCCTACAAGTTCAGCCGCAAGCCGGACGGCGATATCCTGGCGATGCGGGTGGTTGAGGAGATCCACCGTCGGCTGCCGAACACGCATCTCGTCATGCACGGCTCATCCTCGGTGCCGCAGCCGCTGCAGGACATGTTCAACCAGTTCGGCGGCGAGATGCCGCAGACCTGGGGCGTGCCGGTGGAAGAAATCGTCCGCGGCATCAAGAGCGGCGTGCGCAAGGTCAATATCGACACAGACTGTCGGCTCGCCATGACCGCGGTGTTCCGCAAGGTCGCCGCGCAAACGCGTTCCGAATTCGATCCGCGCAAATTCCTCAAGCCCGCGATGGATGCGATGCGCGAGCTCTGCCGCGACCGTTTCGAGCAGTTCGGCACGGCGGGTCATGCCGGCAAGATCAAGGTCGTTCCCTTGAGCGAGATGGCACGGCGCTATCGTGCCGGTGAGCTCGATCCGCGCATCGGCGCCCGCGAGCCGGTCGCAGCCTAGTCATTCAGAGAGAGAAGAGCAGGAGAGAGCCATGAATGCACATGCAGGAACCGTCAGGGGCAAAGAGCGCTATCGATCCGGCGTCATGGAATACAAGCGCATGGGCTATTGGGAGCCCGAGTACACGCCGAAGGACACGGATGTCATCGCGCTGTTCCGCGTGACCCCGCAAGAAGGCGTGGATCCGATCGAGGCCTCCGCCGCGGTCGCCGGCGAATCCTCGACCGCGACCTGGACGGTGGTGTGGACCGACCGCCTGACCGCCGCCGAGAAGTATCGCGCAAAGTGCTATCGCGTCGATCCGGTGCCCGGCACGCCCGGCTCCTATTTCGCCTACATCGCCTACGACCTCGACCTGTTCGAGCCGGGCTCGATCGCCAACCTCTCGGCGTCCATCATCGGCAACGTGTTCGGCTTCAAGCCGCTGAAGGCGCTGCGTCTGGAAGACATGCGCTTCCCGGTCGCTTATGTGAAGACGTTCCAGGGACCGGCGACCGGCATCGTGGTCGAGCGTGAGCGGCTCGACAAGTTCGGCCGGCCGCTACTGGGCGCGACGATCAAGCCGAAGCTCGGCCTCTCGGGCCGCAATTACGGTCGCGTCGTCTACGAGGCGCTGAAGGGCGGGCTCGACTTCACCAAGGACGACGAGAACATCAACTCGCAGCCCTTCATGCACTGGCGCGACCGCTTCCTCTATTGCATGGAGGCGGTTAACCGCGCGCAGGCGGCCTCGGGCGAGGTGAAGGGCACCTACCTGAACATCACCGCGGGGACGATGGAGGATATGTACGAGCGCGCGGAATTCGCCAAGGAGCTCGGGTCGTGCATCGTCATGATCGACCTCGTGATCGGCTACACCGCGATCCAGTCCATGGCAAAGTGGGCGCGCCGCAATGACATGATCCTGCATCTGCATCGGGCCGGTCACTCGACCTATACGCGGCAGAAGAGCCACGGCGTGTCGTTCCGCGTCATCGCCAAATGGATGCGGCTTGCGGGCGTGGATCACATTCATGCCGGCACGGTGGTCGGCAAGCTCGAAGGCGATCCCAACACCACGCGCGGCTACTACGACGTCTGTCGCGAGGAGTTCAATCCGACCAGGCTCGAGCACGGCATTTTCTTCGACCAGTCCTGGGCGAGCCTGAACAAGATGATGCCGGTCGCGTCCGGCGGCATCCATGCCGGCCAGATGCATCAGCTGCTCGATCTGCTCGGCGAGGACGTCGTGCTGCAATTCGGCGGCGGCACCATCGGTCATCCCATGGGCATTGCGGCCGGCGCGATCGCCAACCGCGTGGCGCTGGAAGCGATGATCCTCGCCCGCAACGAGGGGCGCGACTACGTCCACGAGGGTCCGGAGATCCTCGCCAAGGCGGCGCAGACCTGCACGCCGCTGAAGTCGGCGCTCGACGTCTGGAAGGACGTCACCTTCAACTATCAATCCACCGACACGCCGGACTTCGTGCCGACGGCGCTGGAAACCGTCTGAGGAGATTTGACAATGAAACTCACCCAGGGGTGCTTCTCGTTCCTGCCCGATCTGACCGACGACCAGGTCTATAAGCAGGTGCAATACTGCCTCGCCAACGGCTGGGCGGTGAACATCGAGTTCACCGACGATCCGCATCCACGCAACACCTATTGGGAGATGTGGGGCCTGCCGATGTTCGACCTCCAGGACGCCGCCGGCGTCATGATGGAGCTCGCCGAATGCCGCCGGGTGTACGGCGACCGCTACATCCGCATCAGCGGCTTCGATTCCAGCCATGGTTGGGAATCGGTGCGGATCTCGTTCATCGTCAACCGCCCGCCGCAGGAGGCCGAGTTCGAGCTGGTGCGGCAGGAGGTCGGCGGCCGCGCCATCCGCTACACCACCGTGCGCCGGCAGGTCGCGCACGCCTCGACCTAAGTCGTTCTCCTCCGCGCGGAGCACTCCCTGCTCCGTTTCCTTGGCGGACCACTGCTTCGCCGCTCCCCCGCGGCGAAGCTCTTTTCTTCGAGGGTAGCCATGCTGGATGTCCCCCACGCTACGACCGCCGAGCCCAACGAGACCAGCTTCGACCTCCGCAAGGAGGCCGAAGCGGCAGGGATCACCGATACGCTGCAACAGCTCGAGCAGGAGCTGATCGGGCTCAAGCCGGTCAAGAACCGCGTGCGCCAGATCGCGTCGCTGCTGCTGATCGAGCGCATTCGCCAGCGCGCGGGGCTGGCCGCCGCGCCGCCGACGCTGCACATGTCGTTCACCGGAAATCCCGGCACCGGCAAGACCACCGTGGCGCTGCGCATGGCGAAGATCCTGCACGGGCTCGGTTTCGTGCGGCGCGGGCAGGTGATCTCGGTGACGCGCGACGATCTCGTCGGGCAATATATCGGCCACACCGCGCCGAAGACGAAGGAGATCCTGAAGAAGGCGATGGGCGGCGTGCTCTTCATCGACGAGGCCTATTACCTGCACCGGCCCGACAACGAGCGCGACTACGGTCAGGAGGCGATCGAGATCCTGCTCCAGGTGATGGAGAACCAACGCGAAGACCTCGTCGTGATCCTCGCCGGCTATGGCGAGCGGATGACGAAGTTCTTCGGTTCCAATCCCGGCTTCCGTTCGCGCATCGCCCACCACATCGAATTCCCTGACTATGCGGAGGCCGAACTGCTTGTGATCGCTGAGTTGATGCTGAAAGAGCGCGGCTACCGGTTCTCGGCGGCGGCGCGGGAAGCATTCGAGAAATACATCGCGCTGCGCCGGACCCAGCCGTTCTTCTCCAATGCGCGCTCGATCCGCAACGCGGTCGATCGCATCCGTTTGCGGCAGGCCGATCGGCTGGTGTCGGATCTCGACCGCATGCTCGATGTCGCCGACCTCGAGACGATCGACCCGGCGGACATTCTGGCGAGCCGTGTCTTCACCGGCGGAGCCGATGCGCGGAGTGCAAAGCCATGACCAAGGAGATCATCATCGCGCCGTCGATCCTGGCGGCCGATTTCGCGCGGCTCGGCGAGGAGATCGCGGCCATCGATGCGGCCGGTGCCGACTGGATCCACTGCGACGTCATGGATGGCCACTTTGTCCCGAACATCAGCTTCGGCGCCGATATCATCAAGGCGATCCGGCCGGTGACGTCGAAGATCTTCGACGTTCATCTGATGATCGCGCCTGTTGATCCCTACCTCGAGGCCTTCGCCAAGGCAGGCGCGGATATCATCACCGTGCATGCCGAAGCCGGCCCGCATCTCGACCGCTCGCTCCAGGCGATCCGCGCGCTCGGCAAGAAGGCCGGCGTCAGCCTGTGCCCGTCAACGCCCGAGAGTGCGATCGAATATGTGCTCGATCGTCTTGATCTCATCTTGGTCATGACGGTCAATCCCGGCTTCGGCGGGCAGTCGTTCCTCGACTCCCAACTCGAGAAGATCAGGCGCATCCGCAGCATGATCGGCGAGCGGCCGATCCGGCTCGAGGTCGATGGCGGTGTCACGCGCGACAACGCGGCGGCCGTTGCCGCGGCGGGCGCCGACACGCTGGTCGCGGGATCGGCGGTGTTCCGCGGCAGGAGCAGCGCCGATTATGCCGCGAACATTGCGGCCATCCGCGCTGCCGCGGAGGCGGGCCGGGTTCCAAAACTGCAGGATAATTCCGTCCAGTCGACGCGGGCCGGAGAGAGTGCGTTGATCCGGTAGACCACGGATGATGCAGGCGATCCGCAATATCTGGTGGGCGTGATCGAGGACGTCACCGAGCGCGTCAATACGCAGGAACGCATCGCCGCAATCGGCCGAGATCGTCCGCGCAGTGCTAAGTCTTGCGCATGCGCTGAACATCCCGGTCGTCGCCGAAGGGGTGGAGACCGAGGCGCAGCGCGCCTTCCTGGAACGCGAGGCCTGCGACGAGATGCAGGGCTATCTCATCGGCCGGCCCGACCTGATCGAGCGTTACCTCGACCTGGTCGGCGTCGCCGTTGAGCGGCGGCTCTACGCCTAGGGTCTCCGATTCCACGCACGGGCACGGGCGCGATTGGAACAAAAGTTCGCATGCGCATTTCTCAAAAGTTAACCGCGATCAGCTGGGCTGTACGCGCATAAAATGTTTTGCATAACCGCCATCGGCGTGACGTAAATCAGGGCAATAAGCCCTGTGAATGCGAGGGAGGGTCTCATGGAGAACGTACGTCGCTACCGCGCGCTGGCGTCCCTCTGTCGCCAGCAGGCGGCCTACCGGCCGCTGCAGAGCTGGGAACTCCTCGGTCAGGCCGAGCATTTCGAACATTTGGCGGAAGTCGAGCTCAAGGCGCATTTCGACGCGTGCAATGCGCAACGCGAGAAAGGCGCCGCCGCCGCGGCATGGGAGGCCCCCGTCGCGGCGTGAGAGCATCTAGCCCAAAGGCGATCAGAGCAGGCCGCGGCTCTCGGCGCTTTCGAGTTCGTCCATGAGCGTCTTGTTCTCGTAACGCGCGAGTGAGAGAACGTCCGCGAAAGTTGGCTGGGGCGCGCCGACCACTGCCCGCGCGCAGAGATCGCCGGCCGCACAGGCCGACATCGTTCCGTAACCCGATAGCGCAGCCGTCAGGAACACGCCCGGCGTCCGGGCCGCGCCGATCAGCGGCCAGTTTTCCTTCGTCATCGGATAGAAGCCGCCGTAATGGATCCGGTCGCGCGGCAGGGCGCCGAGATATTGCGCGAGCGCAGGCTGGAGCCGGCTGGCGGCGCGGAGCACGATTTCCGGAAAGTACGGATTGAGTTCCGGCTCGCGGGTGGGCTCGGACGGCTCCGAGTTGAACGCCCAGCCGAGCTTGATCCACTGACCCTGGTCGCCGCCATCGGGGCGGCAATGGATGCTGCCCGGCATCGGCTCCAGCAACCGCGCCAGTTCCGGTGCCGCCGCGAGCGCCTCGCGCTCGTCGGGCGACCAGGCCAGCGTCTGGCCGTCGAGGTCGATCGCGAAGGGCATCTTGCGGTCGACCGCGCGATTGCGGTCGACGAAGGCGATCTTCTGCTGAAGCACGTTGTGCATCGGCAGCTTCTCGCCATGCATCGCGGAGATGTGCGCTGCAAACGGGCCCGCCGCATTGACGATGATATCGGCCTTGATGCTTTGCCGCTCGCCGCCGGCGATGACGTCAACCGTGAAGCGGTCGGCCTTGGCGATGCCGACCACGCGCGCCTGCTGGAACTGCGCGCCCAGCGGGCGCATCGTCTCCAGCATGTACTGGCCGAGCTGCTGACCGCTGATGTCGCCGGCCCGGCGGATGTGAAGCGCGGTGGCGACCTCCGAAGGCCGGATAATAGCGCTGGATCAGGTCGCGGCCGCGCAGCACATCGACGCCGTCGGGCGCGGTCTGCCAGTCCGCCGAGAGCGGCGGCGAATAGCTCTGGCTGGTGCCCTCGTGCTGGCGGATCAGTTTTGCGGCCGAGGCGCCGTAGCCGGCATGCAATTGCCGCAGCAGCTCGTCCGGCTGGTTGTCGCGCGTCACCAGCAGATAGCCGCGCCGCGTCATGTGGATGCGGTTATCGGTGCGGCGTGCGATGTCCTCCATCAGATCGGTGCTGTGGTCGGTGAACGCCGCCATGGTCGGATGCGGCCACCAGTTGCGGTAGTTCTCGCCGGATTGCGCCGACGTCAGCGCCATCGGCTGGCCTTCGTCGACGATCAACAGGCGCGAGCGCCTGTGCTCGACGGCGAGGTAATAGGCCGTGGCAAGGCCGGCCATGCCGGCACCAATGACCAGAATTTCGACGTCGTTCGTCTTCAAGCGTAGTCTCCTTTAGCTCCCGGCATGGTCGGTTGCCCGATCAGCCCGCCTCGTCCGGCGATGCCTGCCGTGATGCCTGCCGTGAAGCCTGGCGCTGGGCCGATCGCAGCGTCTTCTGCGTCTGCACGATGTGCTCGCGCAGCAGGCGCACGGCCTTTTCGACCTCGCCGTCGCGGCAATATTCGAGCATCTGGTAGTGCTCACGCTGTGGCCGGTCCTTGCCGGTCGCGCGCGACACCAGGGCCCGGGTGAAGCGGCTGACATGGCCGTAATTGGCCTCGATCATCGTCAGCAGGCGCGGGCTGTTGCAGGGCGCGTAGAGCGCCTTGTGGAAGCGCCAGTTGAACGCGCCCCATTTCTCCGGATCGGGCTCGTCGTCATAGGAGCGCAGAATCGTCTTCGCGTCGTCGAGATCGATATCGCCCATGGCAGGGATGGCGAGGCGTAAGGCGTGGCATTCGAGTGCGATGCGGATCTCGAGCAGCTCCACGACCTCGTCGATGGAGAGATCGGAGACGACGGCCCCGCGATTGGGCAGGAACGTCACGAAGCCTTCCGCCTCTAACTGCCGCAGCGCTTCCCGGACGGGAATGCGGCTGGTCCCGAACTTCTCGGCGAGTTCGTCCTGACGAAGCTGGATGCCGGGCGCCAGCTCGCCCGCGCTGATCGCGCGGCGCAGCGCCTCGCGAACAGCGTCAGGCGTCGAGCCGTGACTGCCGCCACTTCGTTGCTTTGCCACTGCTCCCGATTTCATCCGGCATCCCGTCGCGGTTGGCCCAAGGCAGATTGTATAAAATCAGATTGTGGATTATGCAATGCCGTGTATAAAATCTCTCAAGATAATATCCATTGGGGGAGTAGGGTCATGAAGAGGATGTTGTATTCGCTCGTATTTTTGGCCGCGGTTGCGGCGTCTGCGCAGGCTCAAACGTCGGGCGGGACGCTGGCCAAGATCAAGGATGTCGGCGAAATCCGGCTCGGCCATCGCGACGTCTCGGTCCCGTTCTCCTATCTCGACGACAACCAGAAGCCGGTCGGCTTCGCGATGGACCTGTGCGCGCGGATCGTCGATGCGGTGAAGGACGAACTGAAGCTCCCGGCGCTTCAGACCAGACTGCAACCGATCCAGCTCAGCACGCAGATCCCGCTGATCGAGAACGGCACCATCGATATCGTCTGCGGTCCCGCCACCAACACGCTGGAGCGCCAGAAGGTGGTCGCGTTCAGCAACACCATCTTCGTGTCGAGCATTCGCGCCGTGGTCCGGAAGGACGCGCCGATCAAGACCTTCGAGGATCTGAAGGACAAACCGGTGGCGCTGACCGCCGGCTCGACCTCGATTGCCTTGCTGCTGGCACGCAGCCTAGAGAAGAAGTTCGAGGTCAAGCAGGTCCTGTCGCCGGACCATGCCGCATCGTTCCTCGCGCTCACGACCGGCCGCAGCGATGCCTTCGTCATGGACGACATCCTGCTCGCAGGACTCATCGCGGGCAGCCAGACGCCGGACAATTGGCGGATCATCGACGACAGTCTGCGCACCGAGCCCTATGGGCTGATCATCCGCAAGGGCGATCCGGAGTTCAAGGCGCTGGTCGACAAGACGCTGGGCGCCATGATGAAGAGTGGCCAGTTCGCGGAACTCTACGCGAAATGGTTCACGAAGCCGATTCCGCCGAAGAACGTGAACCTGAACTTCCCGATGCCGGCTCCGCTCAAGGACGCGGTCGCCAATCCCAACGACAGGGGGGTGTGACCGGTCCGCGACCGGTCATCTCCCGATCAATGCGACATCAGCGTCGGGACCGTCATGGCCTCCAGCATGGCGCGGGTGACGCCGCCGAGTAAGCGTTCCTGCCAGCGCGAATGACCGTAGCCGCCCATGACCAGGACATCGAGGTTCTCGTCGGCCGCCATCGACAGGATGGTCGGCTGAATGTCGGCGCGCGCGGCTGACAGGCTGACGGTGCGGGTCGACAATCCGCGCCGGCCGAGATGTCTTGCCAGATTGCTCGCGGAGACCTCCTCCGGAACGGAATCGGCTTCGTTGATCGTGATAATCACGATCCCCTCGGCGCGAGCCAGGAAGGGAGCTGCGTCGCGCATCGCGCGGGCAGCGAGGCGGCTGCCGTCCCAGCAGAGGCCGATCCGCTTGGCCTTGAAGGTGCCGCGGAAGGTATGGGGCAGGAACAGCACCGGGCTGCCCGACTGAAACAGGATCTCGCCGGGCACGTCGTTGTCGAATGAGGCTTGTGACGGATCGGGCTGCAGCACGATGCTGAGATCGTGCAGCCGCGCCATCTCGCCGAGCGAGACGGCTGCATCAATCGGAATCTCACCGAGCGGATGGCAGGTGCAGGAAATCCCGGCGCTTGTCGCCCCGCTCCTGAACACCGCGAGCGCGGCCTCTGCCCGCTCCAACGCGCGCTCGCGCTCCATCTCGAACACGGCCGCAACGGCGGCACCGCCTTCCATGATGTAAGCCGCACTGCTTGCGACATAGCCGACGGCGACCGCGTCGATGTGGGCGTTGAGCTTGGCGGCGAGCGAGATCGAGCCGTCGATCAGGGCACGCATTGGCCGCTCGGTCGGGATGTGGACGAGGATGTCTTTGTACATGGCGCGTCTCCGGTGGACATCATCCAGTGGCGGCAGTCTTTCATTGCGCAGAGGGCGCGCGTTGAGCTGTATCAAACGAGCAGCCCCGATTTGAGCCGCACCGCCGGCACCTTTGCCAAGATTTAATCGGACGGACGGGACGCCGTAAGGTGACGACCGCCATGTTGGGTGCAAGGCGACTTACCAACATGGACATTTCGACATGAACGATCGCGTCAATTCCGACCCCACGACCCGTAAGATCCTGAAGCCGCGCCGGCTGGCGCTGCTCGGCACCGTGGCCGCGCTTGGCGTGGCCGTGCTCGCTGCCTCGCCCGGCACTTCGCCGTTTGGCGTGACCCACTTCATCGCGCCTGCCCAGGCCGCGGAATCGGCCGTGACGCCGCCGGGCTTCGGCGACCTCGTCAGCAAGGTCAAACCTGCTGTCATTTCCGTGCGGGTCAAGATCGACCAGGACAATGACAAGAGCGCGATGCTGCAACAGAACCGGATGGATCAGGACGAGGATTCGCCGTTCGACCAGTTCTCGCGGCAGTTCGGCTTCCGCGGTCCCGGCATGAACGGCATGCCGCGCCAGCGCCACCAGGTGATCACGGGTGAAGGCTCGGGCTTCTTCATCTCCGCCGACGGCTATGCCGTGACCAACAACCACGTCGTCGATCACGCCGAATCCGTGCAGGTGACGATGGATGACGGCACGATCTACACCGCGAAGGTGGTCGGCACCGATCCGAAGACCGATCTCGCGCTGATCAAGGTCGACGGCAAGAAGGACTTTCCGTTCGTGAAGTTCTCCGACCAGAAGCCGCGGATCGGCGATTGGGTGGTCGCGGTCGGCAATCCCTTCGGCCTCGGTGGCACCGTGACCGCCGGTATCGTCTCGGCCAGCGGCCGCGACATCGGCAACGGCCCCTATGACGACTTCATCCAGATCGACGCCCCCATCAACAAGGGCAATTCCGGCGGCCCGGCCTTCGACATGAGCGGCAACGTGATCGGCGTGAACACGGCGATCTTCTCGCCCTCGGGCGGCTCGGTCGGCATCGGCTTCGACATCCCGGCTTCGACCGCTAAGCTCGTCGTCGCGCAGTTGAAGGACAAGGGTGCGGTGACCCGCGGCTGGCTCGGCGTCCAGGTGCAGCCGGTGACGGCTGAAATCGCGGACAGCCTCGGCCTGAAGGAGGCACGCGGCGCGATCGTCGACAATCCGCAGGACGGCAGCCCCGCGGCAAAGGCCGGCATCGCGGCAGGTGACGTCATCACGGCCGTCAACGGCACTGCGGTCAAGGACTCCCGCGATCTCGCCCGCACCATTGCGACGCTGGCGCCGGGCACGTCCGTGAAGCTCGACGTAATCCACAAGGGCGACAGCAAGACGGTGACGCTCGCGCTCGGCGAATTGCCGAACGAGCGGCAGGCCAAGGCCGACGACGGCAAGGCACAGTCGAACGCCGGCACGCCGCGCCTCGGTCTCTCTCTGGCGCCGGCAGGCGATGTCCAGGGCGCCGGCCAGAAGGGCGTCGTCGTCACCGAGGTCGATCCGGAGGGGCCCGCGGCACAGCGCGGCATCCAGACCGGTGACGTCATCCTCAATGTCGGCGGCAAGGCCGTCTCCAACGTCGGCGAAGTCCGTGCGGAGCTGGCGCAGGCCAAATCGTCGGGCAAGAACAGCGTGCTGCTGCAGGTGAAGAACGCGCAGGCGACCCGGTTCGTCGCGGTGCCGCTCGCATAAGTTGCTGCTTTCGACGGCAAACTCAAAAGGCGGCCTGCGGGCCGCCTTTTTCGTGCGCGGTTGGAAGATACCCACAGGCCACCGATAACATTCTCGTTAACGGCAGCGATGATGACGGGTTCGTCCGAAAAAGCCGCGTTCGCTGGTCACACTTTGGAATAACGTGTTGTGCCTTGGCGCCGATGACGACGCCCGGGTAAATCGCAGGAGTGAAACTTCGAACGCCCGGCCGTCTCGTGGAACCTGACGTTCGCATTTGATCGGTGCCGACATGGATCGATTGAAGCTCTCGCTGAGATGTGCGCTGCTCGTGGCGCCAATCGTGCTGACGACCGGGAGCGCCCTGGGGCGCGACGATGGCCGTTACGCGAACTCGCCCTTAAAACCCTGGTTCGACAGTCTGCGCAGCCATCTCGGGCCGTGTTGCTCGGATGCGGATGGCTTTGCCGTCTCCGATCCCGATTGGGAATCGCATGACGGGCATTATCGTGTGCGGCTCGACGGTCAGTGGGTGGACGTGCCCGACGAGGCCGTCATCACCGAGCCGAACCGGGCAGGCCACACCATGGTCTGGCCGGTGAAGACCGCGTTCGGGGTTGCGATTCGCTGCTTCATGCCCGGCAGCATGATCTGACGCCGGCCGGCGTCACCGCTTGCTGGATTTGCGCTTCGACGATTTCCTGGTCGTCTTCTTCTTCGATGCCTTCTTGGAGCTCTTGCGCTTCGACGCCTTCTTCGGGACCTTCTTTCCCTTCTTGCGCGCCTTTGACAGGCCGATCGCGATCGCTTGCTTGCGGCTCTTCACGCGCCCGCCGCGACCACCACGGCCGCTCTTTGCAGTACCCTTCTTGTAGCGTCGCATTTCGCTTTCGACATCGCTGCCGGAGCTGCGCGAGTAACGTCGTTTCTTGGCCTTGCGTGCCATGGATGTTCTCCCTTGGTCGGGGAGAACCACGCGATGCAGGCAAGGTTCCGAAAGCGCGTACGCAGCGTTCCGCTACGCGACGCAGCTAGAACGAGTTCGCGAGTTCGATCTCGGCTTCCAGCACCTGGATGCGCCGCGCAGCCTCGCTGAAGGACAGAGCGCGATCATATTGCGCGGGCTGATAGGCCTCCTCGCTCAGCCGCTTCAGCTTCAGGCCTTGCGCCCGCGTCATCTGTTCGCTGAGGAAAGCCTTGGCGTCACGAAGAGTCTTGGCGTCACGAAAAGTCTTGGCGTCGAGAAAAGCCTTGGCGTCGAGAAAAGCCTTGGCATCGTATTTACCTTGAACCTGCATCTGACCTCTCCGTTCTGAAATCGTGACTTGACTATATGTTCTTATTTTGTTCTAACAAGTCATGGACAACAGAATTAATGAAATTCGACGTAAAATCAGTGCCTTGAGGCTGGAGATGGCCGATATGGAGGCGTCGGTGCGCGACCTCGTCAATCGCGACCGCGACTGCACAGAAAAGGCCCTGGCGCAGATGGGTCTGCGCCGGAAAATCAACCTGCTGATCGGTGAGTGGAAGGCTGCCGGCGGCGGCGACGTCCTGCCGGATGTCCGCGACCGGGTGCGCCTTCGTTCCGTGAAGACATTAGCCAATCCCGTGCGCGCGATCGCGCGCCGCTGAGACATTTGGGAGCGGGCGGTGGAGGACGACCCGGACACGTACCGGATCCTGAGACTGCGCGCCGAGATTCTCGAACTGGGCTCTGCCGTCAGGCAATTGCAGCGCGAAGGCCTCGACGACGCCGCGGCCCAGCTCCTGATCACCCGCAAGCGGGCGCAGCTCGACCATCTCGTGAAGAGCAATTCGGCGGGCGACCGCCTTAACATCCCTGATATCCGACGCAGCTAAAGCGAACGCGACACGCGGGAGCTTGCCAATGTCTGATGCGGACGCGGCTGCCTTGCTGCAGGCGGTGCATGACGAGATCTGCGCCGGACTTCCTCTCTCCGAGACGGCAACGCGCGAGCGCGTCGCGGCAAGACTGCGTGAGATGATGCGGGAGGATCGCTGCTCGCTCGAGGATCTGAGGCAGGCGGGCCGGAACGCGCTGGTCCACGCACCGACCATGTGGCCTTGAAAGAATCTTGTTGAGACACACAGTGAAAGGCCCCGCGCATGCGGGGCCTTTGCGAATTGCGGCGAGCTTATTTGGTGTTGCTCATGCCGCCTTTGTTGTTGGTCATGGTGCCGCCTTGGTCGGAGCCGGGACCGGAGCCGCCCTGGCCGGAGGGATCGGCACCCTTGGAGGACTTGGTGTTGGCGCCCGTGGTCTGCGACGACGTCGTCGAGGATTCATGCTTGGCTTTGTGCGACTTGGCCTGCGCGGCGAACGGGGCGGCGGCGAGGCCGGTTGCCAGCATCACAGCGAGAGCGAGCTTCGTGGTCTTCATGCGCGGGAACTCCCTGAGTTGAATTGACGCAGGCAGCCAACCGCCGTTTGCCGCAGGAGTTCCTGACAAAGCAAGCCGCGCGCTTCACACACGCGTCAAGATTCCTTGTCTTCCGCGATGATGAACACGACACCCGTAAGGGTCGCCCCGATCGCGAACGTCGTCACCAATGTGAGCATGAAGACGAGAACGGCCTGGCGTCCGCCGTGATTAAGCAGGCTGGCGACCGCGGGATTGGAGAGCGTGAGCGCGAGACCGAATGCGAGCCCGAGAGCTGCGCCCATCATCGTATGCGTCACAAGCTTGATGGCTCCGGCGGGAGAGATCAGGCTCGGCGGTTTCTTAGGCGGCTTTGTCGCAAGCATGGAACCGACCCTCGGTTCTGCATGCAAAACGCGCGCGACGCCGATGGGTTCCACCCGCATGAAGGAATTGTCATTTGCCGCTTCATCCAACGTTCATGCCGGGCTTGCGAGGATGGACGCCATCAACACGGGAACCTTGGATATGGGTAAGGTCGTTTTTCTTTACCGTTCGCTGGCGTACCGCAACGCCGCCGCCGACATGCTGCGCAAGGCACGCAAGCTGCCGCGCGGTGCAGAGCGCAGCGCCGCACGCCGCTACGCGAGAGCGCTGCAAGATCTCGCCCGAACGGAAGCCTGGCTCGAAGGGCGGGTCGCGAACGAGCCGCGTCCGGCGCAGCACATGACGACGGCCGCATCCGGTTAACCGGATGCGCGCTGCAGCTCGGCGGAGTTGCCGGCGTCGAATTGACCAGCTGCGGTCGTCGGCATGGTCCTGCGGGTCAACGGCACCTCAAGGCGGCACAACAGGCCCTCGGCACGCCAATCGAATTGTGCCTGTCCGCCGAGCTGGGACTCGACGCTCGCAAGCAAGCTCCGCGTACCGAAGCCGCGCGATTGCGGTGTTCTCACCAGCGGACCGCCGGATTCCTCCCAGGTCAGCCTGAGGTGGTCGTCCTCGACCTGCCAGCTGATCATCAGCCGGCCCGACCGTGTCGAGAGCGCGCCATATTTGGCCGAGTTGGTGAAAAGCTCGTGCAGCGCCAGCGCCAGCGTCTGGGCGGTCGCCGGCACCAGCTGAACCTCGGGACCGGCCAATCTGATCTGGCCCCCGAGCGAATAGGGCGCGAGCTCCTCGTCGATCAACTTCGAAAGCTCGGCGCCCTGCCAGCTCGACAGCGACAGGATCGTGTGCACGCGCGCCAGCGCATTGATGCGCCCCTCGACGGCGTTGACATAGGCCTTGACCTCGTCGGCACGGGTGAGGCGCACGATGGATTGCGCCAGCGCCAGCGCGTTCTTGGCGCGATGATCGACTTCCCGCGCCAGCAGGTTCTGCCGCTCCTCGGCGCGCTTGCGTTCGGTGATGTCGACGGTGACGCCGCTCACGCGCACCACGCGGCCGCTGTTGTCGGCCGTGGCGGCGGCCGTGCCGACGCACCAGCGCACATCGCCGTCGGGCCGCACGATGCGGAACTCGGTCTCATAGGCCCGCGTGCCCTTGTTGAACTCGGCGACCGCCTTGCGGAGCTGATCGACGTCGTCGGGATGCAGCAGGGCCTGGACGTTGGCCGGGTTGACCTCGAAGCTCTCGGGGGTAACGCCGAAGATGCGATACTGCCCCTCGTCCCACATCCAGTCTCCGGTGATCCAGTCCCAGTCCCAGGAGCCCATCTTGCCGGCGGCGATCGCCATGCTGCGCCGCTCTTCGCTCTCGCGCAGCTTTGCGGTGGAGTTTTCCAGCTCGGCGGTGCGCGCCCGCACGCGGTCCTCGAGGTCCTGGTTCAGCCGTTCGAGCTCGCGGGTCTTGCGGTAGAGCTCGGCAAACACCTTGACCTTGGCGCGCAGCACCTCCGGCACGACCGGCACCGGCACGTAATCGACTGCGCCCATCTCGTAGCCGCGCAAGCGATCGATGTCGCTGACCTGGATCGCGGAGATGAAGATCATCGCGGTCTTCTGGAAGCGCGGATGCTCACGGATCATCGCGGCGAGCTCGAAGCCGTCGAGCTCGGGCATGCAGACGTCGACCAGGATCACGGCGATCTCGGTCTTGAGCAGAACCTCCAGCGCCTCGCGGCCCGACGAGGCGATCACGAGGTTCTCGCGGAGATCCTTCAATATCACCTCATAGGCGAGCAGCTTGGCCGGCTGGTCGTCGACGAGGAGGATGTTGACCTTTTCGTGGTCCATTCGCGGATCCAGCTCAGCGGTGCAGCCACATGCGGATCGCAAGCAGCAATTGATCGGTGTTGACGGGTTTGGCGAGGTAGTCGGACGCACCGGCTTCCAGGCATTTCTCGCGATCGCCCTTCATCGCCTTGGCGGTCAGCGCGATGATCGGCAGGCGTGCGAAGGCCGGGTTCTCGCGGATCACGCCGATGGTCTGATAGCCATCCATCTGAGGCATCATGATGTCCATCAGAACGATGGCGATTTCCGGATTGGACTCGACCAGCGTCACGGCCTCGCGGCCGGTGGTCGCCGTCAGCACCTTCATGCCGCGCCGTTCCAGCACGCTCGACAGCGCGAAGATGTTGCGGGCGTCGTCGTCCACGAGCAGGGCGGTCTTGCCGATCAGATCCTCGTCGGAACTGTTCAGCTTCTCCAGCATGCGCTGTTTTTCGACGGGAAGTTCCGTGATCACGCGGTGCAGGAACAAGGCCGTCTCGTCGAGCAGACGTTCCGGCGATTCCACGCCCTTGACCACGATGCTGCGCGCCATGGTGTGAAGTTCCGCATCCTCCTCCGCCGAAAGCTCGCGGCCGGTGAACACCACGACCGGAACGTTGGATAGCGCCTCGTCGTTGCGGATCTGGTCCAGCACCTCGAAGCCGCTCATATCGGGCAGGCGGAGGTCGAGCACCACGCAATCGCAAGGTGTCTCGCGCAGCGTCGAGAGTGCGCCGGCGCCGGTGTCGGTGGTGACGATCTCGATGTCGTCGTGATGCAGCAGCTCGCGGATCGAGAGCTGTTCGGCCTCGTTGTCCTCGACAATCAGGAGCCGCTTGCGCCTGGGACGCGCATATTCCTTGATCTGCGTCAGCGCCGCGGCGACGCCCTCGGTCGTGGTCGGCTTGTTGACGAAGGAGAAGGCGCCGCGCGCCAGCGCGTGCTGGCGGTCCTCGTCGAGCGTGATGATCTGCACGGGGATGTGGCGGGTCAGCGGGTTGTGCTTGAGCTGGCTCAGCACGGTCCAGCCGAGCATGTCAGGCAGGAACACGTCGAGCGAGACCGCCCGCGGCTGGTACTGCTTGGCAAGCTCCAGTGCCTCGGCGCCGCGCGCGGCGACCAGCACCTTGAAACCCTTGTCGCGGGCGAGATCGACCAGCACGCGGGCGTAATGCGGGTCGTCCTCGACGATCAGCAGGATAGTATCGCCGGGCTCGAGATCGAGCCGGTCGTCGGGCAGTTGCTCGATGACGCGCTGCTCCGCCGGTGCCGTCGGCTGCAGCGCCGGAGGCTGGCTGTAGGCTTGCGGCGATGGCGCACGCGGCGCCAGCGTCGGGCCGGAATATTTCAGCGGCAGATAGAGCGTGAAGGTCGAGCCTTTGCCGGGGGCGCTGCGCAGATGGATTTCGCCGCCGAGCAGGCTGGCGAGCTCGCGGCTGATGGCAAGGCCAAGGCCGGTGCCGCCATATTTGCGGCTGGTGCCGGCGTCGGCCTGCTGGAACGCCTCGAAGATCAGCTTCTGCTTCTCCAGGGGAATGCCGATGCCGGTATCGGACACTTCAAACGCGATCACGGCCGGCGCGGAGTTCAGCACCGGGTGATCGGTGCCCCAGCCGCCGACTGCGCCGCTGACCTTCAGGCGCACTTCGCCTTCGGCGGTGAACTTGAAGGCGTTGGACAGCAGGTTCTTGAGGACCTGTTGCAGGCGCTTGGAGTCGGTGACGATGCTGCGCGCGAGGTTCGGGTCGACGTCGATCTTGAACGACAGGCCGCGGTTTTCCGCCTCGTGCCGGAACGGCCGTCCGACGGTCTCCAGCAGGTTCGAGGTCAGGATTTCCTCGGCGTCGACCGTCACCGTGCCGGATTCGATCTTGGAGAGATCGAGAATGTCGCTGATGAGGTTCAAGAGATCGGTGCCGGCGCCGTGGATGGTGCGGGCGAATTCGACCTGCTTGGCCGAGAGGTTGCCGTCGGGGTTGTCGGTGAGCTGCTGTCCCAGGATCAGGATCGAGTTCAGCGGCGTGCGCAGCTCGTGGCTCATGTTGGCGAGGAATTCGGACTTGTACTTCGAGGTCAGCGCGAGCTCGGTCGCCTTTTCCTCGAGCGCCCGGCGGGCCTGCTCGATTTCCTGGTTCTTGCGCTCGACCTCGACGTTGCGCTCGGCGAGCTGCTGCGCCTTCTGCTCGAGCTGGTCATTGGTCTGCTGCAATTCGCGTTGCTGGGTCTGAAGCTCGCCGGCGAGCTGTTGCGACTGCTTGAGCAGGCCTTCGGTCTGCATCGTCGCTTCGATCGAATTGAGCACGATGCCGATGGAGTCGGTGAGCTGCTCCAGGAAGGTCATCTGCGAGGTTGTGAACGAGGTGAGCGAGGCGAGCTCGATCACCGCCTTGACCTGGCCCTCGAACAGCACCGGCAGCACCACGAGGTTCTTCGGCGCGACACGGAACAAGGCTGAATTGATCGGCACCACGTCGGAGGGAATGTCTGCGATCACGCGCGGCCGCCGGTCGACCGCGCATTGGCCGACCAAGCCTTCGCCGAACGGCAGCACGCGCTGATAGGGGTAGACGCCGTCGCCGGCATAGGAGGCGAGCAGCAGGAGCCGCGGATTGTCCTCGCTCTCGACCTGGTAGATCACGCCGGTATGCGCGTTCACCAGTGGCGACAGCTCGGTGAGCAGCAGTCGGCCGACGGTGGCGAGGTCGCGCTGGCCCTGCAGCATGTTGGTGAATTTGGCGAGGTTGGTCTTCAGCCAGTCCTGCTCGGTGTTCACGTCCGTCGTCAGACGGAGGTTCGTGATCATCGTGTTGATGTTGTCTTTCAATTCCGCGACTTCGCCGCGGGCGTCGACCTGGATCGAGCGCGTCAAATCGCCCTTGGTCACGGCGGTCGCCACTTCCGCGATCGCGCGCACCTGCGAGGTGAGGTTGGCCGCGAGCAGGTTGACGTTGCCGGTGAGGTCCTTCCAGGTGCCGGCCGCGCCGGGCACGTCGGCCTGGCCGCCCAGTCGTCCCTCGACGCCGACCTCGCGCGCCACCGACGTCACCTGGTCGGCGAAGGTCGCGAGCGTCGAGGTCATGTTGTTGATGGTGTCGGCGAGGGCCGCGACCTCGCCTTTCGATTTCACGGTGAGGTTCTGCTTGAGGTCGCCGTTGGCGACCGCGGTCACCACCTTGACGATGCCGCGGACCTGCTCGGTCAGGTTCGCCGCCATGAAGTTGACGGTGTCGGTGAGGTCCTTCCAGGTGCCGGCCACGCCGGGCACCTGGGCCTGGCCACCGAGCTCGCCTTCGGTGCCGACTTCGCGCGCCACGCGGGTGACTTCGCCGGCGAAGGCATTGAGCTGGTCCACCATGGTGTTGATGGTGTTTTTCAGCTCGAGGATTTCGCCCTTCACGTCCACGGTGATCTTGCGCGACAGGTCGCCGCGCGCCACAGCCGTGGTGACTTCGGCGATGTTGCGGACCTGCGTGGTGAGGTTCGCAGCCAAAAGGTTGACGTTGTCGGTGAGATCCTTCCAGGTGCCGCCGACGCCGGGCACGACGGCCTGACCGCCAAGCCGGCCTTCGGTGCCGACCTCGCGCGCCACGCGCGTCACTTCGGCCGCGAAGGAGCGGAGCTGCTCCACCATCGTGTTGAGGGTGTCCTTGAGCAGCAGGATCTCGCCGCGCACGTCCACGGTGATCTTCTTGGAGAGGTCGCCGCCGGCGATCGCGGTCGCGACCTCGGCGATGTTGCGGACCTGGGCCGTCAGGTTCGAGGCCATGAAGTTGACGTTGTCGGTGAGGTCCTTCCAGGTGCCCGCCACGCCGGGCACTTCGGCCTGGCCACCGAGCTTGCCTTCGGTGCCGACCTCGCGCGCCACGCGCGTCACTTCGCCGGCAAAGCCGTTGAGCTGGTCCACCATGGTGTTGATGGTGTTTTTCAGCTCGAGGATTTCGCCCTTCACGTCGACGGTGATCTTGCGGGACAAGTCGCCGCGCGCCACCGCGGTGGTCACTTCGGCGATGTTGCGGACCTGGGCGGTGAGGTTGCCCGCCATTGAGTTGACGCTGTCGGTGAGGTCCTTCCAGGTGCCGGCGACGCCGGGCACGTTGGCCTGGCCGCCGAGGCGGCCTTCGGTGCCGACCTCGCGCGCGACGCGCGTCACCTCGCCCGCGAAGCGGTTGAGCTGGTCGACCATCGTGTTCAGCGTATCCTTGAGCTGAAGGATCTCGCCGCGCACGTCCACGGTGATCTTGCGCGAGAGGTCGCCGCCGGCGATGGCGGTTGCGACTTCAGCGATGTTGCGGACCTGGGCGGTGAGGTTGCCCGCCATCGAGTTGACGTTGTCGGTGAGGTCCTTCCAGGTGCCGGCGACGCCCGTCACCTGGGCCTGGCCGCCGAGCTTGCCTTCGGTGCCGACCTCGCGCGCCACGCGCGTGACTTCGCCTGCGAATGCGTTGAGCTGGTCGACCATGGTATTGAGCGTTTCCTTCAGCTGAAGGATTTCGCCCGACACGTTCA
The DNA here is from genome assembly GCF_054185225.1 of Bradyrhizobium sp. 18BD. Lineage (NCBI taxonomy): Bacteria > Pseudomonadati > Pseudomonadota > Alphaproteobacteria > Hyphomicrobiales > Nitrobacteraceae > Bradyrhizobium > Bradyrhizobium sp. 18BD. Next base: position 36,533 of record NZ_JAVAYL010000010.1, on the reverse strand, counting down.
CCGTGATCTTCTTGGACAGGTCCCCCTTGGCGACGGCCGTGGCGACCTCGGCGATGTTACGAACCTGACCGGTCAGGTTCGAGGCCATCGAATTGACGCTGTCCGTCAAATCCTTCCAGGTACCGGCTACGCCGCGCACCTGGGCCTGGCCACCGAGCTTGCCTTCGGTGCCGACCTCGCGGGCGACGCGGGTGACTTCGCCGGCGAATGCGTTGAGCTGGTCCACCATGGTGTTGATGGTGTCTTTCAGCTCCAGGATTTCGCCGCGCACGTCCACGGTGATCTTCTTGGAGAGGTCGCCGCCGGCGACCGCCGTCGTCACCTCGGCGATGTTGCGGACCTGTGCAGTCAGGTTCGACGCCATCGAGTTGACGCTTTCAGTGAGGTCCTTCCAGGTGCCGGCAACGCCGAGCACGTTGGCCTGACCGCCGAGCCGGCCTTCGGTGCCGACCTCGCGCGCGACGCGCGTCACCTCGCCGGCGAAGGCGTTGAGCTGGTCGACCATCGTATTGAGCGTTTCCTTCAGCTGAAGGATCTCGCCCGACACGTTCACCGTGATCTTCTTCGACAAATCGCCGCCGGCGATGGCGGTGGCGACGTCGGCGATGTTGCGGACCTGCGCGGTCAGGTTCGAGGCCATGAAGTTGACGTTGTCGGTGAGGTCCTTCCAGGTGCCGGCCACGCCGGGCACCTGCGCCTGGCCGCCGAGCTTGCCTTCGGTGCCGACCTCGCGCGCGACGCGCGTCACTTCCGAAGCGAAGGAGTTGAGCTGGTCCACCATGGTGTTGATGGTGTCCTTCAGCTCGAGAATTTCACCGCGCACGTCCACGGTGATCTTGCGCGAGAGGTCGCCGCGCGCCACGGCGGTGGTGACGTTGGCGATGTTGCGGACCTGTGCGGTCAGGTTGCCGCACATCGCGTTGACGGAGTCGGTCAAATCCTTCCAGGTGCCGGCGACGCCGGGCACGATGGCCTGGCCGCCGAGCTTGCCGTCGGTGCCGACCTCGCGCGCCACGCGCGTCACTTCGGAGGCGAAGGAGCGGAGCTGGTCCACCATCGTGTTGATGGCTTCCTTGAGCTGAAGGATCTCGCCGCGGACGTCGACGGTGATCTTCTTGGACAAGTCGCCGTTGGCGACCGCGATCGTCACCTCGGCGATGTTGCGAACCTGGTTGGTCAGGTTGTTCGCCATCGAGTTGACGCTCTCGGTCAGATCCTTCCAGACGCCGGTCACCTCCGGCACCTGGGCCTGGCCGCCGAGCTTGCCTTCGGTGCCGACCTCGCGCGCAACACGTGTCACCTCGGAGGTGAACACGCCGAGCTGCTTGATCATGGTGTTGACGATGGTCGCCGACTGCAGGAATTCGCCGCGCAATGGGCGGCCGTCGACGTCGAGCTTGACGGTCTGGAGCAGGTCGCCTTGCGCCACCGCGGCGACGGCGCGCGTCACCTCGCGCGTCGGCCAGAGCAGATCGTCGATCAGCGTGTTGACGGAGCCTTCCATGTCGGCCCAGGAGCCCGAGGCGAGGCCGAACTTCACGCGCTGGCGGGTCTTGCCCTCGCGGCCGACGACCTGGCCGACGAGCTCGAGCTGCTGCGCCATGCGCTGGTTGGCGGCGATGATTTCGTTAAAAGTGTCGGCAATCTTGCCGTCGATGCCGAGGTAATCGCCGCTCATGCGGACCGAGAAATCGCCGCTGCGCATGGCCTGGAGCGCGAGCAGCAATTCCTGCCGGGAATCCGGCTCTGACGTGCCGTTGGGTTTGGGTTTCGGGACGCGACGACCGGAGCGAGATGCTGTTCCGGAATCGAGGTCGCTCATACTAATTCCCCCGCAGGCGTCGGCCGAATCTGATGGCAAGACGCGACTGATTCAAAATAGAGCGTCAGCCAAATTCGAAATCAAGCGCCAAGGTTGCGACGCCAGGAATTGGAACTTGCCATGCTCAGCCCGGCCGAAATAACCGTAGAGATTGCCAATGGTTCCTTCCGGTTTCAGAAAATATTCCCATCCTTAATTTCCGCCCTTGGAAGGTTGCCGGTTGTTCCCATTTCGAAACCCGCAGCGCCCGGCTTTAGGAACGCTGGGCTCGCCCCTGAGGTTAATCAGCGGACTCAGGGAGAGCAGATATGAGAGCCGGATTTGCCGTCGTCGTCGCGACATTGTTTGCTGCCGGATCGGCCTTTGCGCAGGCCGGTGCGCCTAGCGGGCGAGGGGCCGTGACCGGCGATCCCGCCGCAAGCTCCGCCACCCCGCAGGCGGGGTCGCAGACCACCGGGACCGCGCCGAAATCGAACCCGAGCGGCAGCGGCACCTCGACCTCGGGCGGCAAGGATGACAATGGCGATGCAGGCCGCGACATGATGCCCGACAGCGATCGCACGGTGCGGCCGATGAACCAGCAGCATCATCCGCAGGACAAGTAAGGCTGCTACTTGTCCGCCATGGTGCGCTCGGCGTCCTTCACTTGGGCGCGGAGCATCGGCAATTGCTCGTGTGCAAAGGCCGCGAGCGCAGCGTTATCGGGCGCTTTCAGATAGCGCTCCAGCAGGCTGATGGCGGATTCATATTCGGGGATCTGCGCGGCATAGAAGCTCTTGACGAAGGTCGGACCGTCGGAATTTTCGGGCTCGACCAGGCTCGCGCTCACCGAGGTCGTCTTGCCCACACGTGGCTCGGTACCGATCGCGTCCTGAATCTGCTTCAGCGCCTTGTCGCGCTTGGCAGCTTCTTCGGCGCGCAGTGCGGCGAGGTTCTTCACTTCCGCATTGCCCTTGAGGTCCGTGCTCTCCAGCAGGCCCTGCTGGAAGCGGCTGAACGTGTAGAGGCCGGTGATGACATCGGTTGCGGTCGGGGCGCGTTCGCCCGGCGTCCGCTCGCCGGTACTGTCGGCAAGCGCCGCGGTGCTGATGAAGACCAGGACTATCGCGACAAGAACTCGCATGGAGAGGCAATGACCGATGGCGTGCGAAGTTCCCCGAACGTTACGATCCGGTAAGGGGCGGTTGCGATGCAGGAGTTCCGTCCCCACGTCCTTTCCATGAAACAGTCTGACATCTTCAGGGACAACGCGGACAACTGCCTGCAGCTCGCCGAGCGCGCGGAAGGCAAACCCGCCTACAAACGCTATTCGCGTATGGCGGACGCTTGGACGGCGCTCGCGACCGAGCAGGACTGGCTCGACGGCGAAATCCCGCCCGTCAAGGTCAGCGTCGTTCAAGCACAGGATGCCTGACCGCTCTCGTGTTCGAGAATCTGCATGTGAGACGGCTCACGGAATGGGTTCGCCCAATCAAGGATCATTCAGGAATAGTCGATCGCGTTGATTTTCCAGAAGGAGGTTTTGCGATGGCGCCACGTCTTGCACTTCTCTCGCTCATTCTTGCCTTCGGCGTCTCGGTTGTGTTCGCGGCCGTGACGACGGTGCGGCAGGTGCATCAGGAAAATGCTTCGGCTGCGATCCACGCAACCCATAGCTAGCGTTGGGGTCTTTCCGCGCTGGAACATTCATCGCGCCGGCGCGTAGCCGCTCCAAGACATCAGGAGAGGCGAGAGGAGGACATCATGGCGCATTCCGACCACGGTATCGTCAAGGACAAGCGCGCAGAGGATCAGCCGCGCGACAAGCAGCGCGCACAGACCGTGCACAAGACCGATCCCCAGACGACCGATCCCAAGGGCTCGCCGTCGCGTGAGGCGACGCGAGATCCCAAGCTGAACGACAACAGCAAGACGCCGGGCTCCGGCATGACGCCGGATGATTCCGGCGCCGCGCCGAGCGGCTGATCACGCAAGGCTGGTTACGCGAGGAACGAATCCTCGCGCGAAGAGTCGACAGGTTGCTTTCGGCTGTCATGCCCCCGGTGCGCCGGAAGCAATCTCCAAGGACGGCCCTGGCACCCACCGTGCCGGGGCCGTTTTGCTGTGAGAGGCGCTCAGTCGTCTTGGCCGTTGTTGGGTTCGCCCTGGGTGTGCCCATCAGGCCCGCGGCCGAACACGCCGAAGCTGCTCGACTTCACACCGGCCGCGGCATCAACGCCCACAGCGGCCAGCCCGCACTTCAGGAGTTCGCGGACAGCTGCCGCCCGCGTCGGCATGCGATGCTTGAACCGGAAATCATCAACGGCGGCCAGCTCTTCCGGCGAAAGCATGACCTGGAGGCGCTCGGCGCGAAGGTCGTTCATGGTTGATTACGCAATTTGAGCAAGTTGAGTAGTTTACTCAATGAACGAACTTGTCTTGAGTTCCATAAGAGTCGGAAAAATCCCCAAATGAGCAAAAATATTCAATAAAATCAATAAGTTATTATTGAAACGACTTGCGCGCTGGCGCATTCTTCTGGAAAGGGAGTGAAGCCATGACAGAGGACGTCAGGTTGCCTCGCAAGCTTTCCGATGAGCCCGAAGCGCCAAAGCCGGTGCGTCCGAGCCACCAGAAGGTGATCGATCAAGTCGAACGCTGGGCGAATAGCCCGAGCCTGCAACCGCCGAGGACAGATGATGCGAAGACGGTCTGAACCCCACACATTCGAGCAGCGTCTCGACGAGCACAGGCTGCGGCTGGAGCATGAGCTATCCGGCCTGCCGGATGGCCAAAAACGGGACTCCGTTCTCGCGCGGCTCGATCAGCTTCAGACTGCTGTCGAGATGTATGGATTCCTGAAGCTACGGGGCACTTCGGCCCTTGGCTGAGTGCTGTAGGCGCTCGGGCTGCTTGTGGCGGGAGGTGATGCGAAGCGTCCGTCTCAGCCACCACGCCGATACCGAAACGGCGGCCCATATCAGAATGGCGGCAGCGAAGGCTCCAATCACGCTCGTCAAAACCAGAGCGTAGAAAGTCGCGGCAAACGCGGCAAGTCCGATACTTCCAAGACCGGCACCCGCAGCGTCCAGCGCTGCGGCCTGTTGGCCGCGTCTTTGCCCGCTGAGACCGGCCCTCTCCTTGGCCCGGCGCTCATGGCTTTCGATCAGCGTTGCGCTGGCGCAGAAGATCGCGGGAAGCGCGAGAAAGAGCCCGCCGACGGCGACGCCGAAGTGCGCGCTGACGATCCCGGCGAACACTGTCGCAAGGCCTCCGAGCAGAAAGCGAATGCCGTACTCATACCAGTGCGTTTGCCTGAGTGACGACGATGACAGCTTGACCAGCATCAGGCGGCTCCTTCGAGACCCGCGAGCAGGCCGAACGCGACCGCAAGCCACACGGCAAAGGCGAGAATGGTGGCAGGCAGCGCCGCGAGCCGAAACCTCATCAGGAGATGGCAGACGGCTACGCTGTAGCAGGCGAGGGCGATCGCGCCGTAGATCATGGTCCAGCTTTCGGCCGCAGCATAGTACGGGCCGTGCTGGACGATCGCGATGCTTAAAGTCGCGAGCGCGACCGACGGCGCGGCACCAAGCAGCCCACCGAAACTCTTGGGTCGCAGCATATCGCCGAGGATCGCGAAGACCGACACGATGAGGCCGCCGGCAATGAAGCGCAGGACATACTCGGTCATGATCGCGCCCGCCGGTCTGTGGAATTGCGCTGCCGTCTCGTCAACGTCCACGGTCTCAGCAGCCGTTCGACGACAATGCCGAGCGTGAAGCCGGCGACAACGTCGCTCGCCCAATGTGCCAGCAGCGCAATGCGCGTCAGCGACAAGGACACGGCGATGGCGCGCACGAGACGGCGCCGCGCCGGTGGCAACAGGCTGGCCGCGGACGCCAGTGCGCCCATATGCACGGCATGGCCGGACGGAAACGCATCGCGCGGCCGTCCCGAGAACGGGACGCCGCGGCGATGGCCGCGCACCGTCAGACGGTCCGGCCTGACCTGGTCGAATACCGATTTCAGGACATGCGGCAGCACCGCGGTCGCCAGCGATACCGCCAGGATGTGATCAGCGGTGCGGCGCTCCGCGGGAGGCCGACGCCGGGCGTAGAGCCAGCCCGCAGCAGCGAGAGCGAGCAGCACATGCTCGTCCGCGCCCCAGGTCAGCGCTTCGGCAGTCTCCTCGAGGCCGGCATTGGTATGATCGGCGATCTCGTCCGCGATCGCGATATCGATGTGTGTTGGTTTGACTGTTACAAGCGCCATCGGTCCAAGGCTGGCGAAAAGTTCTCCATGACAATTTTGTAAAGTCGAGGCGGCGGCGATCGTTCCTGAACTAGGCGCTACGGCTGTCCCGATCCGCCGGCGGAGCCGTACACCTGGCCGGTCGCATAGCTCGCGTCGGAGGCGGCAAGCTGAACGTAGATCGAGGCGAGCTCCGCAGGCTGGCCGGGGCGGCCGAGCGGTGTCATGCCGCCGAACTTCTCCAGCTTCTTCATCGGGGCGCCGCCGGAGACCTGCAGCGGTGTCCAGATCGGCCCGGGCGCCACGCCGTTGACGCGGATGCCCTTCGGCCCCAGTTGCTTGGCGAGCGATTTGACGTAGTTCATCGTTGCAGCCTTGGTCTGCGCGTAATCGTAGAGTTCCGGAGACGGGTCGTAGGCCTGCTCGGACGTCGTGCCGATGATGCACGAGCCCGGCTTCAGATGCGGCAGCGCCGCCTTGATGATCCAGAACGGGGCATACACGTTGGTCTTCATCGTCGCGTCGAAATCCTCGGACGAGACATCGAGGATCGACTCCCGGCTCTGCTGCCGCGCGGCGTTGCAGACGACGATGTCGAGACCGCCCAGTCCTTGCAGGGCCTGCTCGACCAGCTTCTTGCAGAAGGCCTCGTCGCGGAGATCGCCGGGAATGGCAAGGCCGATGCGCCCTTCCTTCTTGATCAGGGCGATCACCTCCTGCGCGTCGGGCTCCTCGTTCGGAAAATAGTTGATGGCGACGTCGGCGCCCTCGCGCGCATAAGCGATCGCCGCGGCGCGGCCCATCCCGGAATCGCCGCCGGTGATCAGCGCCTTGCGGCCGGCGAGACGGCCGGAGCCCTTGTAGCTGGTCTCGCCATGATCCGGGGGCGGCTCCATCTTGCCGGCAAGGCCCGGCCAGGGCTGCGTCTGCCTCTTGAACGGCGGCTTCGGATAGCGGCTGACGGGGTCAATAAGTTTCTGCTCGGCCAGTTTCTGCGAGGTCATGGGCGCGTCTCCTTTCGCTGCCGAAGATGCCAGCGAAGCCGCGGCGAGCGTTGCGCTCGCCGCACGGACGATTTGCCGGCGGGATAGTGATGTCTTGTCTCGATGCGTCATGATGGCCTCCGCGATCTTGCGATCTCAATGCGCGGAGAGGGGGCATCGCTGCCAAACGAGAGGACGCCGGCAGGGCCGGCATCCTCAGAAACGGTTACTTCGACTGGCCAACACTCGCCGCCTTGCCGAGCTCCTTTGCCATATCGAGATGGTGCCTGAGCGCCGGCAGCGTTTTCCCGGCCCAGTCCTTCAGCGCGGAATTGTCGCCGCCCTTGGCGTAGCGGTCGAACAGCGAGATCGCATCCTCGTGCGCGCTGATCTGATAGGAATTGTAATCCGAGCTGAAGTCCTTGCCGGTCGCGTTCTTCAGCTTGTCGAGCTTGCTCTGGTGCGAGCTGTCGAGCGCGGTCGGCAGTGTCGCCTGCACCTTGCCGTCGCCGACGAGCGCCTTCAGCTCGCCGCTGGTCTTGGTGTGGTCGGTGACCATCTGCTGCGCGAAACGCTTCTCCTGGGCGTTTCCCTTCTGCTCGGCGAGCTTGCTTGCCTCGATCTCGAATATGTCGCTGATGGCGACCTCCTTGACGAAATCGGCAGTGGTCGGCGCGACGCCGAGCGCCGAATTGACGCCGGTCTTCTCGCCCAGCGACTGGGCGAGGGCGGGCCCTGCGAGAAGCACGCAGGCGAATGCGATGGCGGTACGTTTCATGCTCGGTCCCTCTGGATACCCGCGCGGCTGCTTGCTGCGCCGTTCTTTGCGGTGATCAACACGGCCTCGGGACCGGAGTTCCTAATCGGTCGGGTGGCGGCCAGTGCGCGGATTGATCGGATCGGTCGCCTTGCGCCGCAGTCGCTCCGGCAGAAACGGCTCGGACGGAGAAGCCGACGGCTCGGCACGCACATCGGCGTGGCGCTGGGCCCGCTCATGCGGGGTCTGGTTGGAGTTGATCTGCCACTTCACATCGACGCCGTCGACGGGATCGTTGACGCCATGCTGGATATCGCGGAAATCGCTCATGGTTCACTCCTTTCCGGGCAGGATCGTTTCGAGCACCTGCCGCGCGGCTCCCTTGATCACGCCGCTCTCGTTGGGGTCGCCTTTCATCAGCGCAAGAGAGAAGTTTTTGGCCTGCTGCAAGGTGATGTGCGGCGGCAGCGGCGGCACCTCGGGATCGGTCTTCACCTCGAGCACGACGGGCATCTCGCTCGCCAGCGCCTGCTCCCAGGCCGAGCCGAGCAACTCCGGCCTGTCGACGAAGATGCCGGTCAGCCCGATCATCTCGGCGAAGCGGGAATAGGACACGTCCGGAATGCGCTGCGATGCCTCGAATTTGGGATCGCCGTTGATGATGCGCTGCTCCCAGGTGACCTGATTGAGATCCTCGTTGTTGAACACGCAGACGATGAAGCGCGGATCACGCCAAGAGCGCCAGTATTTGGCGGCGGTGATGAGCTCGGCCATGTTGTTCATCTGCATCGCGCCGTCACCGACCAAGGCGATCACCGGCCGGTCCGAATGGGCGTATTTTGCGGCGAGCGCGTAAGGCACCGCCGCGCCCATCGATGCAAGACCGCCGGATAGTGACGAAGTCATGCCGCGCCGCATCTTCAGGTCGCGCGCGAACCAGTTGGCGCATGAACCGGAATCGCTGGTGACGACGGCGCGGTCGGGCAGGCGAGCGGATAATTCCCAGGCGACGAGCTGCGGATTGACGGGCGCGGCGGGCTGATGCGCGCGGTCGTCCAGCGTCTTCCACCATTTTGCGACGTCGTCCGCAATGCCCTTGCGCCAGGCGCCGTCGGACTTGGGCGCAAGCCGCGGCAGCAGCGCGCGCAACGTTTCGGCGGCATCGCCGGCGAGACCGACTTCCATCGGAAAGCGGATCGACATCATGCTGGCGTCGATGTCGATCTGGACGCCGCGCGCCGCGCCCTCCTTGGGCAGGAACTCGGCGTAGGGAAATCCGGAGCCGACCATCAGCAGCGTGTCGCAATCCATCATCATGTTGTAGCTGGGCTCGGTGCCGAGCAGGCCGATCGAGCCGGTCACCCAGGGCAGATCGTCGGGAAGCACAGCCTTGCCGAGCAACGCCTTGGCGCAGCCCGCCGATAACCGGTCTGCGACCGCGATCACCTCGTCGGTGGCGTGCAGCGCGCCGGCGCCGACCAGCATCGCGACCTTGTTGCCGGCATTGAGGACCTCAGCGGCACGGTCGAGCTCGGTTTCGCGCGGCGTGATGCGCGGAGCGCTGTAGCCGACGCCGGAGTGCAGCGTGCCATGCGCCCGCGGGGGGCTTTCGTAGGGTTCTTCCTGAAGGTCGTTGGGGAGGACGATCGCGGTCGGAGTCCGCCTTGCGAGCGCGATGCGGACCGCGCGGTCGATCAGGTGCCGCACCTGCGCAGGCGAGGACGCCTGCACGACATAAGCACCGGCAACGTCCTTGAACATCGAGACGAGGTCGAGTTCCTGCTGATACTGGCCCCCCAGCGCATTGCGGGCCTGTTGGCCGACGATCGCCAGCACGGGTTGATGATCGAGCAGGGCGTCGTACAAGCCGGTAATCAGATGCGAGGCGCCAGGACCGGAGGTTGCGATGCAGACGCCGAGCTGCCCGGAAAATTTGGCATAGGCGCTCGCCATGAACGCTGCCATCTCCTCATGCCGCGCCTGCACGAAACCGATCTTGCCCTCGGCTCGGTTCATCGCGCCGAACACGCCGTTGATGCCGTCGCCGGGGTAGCCGAAGATGTGGCGTACGCCCCACTCATGCAGGCGCTGGACGATGAAGTCGGAGACGGTCTGGGACATCGCGGGCTGGCTTTCAGGTTTCCTGATCTGAGAGATTAAGAACAGCCGGTTTCCGCCGATGTTCCTGCTGATCGCGGGTGCCGTCTGGAACGATCACCCCTTCGCGCAAGTTGGTTCTCACATCGGCTGAGTGGAGACGACAGATGTTGAACCAAGGTGAAATGGATCGAAACGAGATGGGCCGCCTGATCGGCAGCGACAAGGTCGAGGGAACATCGGTCTATGGTGCTGACCGCAACAAGATCGGTTCGATCGAACGGGTGATGATCGACAAGGTCAGCGGCAAGGTGTCCTACGCCGTGCTCGGCTTCGGCGGCTTTCTGGGTCTTGGCAACGATCACTATCCGTTGCCCTGGCAGTCGCTGAAATACGACACCGATCTCGGCGGCTACGTCACGGGCATTACCGCCAAGGCGCTCGAAGGCGCGCCGAAATACGGCGAACGCAGCGATTGGAACTGGGGCGACGACGCCGCGACGCGTAGCATCAACGCCTATTACGGTGTTCCCTTCGCGTAGGGTTTCACAAGGGAGAGTTCGATGAGCAAGGAACGGCCCACCGACGATCCCCGGCAGCAGAATGACTGGGGATCGCATGCCCAGACGGACAAGCCCTGGAAGGGTAACCCGGAGAAGGAGCAGAAGCCGGGCGAGGCAAAGCCCGACCTCGAGAAGTGGCAAGAGACCAAGACGCACTGAGCAAGTTGCGCCGAAGACGACAATCGAGATGAGCGCGGCACGGATGGTGCCGCGCTTCCTTTTTAGGCATCGCGATCACGAATGACAGCGGTGCTCCCCAAGCTGGAACGATGCCCTGGCGCTGCGGTTGGGCTCGCGGTGCGCGAGCTCGCTCTGATTGCTCGTCGCCGCTTTGGTGCCGAGAAAGGTGTTCATCGTGGATGCTCAAACCCCGGAGCGTGATCTGTCCGCGGAGCAGCCGCAGAGGTCGAAAGAAGCTCCAAAGACATCTCCTGATCAGACCCGCGACGCCGAGGACCGGAAGCCGGCGAAGACGCCGACGCTGCGCGAGCGGTTTCACGAGCACTGGCTGCTCGCCAGTGTCGGCGCAATCGTGCTGGTCGCAGCGCTCATCGGCGGTCTGCTCTACTGGCTGGCGGTCCGCCACTACGAATCCACCGACGATGCCTTCGTTGCCGCGCGCAGCTTTTCGGTGGCCTCGAAGGTCGGCGGCTACGTGACCGACGTGCCGGTCACGGACAACCGGCACGTCAATGCCGGAGATCTGCTGGCGAAGATCGACGAGCGCGACTACCGCATCGCCGTCGATCAGGCCGCGGCGCAGGTCGCGGTCTCCAAGGCCAATATCGGCAATGTCGAGGCGCAGATCGATTCCCAGCAGGAGCAGATCAAGCAGGCCCAGGCCCAGCTCGAACAGGCACAGGCCCAGCTCCAGTTCTCGCAGGAAGAGTTCAAGCGCGCGGAGGATCTGGTCGAGAAGGGCGCCGGCACCGTGCAGCGCCAGCAGCAGACCCGCTCGGACCTTCAGGCGCAGCAGGCCAACACCGAGCGCATGAAGACGGCGGTCGCCGTTGCGCAGGTCGGCATCAAGACGCTGCAAGCGCAGCTTGAAGGCGCCAGGGCGCAGCTCGAGCAATCGCAGGCGCAGCTCGATCAGGCCAGGCTGAACCTGCAATACACCAGTGTCGTCGCCGCGCAGTCCGGCCGCGTCGTCAAGCTCTCGGGTGCCAAGGGCACCTTCGTCACGGCAGGGCAGAGCCTGATGATGTTCGTGCCCGACGAGGTCTGGATCGTCGCGAACTACAAGGAGACTCAGCTCAACGACATGCGCCCGGGCCAGCCGGTCGAGATCCGCATCGATGCCTATCCCGCCCGCAAGCTGACCGGCCATGTCGATTCCGTGCAGCCCGGCTCGGGCACGGCGTTCAGCCTGCTGCCCGCGGAGAATGCCACCGGCAATTACGTCAAGGTGGTGCAGCGCGTGCCGGTGAAGATCGTGGTCGACAACTGGCCGGCCGATCTGCCTGTTGGTCCCGGCATGTCGGTCGTGCCCTGGACCCGGGTGCGATGACGGACACGACGCAAGACGGCGCGTCGGCCGGAGGCTGGTCGCCGGAACGCTCGGCAGCGGGTGGACACAATCCCTATCTGATTGCCTTCGTGGTCTCGATCGCGACCTTCATGGAGGTGCTCGACACCACCATCGCCAATGTCGCGCTGCGCCACATTGCCGGCGGGCTCGCGGTCGGCATCGACGAGAGCACCTACGTCATCACCAGCTATCTCGTCGCGAACGCCATCGTGCTGTCGATCTCGGGTTGGCTCTCGACCGTGATCGGCCGCAAGCGCTTCTACATGATGTGCGTGGCTACTTTCTCGGTCGCGTCACTATTGTGCGGCCTCGCGTGGAATTTGCAGGCGCTGGTGCTGTTCCGGATCCTCCAGGGCCTCGGCGGCGGCGGCATGGCGACCAGCGAGCAGGCGATCCTCGCCGACTCCTTCCCACCGCACAAGCGCGGACAGGCCTTCGCCATCTACGGCGTTGCCGTCGTCGTCGCGCCGGTGATCGGCCCGACGCTCGGCGGCTGGATCACCGACACCTACACCTGGCACTGGGTGTTCCTGATCAACGTGCCGATGGGGCTGCTCTCGCTGTTCCTGGTCGGCACCCTGGTCAAGGAGCCGTCCGGGGCGGAAGAGGAGAGGGCGGCGCTGCTGAGCAAAGGCCTGCGCGTCGACTACATCGGCTTCCTGCTCATCGCGATCGGGCTCGGCTCGCTCGAATTCGTGCTCGATGAGGGCCAGCGCAACGATTGGTTCGGATCGAACATGATCCTGTCCTTTGCGCTGCTCTCCGCCTTCTGCCTGCTCGCGTTGATCCCATGGGAGTTGACGCGGGATGATCCCATCGTCGACATCCGCCTGCTCGGTCGGTGGCAGTTCGGGTCCTGTTTCCTGGTCATGCTCGGCACGTTTGCAGTGCTGATGTCAACGACGCAGCTATTGCCGCAGCTCTTGCAGACCGAGTTAGGCTACACCGCCATGCTCGCGGGATTGGTGCTGTCGCCCAGCGGCGTCGTGACGATGATGTTGATGCCGGTGGCGGGACGACTGGTCACGATAGTGCAGCCGAAATATCTGATCATGTTCGGCGCTGCAGTCGCCGCGCTTTCAATGTGGCATCTGACCGGGCTTACCGGGGACATCAGCTACGGCTATGCCGCGCTGGCGCGGATCTACCTCGCGGTCGCTCTTCCCTTCCTGTTCCTTCCGGTGACGACGGCATCCTATGAGGGCTTGCCACCCGAGAAAACCAACCAGGCCTCCGCCCTGATCAATGTCGCGCGCAATATCGGCGGCTCGATGGGGGTTGCGCTGGCGCAGACGCTTCTCGCCCAGCGCCAGCAATTCCATCAGAGCCGCCTGATCGAGCATGCCGCGCCGTCCGACCTCGGCTATCAGCAGACCATCGACGCCATGACGCGCTATTTCCAGGCGCAGGGCTCGAATGCGAGCGATGCCGCGTCACAGGCGGTGGCCTGGGTCGGCAAGACCCTGCAGCAGCAGGTCGACCTCCTCGCCTATATCGATGTGTTCTGGACGCTTGCGATCGTCGCCGTGCTGATGATCCCCACGGCGGCCGTGCTGCGCCCCATCAAGCTCGGCGCGCCGGTGCGGGGGCATTGAAGCCCTCCCGTCATTGCGAGCGCAGCGAAGCAATCCAGACCATTTCCGCGGAGGGACTCTGGATTGCTTCGTCGCTTCGCTCCTCGCAATGACGACGGTGTCGTGAGGCAGAACTCACCCCACCGCTTCCTTCCGCCCCGGCCCCGCATGCACATGCACCTGCTTGGCATGCAGCGGCTCGCCGCATTCCGAGCACACCATTACGGGATCGAACAGCTTGCCGCAGGTCTTGTGCTCGTGCAGTAGCGGGCGGCCGCGCTCGTCGCCCATGTGGGTGTCGCCCCAATGCACCATCGCCATGATGATCGGATAGAGGTCGAGCCCCTTCTGCGTCAGGATGTATTCGTAGCGTTTGGGCGCCTCGGAATAGGGGGCACGGCGCAGAATGCCGAAGCGGACCAGCTTCTTCAGCCGCTCGGAGAGCAGGTGCCGTGTGATCTGCAGCGAGGACTGGAACGCCTCGAACCGCCGCACGCGCAGAAAACATTCGCGCAGGATCAAGAGTGTCCAGCGGTCGCCGACCACGGCGACGGTGCGGGAGAGCGAGCATTGCTCTTCGTCCAGCGTGTCCCACTTCATGTCGGTCTCCGGCTCAGGCCGCGTCAGTCAGGAAAAGGAACTGACTTGAATGTCCAACGAAATTTCGAGCCTAAGCTAGCATCCGGCCCGAAGGTTTGACAGTTCTATTTTAGAACTATAGCCTCCCGCTAATCACTGCTTAACCGGAGGAGGCGACCTTGCCCAAGCGAAACGCGACTGCCGCCGTGATCGGGGCCGGCGATTTCATCGGCTCCGAGATCGCCAAGAAATTTGCCGCGGAAGGATTCACGGTTTTCGCCGGCCGCCGCAACGGCGACAAGCTGGCGCCGCTGGTAAAGGACATCGAGGCCGCCGGCGGCGAGATCCATGCGCGCTCGCTCGATGCGCGGAAGGAAGAAGAAGTGATCTCCTTCCTCAACGACGCCGACAAGCACGCGCCGCTCGAGGTCTGCATCTTTAACGTCGGCGCCAACGTCAACTTCCCGATCCTCGACACCACCGAGCGCGTGTTCCGCAAGGTGTGGGAGATGGCCTGCTATTCCGGCTTCCTCGCGGGGCGCGAGGCGGCGCGGCTGATGCTGCCGCGCGGCGGCGGCAACATCTTCTTCACCGGCGCGACCGCGTCGTTGCGCGGCGGCAGCGGCTTTGCCGCTTTCGCCAGCGCCAAGTTCGGTCTGCGCGCCGTGGCGCAGGCGATGGCGCGCGAGCTCGGGCCGAAGAACATCCACGTCGCCCATCTCATCATCGATTCCGGCGTCGACACCGAATGGGTGCGGCAGCGCCGGCTCGAGGCGCTCGGGCCCAACGCGCTCGACAATCCCGATCTCCTGATGCCGCCGGCGGCTGTCGCCGATTCCTATTGGCAGCTCTACCAGCAGCCCAAGAGCGCCTGGACCTTCGAGATGGAGATCCGGCCCTTTGGAGAGAGATGGTGACCGCAGCGCAAAAGTCCGGCTAGACTGATTCCAAGCTCAAGCAAAATTCCGGGAGGAGAACTTACGTGAAGACCGCGATCACCGAACTGTTCGGCATCGAGCACCCGATCATCCAGGGCGGCATGCATTTCGTCGGCTTTGCCGAGCTGGCTGCTGCCGTTTCCAATGCCGGCGGGCTCGGCATCATCACCGGTCTCACGCAGAAGACGCCGGAATTGCTGGCGAAGGAAATCGCGCGCTGCCGCGACATGACCGACAAGCCGTTCGGCGTGAACCTCACCTTCCTGCCGACCTTCTCGGCGCCGCCTTATCCCGAGTACATCGCGGCCATCGTGGAGGGTGGCATCAAGGCGGTGGAGACCGCGGGCCGCAGCCCCGAACAATACATGCCTGCGCTGAAGGCGGCCGGCATCAAGGTCATCCATAAGTGCACGTCGGTCCGCCATTCGTTGAAGGCCGAGCGCATCGGCTGCGACGCGGTCAGCGTCGATGGCTTCGAGTGCGGCGGCCATCCCGGCGAGGACGACATCCCCAACATGATCCTGCTGCCGCGCGCGGCGGAGGAGCTGAAGATCCCGTTCGTCGCCTCCGGCGGCATGGCCGACGGCCGCAGCCTCGTCGCGGCGCTGTCGCTGGGCGCGGCCGGCATGAACATGGGCACGCGGTTCATCGCCACCAAGGAAGCACCGGTCCATCAGAACGTGAAGAACGCGCTGGTCGCCGCGACCGAGCTCGACACCCGCCTGATCATGCGTGCCTTGCGCAACACAGAGCGCGTGCTGAAGAACGCCAATGTCGATCGCCTGATCGAGATCGAGCGCGCGAAGGGCGACAAGCTGACCATCGACGACATCCACGACCAGGTCGCGGGCGTCTATCCAAAGATCATGCTGGACGGGCAGATGGATGCGGGCGCCTGGAGCTGCGGCATGGTCGCCGGCCTGATCCACGACATCCCCTCCTGCAAGGAACTCATCGATCGTATCATGGCCGAAGCGGACACCATCATCCGCAGCCGCCTGATGGGTTTCCTGGACGGTACGGTTGCGGCACGAAAAGTGGCCTGAAACTTCTTAACCACGGCGGGAACTGACCGCTGGAATTGCGCGCGACGCCTCCTAAATAGGGATAAAATGTCCCTTTAATAATCAATTTCAGGAGGCGTCCGTGGTCCTGAAAAGCGTTCCTTTTGCAGTTGCCCTCGCCCTTGCGATCGCATGGGGTGGGATTGCGCGCGCTGACGACTACAAGCCTGACGAATATCTCGGTCTCGATCTCTCCAAGGCGGTCCTGTCGCCGAAGCGGCTCGGACCGGAGACGCGATTCGCGCCGGTCGCGCTGGAAGCGAAGGGCGGCAACGAGGCGCAGGCCCGCGCCGAGCCCCTCGACGTGCCGAAGAAGGTCGCGGCCGAACGCGTGCATGTGGCCGAGCCGAAGGTTGCCCGTGCGAAGAGCCCGCAGCCGCGCGGCGCCGCTCGTGCCAAGCTCGCGCATCGCCGCGGCAACCCGCTCGACGCACAGGCGATGGACACCCGCATCCAGACCTGGCCGTGCCGCTCCGGCGGCATCTGCAACTGGAAGCGTTAGGCACTTCGTTTCTTCTTCGCCTCTCCCCGCGTGCGGGGAGAGGCCGGAATCCGCGCGTAGCGCAGATTCCGGGTGAGGGGGCTCTCCGCGAATCCAACTCTCAGCGTGATCGCGGATGGAGGCCTCTCACCCCAACGCTCTCAGCGCGAGCGAAGCTCGTCGCGGCCCCGTAAGAACGGGGCGAGGGAGCGCACCTGCGCCGCGGCTGCATCGCGCCCCGTCATCTCCGCGTCGCAAAACCGTCGGCGCGGAGTCAAGAAACCGTCAGGATAGGAGTCAAGGAGCGCAGGCACCTTCCGTCGCGATTCGACGAAGGTTTCCTGAATGGCATCGCTCCGCGCGTCGCGCGCATGGACCCGGCGGCAGTTCCTGGTCCGCTCCGCCTCCAGCCTCGCCATCGCCTCGCTTGCGACGCCGCGCCTCAGCCGTGCCGCCGACCGCCCGCAGATCGCAGGCGGCATTCAATCCGGCGACGTCTCGGACGGCTCTGCAATGGTCTGGGCACGCGCTGACCGGCCCGCGCGGATGCGGGTGGAATATTCGACCGTCGAGAGTTTCAGGACCATCCTCGCGTCGGCTTCGCACGACGCTCTGCCGGATACGGATTTCACCGCAAAACTGCTGCTGAACGATCTGCCGCCGGGGCAGGACATCTTCTATCGAATCCGCTTCGACGACATCGCGACCGGCATTGCCGGCGAAAGCCGCGTCGGCCATTTCCGCACCGCGTCGGCAGCAGGCAAATCGATCTCGTTCGTGTGGTCGGGCGATGTCGCGGGGCAGGGCTGGGGCATCGACATCGCGCGCGGTGGCTATCGCAGCTATCGCACCATGCTCGACAACCGCCCGGACTTCTTCATCCATTCCGGCGACCACATCTATGCCGATTGCACCATTCCCTCCGAGCAGAAGCTGCCGAATGGCGAGACCTGGCGCAATCTGGTGACCGAGGAGAAGGCCGAGGTCGCGCACACGCTGGCGCAGTTTCGCGGCAACTATAAATACAACCATCTCGACGAGCATTTCCGCGCCTTCCACGCGCAGGTGCCGATGTTCGCGCAATGGGACGACCACGAGGTCACCAATGACTGGTCGCCGACCGGCAGTTACGACGAGGCCGGCTATGAGGATGACGGCACCCCGCGCCTGATTGCGCGTGCTCGCCGCGCCTTCTTCGACTTCATGCCGATCCGCGATATCGGTGCGCGGCGGGGCCGGGTCTATCGCAAGATCGCCTACGGTCCGCTGCTCGACGTCTTCATGATCGACATGCGCAGCTATCGCGACGAGACCTGGAACAAGGGTAACGATCACCGCGGTTGGATTCTCGGCGCCGACCAGCTTGCCTGGCTGAAGCGGGAGCTCGCGGCCTCGCGCGCGACCTGGAAGGTGATCGCCGCCGACCTGCCGATCGGCCTCGTCAGCCTCGACGCCGTCGCGCTCGGCAATGGCGCGCCTGATCGGCGCGAGTACGAGATCGCCGATCTGCTGGCCTCCATCAAGCGCGCCGGCGTGCGCAACATCGTCTGGCTCACCGCCGACATGCACTACACCGCCGCGCATTACTACGATCCGAACAAGGCGCAATTCCAGGAGTTCGAGCCGTTCTGGGAATTCGTCTCCGGCCCGCTGCACGCCGGCACCTGGGGCCCGGGCGAGCTCGACAATACTTTCGGTCCGGTCGCCATGTACCAGCACGGCTGCAGCGAGGCGCAGGGCGAGAATCTGGCGCCATGCTTCGGCCTGCAGTTCTTCGGCCGCGTCGACATTGATGGGCGCAGCGGCGTGATGACCGTGACGCTGAAAGACGTGGACAACCGCGACCTCTGGTCGGTCGATATCGCGCCGCAGCCGCAGGCCCGCCCGGCCGTGGTGGCGCAGCATTCGTGAGGGTCGCAACTGTTTCGCCTCTCCCGCTTGCGGGAGAGGTCGGCGCTCTCCGGGCGATGCGAAGCATCGTCCCGCGCGCCGGGTGAGGGCTCTCTCCTCTGGGGGATCGTCCCGTTGCGGATGCACCCTCTCCCCGGCCCTCTCCCGCAAGCGGAAGAGGGAGTTCACCTAACCCGATCTTGATTGGCCGCCCCGCGCCTCCCGCGCTATACTCACTGCTCCCGCCACCTCTTTTCCAGCACCGAAGAGCCTGTCCCCTCGCGGCCCCACCGCGTGTCTGGCGGGATGAATGATGTCAGGAGCCTTTTCATGGATAATCTGAAGACACAGGGCATCAGCATGCCCAAGCTCGGCCTCGGCACCTTCCGCATGCAGGGCGATGCCTGCCGCGCGGCGGTCGAGAGTGCGCTGTCGATCGGCTATCGCCACATCGACACCGCCGAGATGTACGCCAACGAAGAACCGATCGGCGCGGCCCTTGCCGCTGCCCGGCTGCCCCGCGCGGAGCTGCATGTCACGACCAAAGTCTGGCACGAGAACCTCAGCCCCGATGCGATCCGTCGCGCCTTCGATGCCAGCCTGCAGAAGCTGCGGCTCGATCATGTCGACCTCTATCTGGTGCACTGGCCGTCGCAGTCCGCCAACTGGGGCGCGGTGTTCGAGACCCTGATGAAGCTGAAGGAGGAGGGGCGCACCCGGGCCATCGGCGTTGCCAATTTCACCACGGCGCTGCTCAAGATCGCCGTCGAGGACATCAAGGCGCCGATCGCCTGCAACCAGATCGAATATCACGCCATGCTCGATCAATCGAAGGTGCTGGCCTATCTCAACGCCAAATCGATCCCGCTGGTCGCCTATTGTCCGCTCGCGCAGGGGCGTATTGCGTCGGATCCGGTGCTTGCCGAGATCGGCGCCAAGCACAACGCCACCGCAGCCCAGGTCGGGCTGAAATGGCTGCTCGATCAGGACGGCGTCGCTGCGATCCTGAAGGCTTCGCGCCGCGAGAGCCAGCAGTCCAATCTCGACGCGCTGAAGATCACGCTCGACGATGCCGACCGCAACAAGATCGCCGCGCTGCCCAAGGACAGGCGCTGCGTCAATCCGGGCTTTGCGCCGGCGTGGGATTAGCTGCTCTTTCACCCTCTCCCCTTGTGGGAGAGGGTGGCTCGCCGCGAAGCGGCGAGACGGGTGAGGGGTCTCTATCCTCGCGAACAGTCTTTCGAGTTGAAAGAACCCCTCATCCGGCGCCATAGCCGAAGCTTTGCTTCGGCGTTCTTAAGAGCGGCGGCCATTGGCCGCCTATGCCACCTTCTCCCACAACGGGAGAAGGAAGGAGAACGAACGCAAAGAAATGGCCCCGCGAGGGGCCATTTCCATCTTGCGTTGCGCATTAGTCCCAGCGGTGATGGCGATGCTTGATCACGACGACATTGTCGCGATGGTGCCAGCCGCGATGCCAGCCATAATCGCGGTGCTCGCGGAATTCGGCACGGGCGCCGTACGGGCCGTGATGATGACCGTTCCTGATCACCACCGTCTCGGCACTTGCCAGCGTCGGCGCCGCAACCGCGAGCGCACCCAGAGCGGCAACGACATAACCAAGCTTCTTCATGATGTCCTCCTCCAATCGAATGCAAATCTAAACCGCGCATTCGCGTGAACGTTCCGAAGGAACGCGAAGAGAATTCTGAATGGATATTCAGGATCGAACGATATCGTTAATCGCAGCGTTGCTGCTGCGGCGTCGGCGCGCCTGTCGCGGCGTACTTGCCGTCCTTGATCGTGTACACGCCGCGCTCGCTGCGATTGTAGATCGCGCGCAGGCTGCCTTCTTCTGAAAACTGCAAGCCGAATTCGCGCGTCTGCTGCAGCGAGGGGAAGTACACCATCACGTTGATCAGGCCCTCGGCGTCGACCGTGGCGGACACCACTTCGTTCTCGTCCTTGGCATCGCCGAAATTGCGCCGGTACATCACCCGGCCGTCTTTCCGGATTTCGTAAGTTAGCAGCGCGCCCTTGTCACGGTCGGGCCGGGCGGCGCAATCGACCGCCCAGGAGCCGAGCAGCCCCCATTGCTCGATGGTCGCCGCAAGCGGCTCGGCGTGGGCGAGGGGCATGCAAATCATCCACAGCACCGCAGCCGCGATCCAGCGGCCCAAACAACGCATCATGTCCCGAAAAGCCCCGCTTCGAAGAATTCCAAATTCTAGCATCCCGCACGCGGTCGTCCACGGCGCCGGCCATTCGCGCGCGAATTTGATCCGCGTCAATGAGGCCGGTCGCATCAGGGGTAGGATGGCGCTCCCGAAGGCGAACGTGGATAGACCGATGCTGAATCAAGTCATGGATTTCGCGGGCGAGGTGCTGCCGGGTAGCTGTGCCGTGCCGCCTTATTCCGAGACCGCGTTTCTGGCCGAGCTGGGCGAGCGCCTGAGATCGTCGCGCGCCCGCTGCGAGCTGTCGCGCCGGGAGCTGGCCCGCCGCTCCGGGATTTCCGAGCGCTACATCGCCCAGATCGAGGCCGGCAAGGGCAACGTCTCGATCGTGCTGCTGCTGCGGCTGGCCGCCGCGATCCACAGCAGCCAGCCGCAAGTGGCTTAACTCTCCAGCTTAGGCCCGCTTCTCCACATTGGCGCTGCGGGCCGGCACGCCGAATTCCTTGCGGCAGACTTCGGCCAGCACGGCGACGCCCTCGCGGATCTGCTGGTGCGACGGGCTGGCAAAGCACAGCCGCAGGCGCGAGCTGGAATGGCCCTTGTTGGTCGACCATTCCGGTCCCGGGTTGATCGAGACGCCGGCGGCGAGCGCGGCCTGGTACAGCTTGAGCGTGTCGACCTGGTCGGGCAGCTTCACCCAGAGGAAGATGCCGCCCTTCGGCTCTTCGAACTCCGCCGCCGTCCCGAACTGCTCGTTGAGGGCTTCCATCAGCGTGTCGAGTTTGGTGCGCAGCGCCTTGGTCAGCGCGGGCACGTGGGTCGAGAAGTGCGGCTTGCAATAGGTTGCGAGCACCATCTGCTCCAGCGCGCCGGAGCCGGCATCCGTCTTCAGCGACAGCATCCGCGACATCACATCCCAGGGCGCGACGATGAAGCCGACACGCAGCGCCGGTGCGATCGATTTCGAGAACGAGCCGATATGGATGACGCCGCCGTTCGGGCTCATCGCGTGGATCGCGGGCGGCCGCTGTCCGGACCAGACGAGATCGGCATAGCAATCGTCCTCGAAGATGGGCACGCCATATTCGGTCGCGAGCCGCACCAGCTCGGCGCGGCGGCCTTCCGGCATGATGCTGCCGGTCGGGTTCTGCACCGTCGGGATGGTGTAGATGTATTTCGGACGGATGCCGCGGCCCTTGAGTTCGGCCAGCGTCGAGGCCAGCACGTCCATGCGCATGCCGTCCTTGTCGAGGGGGATGCCGACCACGTTGACGCCAAGCCGCGCCAGACGGGTCAGGGAGCCCTGATAGCTGTCCTGTTCGAAGATCACGGTGTCGCCGCGCGTCAGTAGCGTCGCGTTGACGAGGTCGAGCGCCTGCAGCGAGCCGGAAACGATCAGGAGATCGTCGACCGTGCAGTTGATGCCGGCATCACGTTTCAGCTTGGTGACGAGGAATTCGCGCAAGGGCAGGTAGCCCTGCGGGCCATGTGCCAGCCCGTATGTGGCGAGCGATCGGCCCTCGCGCCGCAGCACCGCATTGGTTGCTTCGATCAGCTCGTCGAGCGGCACCTGCTCGGAATCGTTGTTGCCGCCGACGAAGCTGTATTTGGCGAGGCCCGTCCAGCGCGCAGAAGGGGCCGGCAGCCCTGCAGGAAACAGGGGCGCGAAATCGAAGCTGGACGTCATGGGGGCGTTCCTCGTTTTGTTCTTGTTGAGCAGCCGGCGTTGCGCCGGCTTGCCTGGTCTCTTGCAGGCCGTCCTAGTCGGACGGCCTCACTTCTTACCGGCCGTCCTAGTCGGACGGCCTTGGCTGATGAAAGCGTAATGCGCATTGGCGACGCCGCCAACCATCAAGGCCTCGACCACCGGCTCGGCGATCTCGCCCGTGGCGGCCCAGTCGACGAGGAAATTGGCCCCGGTCCCGCCGCGCACGTCGTCGGTCGGAACGAAGATCGAGATCGTGGCCAGCGGCTTCAGAGCGACCTGACCCTTCAGGTAGGTCTCGACCTGCTTGCCCGCGGTGTCGAAATAGGCGATGCGTTTGACCACCAGCGGCTGGGTCTCGGAGGCGTTGTGCACGCTCAGCGTCACCGAGAAATCGACGCGCAGCTTTCCCTGGCTCATCGCAACGCTGGAATAGGCGGGCACGTAGAACCCGCCGGAGACGGCAAGTTCCTCCTTCGGCACTGCGGTGAGCGAATCGGCAAAGTTTTGTTCGATATTGACCTTGGATTGCGCGGCGGCGGGCACGGCGCAGGCGAGGGGGCATAGCAGCAATGCCGCGAAAAGCCCTTTTTGCATGTGACGAATTGCTCGCTTGCCGCGCCGCAACCCGTCTCTAGGGTGCGGCAAAACGGACCGATTTGGTATGCACGAGCTCATTCGCGACATCACTCTCTGTATTCTGTTTGCCTGGATGCTGGGCCTGCTCGCCCATTTCTCCCGGCAGCCGCTGATCCTGGCCTACCTTATCGCCGGCTTTTGCATAGGTCCATTCGGCGCCGGTTGGGTCCAGTCGCAGGAATCGATCAGCGTCATCTCCGAGCTCGGCCTGATCTTCATGCTGTTCATGATCGGGCTCGAGATCGACCTGAAGAAGATCGTGCGGGCGGGCAAGGTGATCCTGTTCGCAGCGGGGGGCCAGCTGCTCGGCGGCTGCCTGCTCGGGGTGCTGTTCTTCGTCGGCATCGGCCTGTCGCTCGGCGGCGGGCATTTCGATGCGGTCTATCTCTGCGTCGCCTGCGCGCTATCGAGCACCGTCATCATCGTCAAGGTGCTCTACGAGAAGCGCGAGCTCGACACGCTGCCGGGCCGCATCACGCTCGGCGTCCTGGTGTTGCAGGACATCTTCGCCATCCTGTTCCTGGCGGTGCAGCCGAGCCTCGCCAACCTGCAGGTCAGCGTCATCCTGCTCTCGATCGGCCGCGTCGCGGTGCTGGTCGCCGCCGCGCTGCTGGTCAGCCGCTATGTGTTGCCGCGCCTGTT
This sequence comes from Bradyrhizobium sp. 18BD, assembly GCF_054185225.1. Lineage (NCBI taxonomy): Bacteria > Pseudomonadati > Pseudomonadota > Alphaproteobacteria > Hyphomicrobiales > Nitrobacteraceae > Bradyrhizobium > Bradyrhizobium sp. 18BD. The sequence continues at coordinate 12,858 of NZ_JAVAYL010000010.1, read as the reverse complement.
CCACCAGATCGCCCGCCGTCCCGAACTGATCCTGCTCGGCGCGCTCGCCTGGTGCTTTCTCGTCGCCGAGACCGCCGAGCGGCTGTCGCTGTCGCGCGAGATGGGCGCCCTGATCGCCGGCGTCTCGCTCTCGACCTTCCCTTACGCGCTCGACGTCACCGCCAAGGTCACCACGCTGCGGGACTTCTTCATCACGCTGTTCTTCGTCGCGCTCGGCATGACCATTCCCGTGCCGGGCCTCTCCGTGATCGGGCTGGCGTTGATGATCGCGGCGTTCACGGTGGTGAGCCGCCTCGTCACCACCTTCACCCCGCTTTACCTGATGAAGCAGGGCCTGCGCGCCAGCCTGTTGCCGGCCCTGAACCTCGCGCAGATCTCCGAGTTCTCGCTGGTGGTGATCCAGACCGGCGTTGCCGACCACCATATCGCGGCCGAGACCGCGAATGCGGCCTCCTTCGCCTTCGTGGTGCTCGCGGTGCTCTCGACCTTCGCGATGAGCCGCAGCGACGAGATCACCCGCTGGGCGATCGGCCCCCTGAAGCGCATCGGACTGAAGGACCTCGGCGACGGCCAGGCGCGCGGCGAGGAGGGGCACGGGGGCGGCCATGGCGAGGCCCGCCGCATCGTCATCCTCGGCTTTTTCCGTGCGGCGAGCGCGCTGCTGGCCGAGATCGAACGGCAGGCCCCGGTGCTGCTCGAGCAGATCACCGTGGTCGACTTCAACCCCAATGTGTACCAGACCCTGCTCTCACGCGGCCTGCACGTGATTTATGGCGACATCAGCAGCGCCGATACGCTGCTCCATGCCGGCGTTGGCAAGTCCGAGATGATCATCCTCAGCGTGCCGGATGCGCTTCTGAAGGGCGCCAGTAACGAGAAGCTGGTCCGCCACGTCCGCACGCTCAACCCGACGGCCATGATCGTGGCCACGGCCGATCTCTTGTCGGATGTGGGCGAACTTTATGCGGCCGGCGCCAACTACGTCACGGTGACCCGGCTCAGCGACGCTCATGAGCTGTTTACCGTGATCGAAGCCGCCCAGGCCGGGCTTCTGGCCGACAAGCGCGCCGAGCTCGATGTGCGGCTGGGCGAGCGGCGCGAAGTGCTGCCCTGACGGTGTCCGGGCGCCTTCCGTCCGGGGGCCCGCGCGCCTATATCCCTGGTATCTTCGGTGCAAGCCTGAAACCTGCTGGCAGGCCTGCCGTCAGGCATATGTGGTTGCGCTGGGGAGACTAGCGCCCCGGCCCAACTCCGGCTAAGCCTCCCGGCCATAACCGATAGAGATTGGGAAATGCCCGATAGCGTCCAGGAAGTCTTGCAGGCCTTTGCCCGGGGTGAGCTCGTCGTCGTGACCGACGACGAAGATCGCGAGGGCGAGGGCGATCTGATCGTCGCCGCCTCGCTCTGCACCGCGGAGAAGATGGCGTTCATTATCCGCCACACCTCCGGCATCGTCTGCGCGCCCGTCACCACCGAGGACGCGCGCCGGCTGCGGCTCGATCCGATGGTGGCCCACAACGATTCCGCGCACACCACCGCGTTCACGGTCTCGATCGACTACAAGCCCGACGGCGGCACCGGCATCTCGGCCGAGGAGCGCGCCTCGTGCTGCCGCGCGCTGTCCAATCCCAATGTCGGCGCCAACGATTTCGCCCGCCCCGGCCACATCTTCCCGCTGATCGCCAAGGACGGCGGCGTGCTGCTGCGCTCCGGCCATACCGAGGCCGCGGTGGACCTCTGCAAGCTGTCCGGCCTGCCCCCGGTCGGCGTCATCAGCGAACTGATGAACGACGACGGCAGCGTGATGAAGGGCGAGCAGGTCGCGCAGTTTGCGGCCAGGCACAAGCTGAAGCACGTCACCATCGCCGACATGATCGCCTACCGCCAGGCGCGCGAAAAGCTGATCGAGCGGGTCTCGACCTTCGTCACCGAAAGTCCGATCGGGCCGCTGCAGGGTTATGCCTACCGCTCGCCGTTCGATTCCATCGCCCACGTCGCCTTCGTCTATAACGGCGTCGGCGACGGCAAGAACGTGCTGACGCGCTTCCACAAGCCGAACATCGTCAAGGACACCTTTACCGGCCACAAGCGCATGGCCGCCGTGCTCGAGCACTTCAGGAAGTCCGGCCGCGGCGTGCTGGTTTACTTGCGCGACGGCGCGGCCGGTGTCCCTGTGGCCCCGCTTGCTGATGAAAGCGCGAGCGAGGCCGACCGCAACCGCCAGTGGCGCGAAGTCGGTGTCGGCGCGCAGATCCTGCGCGATCTCGGCGTCACCTCGATCCGCCATCTCACCTCCTCGGTGCACGACTACAAGGGCCTGTCGGGCTTCGGCATCGAGATCGTCGCTAACGAGCAGCTCGAGAGTTAGCGCTGTCATCCTGGGGACGCGCGTCGCGTGCCCCGGGGTGCGCGAAGCGCATCCCCCGGGATTCACGCAGACCCGTACATCTGCAACGCAATTGCACTTGTTGCCGCGGCGCTTTAATTTGTCGGGCAATTTTTAGACGGAACCAGACGCGAAAGGACGTTTCATGAGCGTGCGCCCTCAGACCAAGGACAAGCCGGCGGCGGCTTCCTTCCAGTGGGACGATCCGTTCCTGCTCGACGAGCAGCTGACCGAAGACGAGCGCATGGTGCGCGACACCGCCCGCGCCTACGCCCAGGACAAGCTACTGCCGCGCGTCACCAAGGCCTATCTGGAAGAGAAGACCGACCGCGAGATCTTCAACGAGATGGGCGAGCTCGGCCTGATCGGCATCACGCTGCCGGAAGAATATGGCTGCGCCAATGCCAGCTATGTGGCCTATGGCCTCGTCGCCCGCGAGATCGAGCGGGTCGATTCCGGCTACCGCTCGATGAACTCGGTGCAGTCCTCGCTGGTGATGTATCCGATCTACGCCTATGGCGACGAGAACCAGCGCAAGAAGTACCTGCCCAAGCTCGCCAGCGGCGAGTGGGTCGGCTGCTTCGGTCTGACCGAGCCCGACGCCGGCTCCGACCCGGCCGGCATGAAGACCCGCGCCGAGAAGGTCTCGGACGGCTATCGCCTGACCGGCAGCAAGATGTGGATCTCGAACGCGCCGATCGCCGACGTGTTCGTGATCTGGGCCAAGTCGGCCGAGCACGACAACCAGATCCGCGGCTTCGTGCTGGAGAAGGGCATGAAGGGCCTGTCCGCGCCGAAGATCGGCAGCAAGCTGTCGCTCCGCGCCTCCATCACCGGCGAAGTCGTGATGGACGGCGTCGTGGTCCCCGAAAGCGCGCTGCTGCCCAACGTCTCCGGCCTCAAGGGCCCGTTCGGCTGCCTCAACCGTGCCCGCTACGGCATCTCCTGGGGCGCGCTCGGCGCCGCCGAGGACTGCATGCACCGTGCCCGCCAGTACACGCTCGACCGCAAGCAGTTCGGCAAGCCGCTGGCTGCGACCCAGCTGGTGCAGAAGAAGCTTGCCGACATGGAGACCGAGATCGCGCTCGGCCTGCAGGGCTCGCTTCGCGTCGGCCGCCTGATGGACGAGGGCAAGTTCGCGCCCGAGATGATCTCGATCATGAAGCGCAACAATTGCGGCAAGGCCCTCGACATCGCCCGCGTCGCCCGCGACATGCACGGCGGCAACGGCATCTCGGCCGAGTACCACGTGATGCGCCACGTTCATAACCTCGAGACGGTCAACACCTACGAGGGCACCCACGACGTCCATGCCCTGATCCTGGGCCGCGCGATCACGGGCATTCAGGCGTTTTTCTGAGTCCCGCGGTTAGGATACTAGGCAAGAGAACTCTCCAACTCCGTCATGGCCGGGCAGAAGCGCGAAGCGCGTCTTCGCGCTAGATGTCCCGGCCATCCACATCTTGGCTCAAGCGAGGAACGTGGATGCCCGGCACAAGGCCGGGCATGACGAAGTCAGCAAGGAATGAGCAAGCCATGTCCGACAACGACGACGTCCCGTTCAACCGCAACTTTCCGCTTCAGCCCGGCGTCGTCGAGGAAGTCCGCCCCGGCGTGCGGCGCGTGCTCTGTAACAATCCGAGCCCGTTCACCTTCACCGGGACGGTCAGCTACATCGTCGGCAAGGGCAACGTCGCCATCATCGATCCCGGCCCGGACGACGCGGCCCATGCGGCGGCACTGCTCGATGCTGTGCGCGGCGAGACGGTGAGCCACATCTTCGTCACCCACACCCACCGCGACCATTCGCCGAACACAGGCCGGATCAAGCAGGCGACGGGCGCGCCGGTCTATGCCGAGGGCCCGCACCGCGCCTCGCGCCCGCGCTTCGAGAGCGAGAAGCACAATCCGGAATCCGGCTCCGATCGCGATTTCGTGCCCGATATCCGGATCGCCCATGGCGACGTCGTCGAAGGCGACGGCTGGCGGCTCGAGGCCGTGGCGACGCCCGGCCACACCGCCAACCATCTCGCCTTCGCCTGGCCGGAGCGGAAGTTCAACTTCGTCGGCGACCACGTGATGGGCTGGTCGACCTCGATCGTGGCACCGCCCGACGGCTCGATGATCGACTACATGGACTCGCTCGACCGCCTCGCCGCGCGCGAGGAGGACCTCTATTTCTCCGGCCACGGTCCGGAGATCCCGGAGGGCCAGCGCTTCGTGCGCTTCCTGATCCGCCACCGCAAGGCGCGCGAGGCCTCGATCCTGCACCGCCTCGCCAAGGGCGAGACCGACATCCCGACCATGGTGCGCGCGATCTATATCGGCATCGACCCGCGCCTGACGACGGCCGCCGGCTATTCCGTGCTGGCGCATCTGGAAGATCTGGTCGCGCGCGGCGTGGTGGCGACCGACGGCGATCCCGTGATCGGCGGGACGTACCGGATGGCTTGAGGCGAATGGCGAGTAGCGAATAGGCGGCGGTCATTCGCCACTCGCTATTCGCTACTCGCCAACTTCACTTCTTCACCGTCTTCGCCGCCGGCGCCTTCGGCGGCGCGACCGGCGTCTTCTTCACCGGCTTGAGCGCGTCGGCGTCGGCCGCAGTGTTGAGATCGTCGATGAATTTTGTCACGCGCGCGGCGTTGCTGCCGAGGTCGCTGTCGAAATAGCGCGAGGACGAGCGGATATCGACGCGGGAATCGTCGCCGTCAGGCACGACCCTGATCGAAACGTCTTCACGGAAACCCATGATCGGCGTGCGCGCCACCGCCTCGATGCGGCCGATGCGGCGCGGCGGCTGCGGCGAGCGCTCGTCGATGACCAGCCATTTGCGCTTGTGGACGAGCTGGAGCGCGATCGCATAGGCGCGGTCGACCGGGATCTCGAGCTCGATCGGCTCGATCTCAGGATAGAAATGGCGCTGCTGCTCGGCCGAGTAGAGGCCGGCGTAGACGGCGGTGTTGGCGCCGTCGACGGAGCGCAGGCGCGCCAGCGCATCGAAGCGGGGCGGGTCGATCGGGTCGGTGGTGATGTCGTGGATCGCCGGCAGCTTGCGGTATTGCAGGGCGAGATAGGCGGGATAGGCGAGGACCGCCCCGTTGATCAGGAAGGCGATCAGGATGCGCCCCATGCCGCGCGAGCCGTTCTGCCAGATCGAAGCGAAGCCGGCGAGGCCGAACAGGATGGAGAGCACGGCGATCGCAAGGCCGCCGAAGAAGGTGACGACCGCCGGCTTCGGCTCCAGAAAGCCGAAGCGGACGATGAGGATCGACACCACCACCGCCACCACCGCGAACACCGCCAGATTGCGCGCCCAGGTCGCGAGGCTGGACACGGGCTCCGTCTGATAGGGAGCGGAAAACCTGCGGGCCATCGGAAGAGCTCTGCCGGGGTGTTGAAGGCGGTGCCGGCCGTGTGGCGCGACGATAGGCCGTTGAGACCACGGCCCGGGGGCAAATTCAAGGGTTCCGCTACCCCTCTCGCCGTCATGGCCGGGCTGGACCCGGCCATCCACGTCTATCTTTTCGCGCTCGGGAGGCCGATGCCCGGTGGCGCGAAGACGCGCTTCGCGCTCCTGCCCGGGCATGGCGCCTTGTGGGGACCTACGCCGCCGCGTTCGGGAAACGATAATCCTTGAACTGGTCGCGCAGCGCCGTCTTCAGGATCTTGCCGGTGGCGGTGTGGGGGATGCCTTCGACGAAGGCGACGTCGTCGGGCATCCACCATTTGGCGATCTTGCCATCCATGTATTTCAGGATGTCCTCGCGGCTGGCCTGCTGGCCCTGCTTGAGTTGCACGATCAGCAGCGGCCGCTCGTCCCATTTGGGGTGGAACACGCCGATCACGGCGGCTTCCGCCACGGCGGGATGACCGACCGCGAGGTTCTCGAGGTCGATCGAGGAGATCCACTCGCCGCCCGACTTGATCACGTCCTTGGAGCGGTCAGTGATCCGCATGTAGCCGGCCTCGTCGATGGTCGAGACGTCGCCGGTGTCGAAGAAGCCGTCCTCGTCGAGGATGTTGGCGTCGACGCGGTAATAGGCCTTGGCGACGGCCGGGCCGGAGACCTTGAGGCGGCCAAAAGTCTTGCCGTCCCAGGGCAGCTCCTTGCCGGCGTCGTCGGTGATCTTCATCTCGACCGCGAAGGGCGCATAGCCCTGCATCTGCAGCACGTCGAGCCTGGCTTCGCCGGTCGCGTTCTGGAACGGCGGCTTCAACGCCGCGACGCTGCCGATCGGGCTCATCTCGGTCATGCCCCAGGCGTGGCGCACGTTCGAGCCCATGTCGAGGAAAGCCTTGATCATCGAGCGCGGCATCGCCGAGCCGCCGCAGATCACCATCTTCAGGTCGGGCAGCTTCAGATTGTTGGCGGTCATGTGCTGGAGCAGCATCAGCCACACCGTCGGCACGCCCGCGGTGTGCGTCACCTTCTCGGTCGAGAGCAGCTCGTAGACCGAGGCGCCGTCGAGCTTGGCGCCGGGCATCACCAGCTTGGTGCCCTGCGAAGGCGCGGAGAAGGCAATGCCCCAGCTGTTGGCATGGAACAGCGGAACCACCGGCAGCATTGTCTCGGAGGCGCTGGTGCCGAGGGCGTCGACATTGTTGGCCATCAGCGCGTGCAGCACGTTGGAGCGATGCGAATACAGCACACCCTTCGGATCGCCGGTGGTGCCCGACGTGTAGCACATCGCGGCTGCCGTGTTCTCGTCAAACTCCTTCCATGTGAATTTGCCGTCGGCCTCCGCGATCCAGTCCTCGTAGGCGACGACATTCTTCAGCGTGGTCTGCGGCAGATGCGCCTTGTCGGTGAGAACGACGTAGCGCTCCACGCTCGGCAGCTTGTCGGCGATCTTTTCCAGCATCGGAATGAAGGTGAGGTCGGTCATCACGATGCGGTCTTCCGCATGGTTGATGATCCAGGCGATCTGTTCGGGGAAAAGGCGGGGATTGACGGTATGGCAGATGGCGCCGATCCCCATGATGCCGTACCAGACTTCGAGATGGCGCCAGGTGTTCCAGGCGATCGTTGCGACACGGTCGCCGAGCTTGATGCCGTCGCGCTCCAGCATCTGGGAGACCTTGAGCGCGCGCTTGTGGATTTCACCGTAGGTGGTGCGATGGATCGGTCCCTCGACCGATCGCGTGACGACCTCCTGCTTGCCATGAATCCTGGCGGCGTGTTCGATGATCCGGTGGCAGAGCAGGGGCCAATCTTGCATCAAACCAAGCATTCCGTCGTTCCTCCGAGAATTCGCTGGGCGGTTGTCGCTCTCAGCGCAGGGCCAAAGAATTGTCATGAGTTTTAGCCTGCCGGACTTTCGCCGCAAATGGTCTTGTCGCGGCTATATGTCCTCCGGCGCGGCAATGGTTACCGCTGTGCTGGGGCTAACGCTTGTGCTCGCCGATCGGGCGGAGGCGCGAAAACACGCTGCGCCGTTCGATATCTTCGGTCTTGGTACACCACGGCCGCGCACGGTCGTGCACGCCACCAAGATACCGCTACCAAAGCCCCGCCCGGCGGAAGCCCCCAAGGCGGCGGACGAGAAGGCAACGGACGAGGCCGCGCCCGAGACCGAAGGAAAACCTGCTCCCGACAAGCCGAACGGCAGCAAACCCGCTGAGGCCGCGGCGCCGCCGGAGAAGCAGCTCTCGGCCTGCCGGCTTGCACTGACCGAGGAGATCGCGATCGCGCCGTCGATCCCTGACATTCGCGGTCCCGGTGCCTGCGGCGGCCAGGATCTGGTGCGGTTGGAGGCCATCGTGCTGCCGGACAAGCGTAAGGTCGCGGTCAAGCCGGCGGCGATCCTCCGCTGCACCATGGCCTCCGCGATCGCCGACTGGGTGCGCAAGGACATGGTGCCGATAGCCACCAGCCTCGGCTCGACCATCAGCGATCTCGACAATTTCGACAGCTTCGAGTGCCGCGGCCGCAACCGCATCGCAGGCGCAATGCTGTCCGAGCACGGCAAGGCCAACGCGCTCGACGTCCGCGCCATCAAGCTCGCCAACGGGCAGTCGATCGGCCTCACCGACCGCACCATGCCGCGCGACGTGCGCGAGCGCGTGCTGCATTCGGTCTGTTCGCGGTTTTCGACCGTGCTTGGGCCGGGCTCGGACTGGTACCACGAGGACCACATCCATCTCGATCTGGCGCAGCGGCGCAACGACTACCGGATCTGCCAGTGGAATGTCTGGGATCCCCTGCCGCAGGTCGCCCCGCTGTTGCCGGCGGAACGTCCCGAGGAAGCGCCGCCGCGCGAGGTCGCCGCCAAGTCTGATGGCAACAAGTCTGATGGCAACAAGTCTGATGCCAAGCCCGAGGCGAAGGAGGGTGCTGATGACGAGGCGGCGGAGAAATCTCCGGCGCCTGCGGACAAGCCGGCGGTCGATGGCAACAAAGCCCGATCGCACAAGCCGGCAACAAAAAAGCGCCGGTGAAACCGGCGCTTTTAAAATCTCGGAGATCAGAAGGCGATCAGTAGCTGCCCGCCTGGCCGGTTCCGCCGGCGCCGAGCGCCAGACGCGAATTGTAGGGCGAGTCGCCGTGCTTCGGCTCGAGCACCACGACGATGGTGCCGACCTTGACGCGGCCGTAGAGGTCGATCGCGTCCTCGTTGGTCAGGCGGATGCAGCCCGACGAGATCGAGGCGCCGATATATTCCGGCTGGTTGGTGCCGTGGATGCGGAACAGCGTGTCCTTGCCGCCCGAGTAGAGATACATCGCGCGAGAGCCCATCGGATTGTCCGGGCCAGGCGCGACATAGGTCGGAACGCCCAGGCGCGAGATCTCGCCCGGGGTCGGATGCCAGGCCGGCCACTCGGTCATGCTGCCGACCTTGGCGATGCCGGACCAGGCCATGGCCTCTTCACCGACGGTGATGCCGTAACGGATCGCCTTGCCGCCATCCAGCACGTAGTAGAGATAGTGGTTGTCGGAATCGACCACGATCGAGCCCGGCGATTCCTTGCGGTGGTATTCGACGATGGCGCGGCGGAACGGCTCGGCGACCGGGGTATTCTCGTACCGGACCTTGGCGAGCAGTTCCTTATCCTTCGGCTTGAAGGCCTTGGTGTCGGTCGCCTCAAAATGCGTGGCCTGCATGCAGCCCGACAGCATCAGGCCAGCGGCCAAAACACCCAGCAAAACTTTCAGCGACGACATGATTTGGTTCCAATCGACAACAACAAGCTTTCGCGGAGCTTGAGCCAAAGCCCAAAACCACGACTCCGTTGGTCCCTATTATCGTTGAAATCTGCCACAATTCCAGCGTTTCGGACCTTTTCCCGCGCTGCGAGAGCGAACCTGTGGCTTTTTTGCCGCAATTTTTGCGCCCTTGGGCGGTTTTTGGGGCCGAGGATGCCGAAAACTGTCGATTCCGTGCCACGGCGCCGCCATAAATGCAAACGCTCCGTTAATGTGCTTGTCATCTTCAACTTGTCAGAATCGCGCTAAGGGCTGTCAGTCTGTCGCAGGCCCCTGCTGGAGTTGTGCATGTTTTCTGTGTTCGTTCCCTCCGAGGGCAGCCTCAAGAAGGCCGTGGTCGAGGATCTGGCGGCCGTGCCGGAGCACGCGGTATGGGTCGATCTGGTCAACCCGACTGGCGCTGAGGACAAGGCGGTGGAGCGGTTCCTGGGCATTGCGATCCCGACCCGGGAGGACATGCAGGAGATCGAGATCTCCAGCCGCCTCTATATCGAAAATAGCGCGCGCTACATGACCGCGACGCTGATGTGCCACTCCGATACCGACATGCCCCGGACCACGGCGGTGACCTTCATCCTCGGCGACCATCGCCTGGTGACGGTGCGCTACGATCAGCCAAAACCCTTCGCGCTGGTCGAGGCCAAGCTCGCCCGCTCCTGCACGCCTTCCATCTCCGGCGAGATGGTGCTGATGGAACTGCTGGACGCCGTGATCGATCGCTGCGCCGACATTCTGGAACGCTGCGGCGCCGAGATCGACCAGGTTTCGCACGACATCTTCGAGCCCGAGAGCGAGCGTCACGGCCACGCCAAGCAATATTCCCAGATCCTGATCTCGATCGGCCGCAAGGGCGATTTGACCTCGAAGGTGCGCGAGAGCCTGGTCTCGATCGGCCGCGTCGTCACGTTCCTCTCGGCGGTGGTAGAAGGCGTGAAATGGTCGAAGGACATGCGCGAGCAGCTCAAGACCATGCAGCGCGACGTGGCGTCACTGACCGACCACGCCTCCTATCTCTCCAGCAAGATCACCTTTGTGCTGGACGCCATGCTCGGCGTCGTCAATCTCGAGCAGAACAACATTATCAAGCTGTTCTCGGTCATGGCTGTTGTCCTGATGCCGCCGACGCTGATCGCCTCGATCTACGGCATGAACTTCAAGTCGATGCCGGAACTCGAATGGGCGCACGGCTATCCGATGGCGATCGTGATGATGCTGTTCGCGGCCATCGTTCCGTACTGGATCTTCAAGTGGAAGAAGTGGCTGTAAGCGCGATCCGGAACTAGCTTGCCGCGAGATCATGCCAGGAACGACAGCCTGACGTTCGTATCGCCACTCCGGCAAAGATACCTACCGATATCTTACGCCGTTCGCAGAGACACGGCGGTTGGTGTCGCAGAATAGAGCGGGATTGCGGCCACGCGGTGATGTGTGCGCGCCGCCCCAATTCCTCCGGTAAAATTTGAGCAGTGGGCTGAACGTTTGCGCGAAACTTGTCTGCGATAACCAGCGGGTTAGCCGCGAGGAACAGCCATGGTTGAAAAACACATAACGACGCCCCGCAACGTCATCGATCTGACGAGCTATCGTCAGGCCGTGGCGAGCGGCAAGGCGCCGTCGTTGTCGGTGCGCATGTGCCGGCACTGTGGTGCTCCGCTGCTCGATGGCGAGAACGACGACGATTGCTCGACCGCATTCAACGCAGCCGCCACTCCACGGTTGCGCGAACGGTCACGTCGGATTCGACTCGATTGAGGACGGAGGGAATGGCAGGCGATCCAGTCTTGCGGCGGCGTTGTCTGGATCGCCTTGCTTTCCGCTCTTCGCGACAATTTCCCTAGCGCTTTATGATCTCAGCCGTCGAGACGATGGTCTCGGTGATGGCGCCGTCGCGACTGAACGAGGCCAAATGGCTCTCGATGTCGCGCAGTGCGGCCTCGACGTTGTCGCCCAACGCTTCGGGCGACGATGACGAGTAGGTGAGCAAGCGTTGTGTCAGGTCTTGCACGCTGACCATGTGGCTGGTTTCGACCTTGAGGAGCTCGGTGGGGGCAAAGGCGCTGCCGCGAAAGAATGCCCGCAAGTCGCGATGGGTGCGCGTGCCCCAGCCTGCCTCCTCCCAGAGCTTGGCCGGCGACCAGCGGCGGCGGATCTCGTTGTAGCCCTCGAGCCACGGATTGTTGCCGTCGGTCGCCGAGAACGAGGCGCAGATGGCAATTGCACCGTTGGGCGCGACCAGCCCGTCGAGCCGTGCCAGCGTCGGCTCACGATCCATCCAATGCAGCGCACGGCCGATCGTCACGACATCGAAGCTGCCGATATCAGGGGCAAGCGTTTCGGTCTTTCCCTCGATCAGCGTGAGCACGTGGCCAGCGCTCGCAGTCGCGCGTCGCGCCGCATCGAGCATTGCCGGCTCCGGGTCGACACCGACGATGCGGCCGGCATAGGGCGCGAAGCCGAGCGCCAGCAGCCCGGGTCCGGTGCCGAGATCGATCAGGCTGCTCTGTCTGGAGAGACCGAGCTTGTGCGCGACGCTGCGAAAGAACTCGCTCGGATAGGGCGGGCGCAAATGCTCGTAGAGTGACGCCGTGCTTGCGAACCGGCCCATGCTTTCACCGTTTGACTTACAAGTGGTCCCTTAGCCTTTATCCCATGGCCCTCCTAGTCCGAATTAAGGACGGTCCTGACATGGTGCTCGCCGAGCGTTCCGGTGACCTTGATCGCCTCGGCTGGCCCAAGTCGTCTTCTCACGAGCCGGACAGCATCGATCGAGAGAGTGGATGCGCGATGCCGCTCGAGCTCGGCGCAAATCGCATCGACGGCCGCCTTGTCAAAATCGATTTCGGCAGGATCCAGCTGCAAGCCGGTTTCCACCACCAGAACTGCTTTTCGACCATTCGCGTCGATGACGTATTCGACGTCGACGGACAGAGCGTTTCGGTCAATGATCATATGAACCTCAGGGCTGGGACGATTGCCGCGTGATCATATCATGAAAGATATGCGATGCCTTCCGTCGGGCAAAACACCGCGCGGTCACAGCGATGTTGTCAAGACGCGCGTTCGAAAATATTCCACTTTACCGAAATTCGGAAATGTCGTATGTGTTGCCCATCCCGGCTCATCCTTGAGGGGCGATCGTGTGGTCGTCATTTTCGCGAGCCGGGCCTGCGGTGGACGCGGCAGCGTCGGGTGCGAGAGGATTGGGCAGGGCGGATTGCTCTCCGTGAGCCCAAAACTTCGTGCGGACGAACGGCGCTGTCAGGTT
>NZ_JAVAYL010000097.1:0-529 GCF_054185225.1 Bradyrhizobium sp. 18BD | reverse complement strand
GAAATCGGCACGCTTACCATTTGTTGGTAAAGTAAAATCTTTTTCATCTAGACCAATGACATGCCAAATTGTCAATTGTTCTTTATTTGCACATTGATTTAGCTTATCTAATACTTTTTCATCTGAATGTGGACTTAACATTGCTACACGACTAAAAATCGTTGGATAGGTCAACGCCGTTAATAAGGCAATACTACCCGCTAAACTATCCCCTGCTAATAACCTTGCATTACCTACTTTCAGTGTAGAAAACGTCGAGTCAATAAATGGCAATATTTCTTTACCGACTGATTGAATAGTTAAATGAGAACGACTTCCTTGTGGATGAAATTCCTCTCTACGCTTATCAACGTCTTCATAATGGAATACAACAATGATCGCATCATCAATACGCGCTTCTTTGATTAACGATTCATATGTACGTTGTATTCTCCCGAAACGTAAAAAATCTAATCCGTCAAAGCAAAGAATGACATTATATTTAACAAGTTGATTATAAGATTCTGGTAAATAAATACTTAACGTGACA
>NZ_JAVAYL010000096.1:0-530 GCF_054185225.1 Bradyrhizobium sp. 18BD | reverse complement strand
GGTGAAATTTACGCTTTGAAAAAAGAGGATTATCCAGATAAGGGAGTAAGATTGAAAGCCTATTTTAATGAAATGACTTATGATGATAAGTTGCGACAGCAAATTAAAGATGAGTTATTAAATTTAGATGAACTTGATCAACATAACGTTCAATTCAGTGAGCAAATTATTGCAGAGACGGATTGGGAAAATGAATGGAAAAACTATTTCCATCCATTCCGAGCGTCGAAGAAGTTCACAATAGTTCCTAGTTGGGAAACATATGCTAAAGAAGCGGATGAAGAGCTTTGCATTGAGCTCGACCCAGGTATGGCTTTTGGAACAGGTGATCATCCGACTACAAGTATGTGTTTGAAGGCAATAGAAACATATGTATTGCCACAGCATTCAGTAATTGATGTTGGTACTGGCTCAGGTATATTAAGTATTGCAAGTCATCTAATCGGTGTAAAACGTATTAAAGCGTTGGATATTGATGAAATGGCAGTGAGTGTAGCTAAAGAAAACTTCAGAAGAAATCATTGTGAAAC
>NZ_JAVAYL010000095.1:0-531 GCF_054185225.1 Bradyrhizobium sp. 18BD | reverse complement strand
AAATTGAGCCACTGTTTATTCGGTTAGGCCGACGACAATTGACACTAGCCGATGCCCAAATTTGGCAACCAACGCCACTTTATTTAACACCCAGTAAAACAAAGATAGCTATTTTTTTAACGTATATTCAGCAAACTCGTTTCAATCCTTGGCACGCGCTTTTCCCTGCTTCGCCGTCAACCTTTCTTTTTGATTCTTATAGTCGGACCCAGATTCAAAAAGCAATGATTTATTTTCAACAAGTTTGGGCGCAAAAATCTTTTAAAACAGCTCTTGATTGTTTAACGAAGATTTTGGGATTGGGGATTGGTTTAACTCCCACTGGCGATGATTTTATCACAGGATTACTTGCTAGTTTTTCTGCATTACAGCAACTTCCCTCGAATTTCCAACAGCTGGCTGTGCTAGCCAAGGAACGAACGAATGCGGTCAGTTATGCGGAAATCCATGAAGCAGTGAACGGACGGTTTTCTCAGCTAGTTCAGCGTGTTTTTTTATCTATTGAAAGTGGAAATACAAACGAAATGGCTC
>NZ_JAVAYL010000094.1:0-532 GCF_054185225.1 Bradyrhizobium sp. 18BD | reverse complement strand
GATCGCCCCCGATCTCCACTCCGGCGCTGCGGAACCATATCGGCCACCATCGATCCTGCGGGCTGATCCTCTGCATATTCCGGGCTTCCCGCGCATCCAGCGGCAGACGGCGGCCCTCGAGCAGGGCCGGACTGCACATCGGGGTGAAAACCACCGCAGCCAGATGCTCGGACTTCAGGGCCGGCCAATCCCCGCGACCGGTTCGTATTGCAACATCGATGCGAGCTTCCGCGAGGTCGATCACGGTGCTGCTGACTTCGAGCTCGATCTCGATATCCGGATGAGCGGCTTGAAAGGAGCCGATGTTTCGCGCGAGCCAGTTGCTTGCAATGCTCGCCGTCGTGGCAATTCGCAGTACCGTCTCGCTCTCGCCGGTCAGCTCGTCGAACGCCATTTCGATCTCGTCGAAAGCGGTCGCCAACCGTGATGCGACGCGAGCGCCCCCGACAGTCAACTCGGCGCGTCTTCCTCGCCGGACAAAGAGCGGTTCGCCGACCCGCTCCTCGAGTATCTTGATCTGATAGCTGATGGC
>NZ_JAVAYL010000093.1:0-534 GCF_054185225.1 Bradyrhizobium sp. 18BD | reverse complement strand
CACCCTGACCTTTAGTTTGGCCGTGGTAATAGTTACCTCGGTTTTACTTTCGGCCAGCTGGTAAGGCGTAGGGGTTTTCCAGCTATTGTTAACCACCAGGGATGGCTTGGTTTCAAAAGCATTAAATATGGTGTATTTCACTTCAATGATATCGGCCCGGCGTATCAGTACTTTCAGGAAGCCTTTATCCAGGGAAAAAGTAACGCCATCGGCGGTTTTCTTGTATGATTTAACAAACGCTAAAGCAGGTGTAGAAATACCGCAAAGAACAAGCGAGAGAATTAATGCAATCGATTGTATTTTTTTAACAAGAGAACGATGTAGGGGTTTAAGCATATTGAACATCAGTTTATTGGTTTATAATGAGTGTGAGAATAACACTTGTTTTTGATGCTGTGAATATAGAGTACTTTTTTGGAAATTAAAAGAAGAATTTTTGAGGAAAGAAATCCTGATACCGAAAGCTCGAAAGCCCACATGGCATTGCAAGGAGTAACGACGAAGCAATCTCATCGCATGCCTCTACTTGGGATG
>NZ_JAVAYL010000092.1:0-534 GCF_054185225.1 Bradyrhizobium sp. 18BD | reverse complement strand
CCGTGCATTAAACACTATCAGCATCATTAGGGCTGCCGTAAGTAATGTAAAGATTTTTTTCATGTTATAAATTTGTACTAACAACTTGTATAAGTTTGCAGCTTACCATCTTATCCGGTTTAGCAAACGTGTAAAAAAAAGCATTATTATCAATAAAGATGCAGATAGTAAAAATCCATTGTAAATAAATAATTACATCCGGAACCTGTTATCAATAAAAGCGGGATTAAATAACCCGGCTTTTGCTTGTTTTCTTAATCGGGGGCTAATATAGCTTGCCCCGCTCAATTAAACAGCAGGATTGGTTAAAATTAACAACTTTTAACT
The DNA here is from genome assembly GCF_054185225.1 of Bradyrhizobium sp. 18BD. Taxonomy (NCBI): domain Bacteria; kingdom Pseudomonadati; phylum Pseudomonadota; class Alphaproteobacteria; order Hyphomicrobiales; family Nitrobacteraceae; genus Bradyrhizobium; species Bradyrhizobium sp. 18BD. Next base: position 207 of record NZ_JAVAYL010000092.1, on the reverse strand, counting down.
TTATCAGTTGATTAGTTCACTGGTTCATTTGTTCATTAGTGCAGGATCGGAGAGCTATGTTGCCAAGACAAATGAACAAATGAACCAGTGAGCCAATGAACGGACAAACAAAATCCCTACCTTTAGTTTTCCTGTAATTTAAAATCAACATGAAACTAACTACCTGTTTATTTGCATCTGCTGTTTTATTTTGCAGCTATACCCATG
>NZ_JAVAYL010000091.1:0-534 GCF_054185225.1 Bradyrhizobium sp. 18BD | reverse complement strand
AGGTTTTACAGAAAGTGCAAAATATAATGCGTCACCAGTCATTTTCACGAATGACGCTACCATTGCCAAAATCAATCCTAGATTGACTGGAGATAAAATTAATGCAGTTGTTGTACGTGATACAAATTGGAAAGACAAAAAATTAAACCAAGAGCTTGAAGCGGTAAGTATTAATGACTTTATTGAAAATTTACAAGGTTATAAACCACAGAACTTAACATTAAACTTTATGATTTCATTCTTATTTGTCATTTCAGCTACAGTTATAGGCATTTTCTTATATGTCATGACATTACAAAAAACAAGTTTATTTGGCATATTAAAGGCTCAAGGATTTACGAATGGCTATTTAGCGAACGTAGTTATTTCGCAGACGCTCATATTAGCATTATTTGGTACGGCATTTGGCTTACTGTTAACAGGCGTTACAGGTGCATTTTTACCTGATGCAGTACCTGTCAAATTCGATGTACTAACATTACTCGTATTTGCAATTGTGTTAATGATTGTCTCTGTATTAGGAAGTTTATTCTC
>NZ_JAVAYL010000090.1:0-534 GCF_054185225.1 Bradyrhizobium sp. 18BD | reverse complement strand
ATTGGCGATCAGTACGTGATAGATCTGCTTTCAGATGCAGGCTACAAAATAGGTAAAGCCCTGGCCATACTGATACATATTATGAATCCGCGGGCTATAATTTTAAGTGGTCGGGGTACAAAAGCCGCTAAAATAATGCTGGCTCCTATACAGCAGGCGTTAAACAAATATTGCATTCCACGTTTGGCCGCAAGAACAGAATTGCTTATTTCATCACTGGGTTTTGATGCCGAGCTTTTGGGCGCCACTGCCCTGGTTATGGAATATTTAAATGATGATATTTTAACTACACACTTTAATCAACAGCCTATGGATAAAACACGCTAAGAAAAAAACAACTCAAAAATTTCAAAAATACTATAACCGCTTAATCATGAAAAAAACATTACTCGCATTAATCATGCCCTGTTTGGCTATTGGAGTCAACGCCCGCACAATGGCAGGCTTTAGGGCAGCAGATCATCTGCATATCATTAAAAACAATACCGGAACCTTAACGGCAATTGACGTTATTAAAGGAACCGTGAAAGACGC
>NZ_JAVAYL010000089.1:0-535 GCF_054185225.1 Bradyrhizobium sp. 18BD | reverse complement strand
GTCCAACAATTTTATGGGCAATATGACATTATGCGTTCTGAATTTCAACGATATGTTAATCAAAACTATCATATCGTGGTTTTGGTCGAAACCGAAACTAAAGTTGAACGTATGCAAGCGATGTTAAGTGAAATGCATATTCCATCAATAACAAAATTGCATCGCTCAATGTCATCGGGACAAGCAGTGATTATTGAGGGCAGTTTATCTGAAGGATTTGAACTACCTGATATGGGATTAGTTGTCATTACTGAGCGTGAGCTTTTTAAATCAAAACAGAAAAAGCAACGAAAACGTACGAAAGCTATCTCAAATGCTGAAAAAATTAAGTCTTACCAAGATTTAAATGTGGGAGATTATATTGTTCATGTGCATCATGGTGTTGGTAGATATTTAGGTGTTGAGACGCTCGAAGTAGGGCAAACACATCGTGATTATATTAAATTGCAATATAAAGGTACGGATCAACTATTTGTTCCAGTAGATCAAATGGATCAAGTTCAAAAATATGTAGCTTCGGAAGATAAGACGCCAA